>NZ_CP098023.1:547500-885000 GCF_030440425.1 Microbulbifer sp. MI-G
GGGTCAGCGACTTATTGTCTGTAGCAAGGTTAACCGTTTAGGGGAGCCGTAGGGAAACCGAGTCTTAACAGGGCGTTTAGTTGCAGGCAATAGACCCGAAACCCGGCGATCTATCCATGGGCAGGTTGAAGGTTGAGTAACATCAACTGGAGGACCGAACCCACTAATGTTGAAAAATTAGGGGATGACCTGTGGATCGGAGTGAAAGGCTAATCAAGCCGGGAGATAGCTGGTTCTCCTCGAAAGCTATTTAGGTAGCGCCTCGCGTCTCACCCACGGGGGTAGAGCACTGTTTGGGCTAGGGGGTCATCCCGACTTACCAACCCCATGCAAACTCCGAATACCGTGGAGTGCAATCGCGGGAGACACACGGCGGGTGCTAACGTCCGTCGTGGAAAGGGAAACAACCCAGACCGCCAGCTAAGGTCCCAAATACCAGTTAAGTGGGAAACGATGTGGGAAGGCCCAGACAGCTAGGAGGTTGGCTTAGAAGCAGCCATCCTTTAAAGAAAGCGTAATAGCTCACTAGTCGAGTCGGCCCGCGCGGAAGATATACCGGGGCTCAAACTGGTAACCGAAGCTGCGGATGCTCTTAGGAGCATGGTAGAGGAGCGTTGTGTAAGCCGCTGAAGGTTGACCGGGAGGTTGGCTGGAGGTATCACAAGTGCGAATGCTGACATGAGTAACGATAAGGGGGGTGAAAAACCTCCCCGCCGGAAGACCAAGGGTTCCTGTCCAACGCTAATCGGGACAGGGTTAGTCGGCCCCTAAGGCGAGGGCGAAAGCCGTAGTCGATGGGGAACAGGTTAATATTCCTGTACTTGCTATTGCTGCGATGGAGTGACGGAGAAGGCTAGGCCGGCATGGCGATTGGTTGTCCATGTTTAAGGTTGTAGGCTGGGGACTTAGGCAAATCCGGGTCCTTAAGGCTGAGAGCTGATGACGAGTCTCTATTTTGAGACGAAGTGGTTGATGCCCTGCTTCCAGGAAAAACTTCTAAGCTTCAGGCAATAGTGAACCGTACTCTAAACCGACACAGGTGGTCAGGTAGAGAATACCAAGGCGCTTGAGAGAACCCTGGTGAAGGAACTAGGCAAAATGGTACCGTAACTTCGGGAGAAGGTACGCCGGTTTTGGTGATGGGACTTGCTCCCTAAGCTGAGGCCGGTCGAAGTGACCAGGTGGCTGCGACTGTTTATTAAAAACATAGCACTCTGCAAACTCGTAAGAGGACGTATAGGGTGTGACGCCTGCCCGGTGCCGGAAGGTTAATTGATGGGGTTAGCTTAGGCGAAGCTCTTGATCGAAGCCCCGGTAAACGGCGGCCGTAACTATAACGGTCCTAAGGTAGCGAAATTCCTTGTCGGGTAAGTTCCGACCTGCACGAATGGCGTAACGATGGCCACGCTGTCTCCACCAGGGACTCAGTGAAATTGAAATCGCTGTTAAGATGCAGTGTACCCGCGGCTAGACGGAAAGACCCCGTGAACCTTTACTACAGCTTTGCACTGAACTTTGAGCCTATTTGTGTAGGATAGGTGGGAGGCTTTGAAGCAGTAACGCCAGTTATTGTGGAGCCGTCCTTGAAATACCACCCTGGTATGTTTGAGGTTCTAACTCAGGTCCGTGATCCGGATCGAGGACAGTGTATGGTGGGTAGTTTGACTGGGGCGGTCTCCTCCCAAAGAGTAACGGAGGAGTACGAAGGTGCACTCAGCATGGTCGGAAATCATGCAATGAGTATAATGGTATAAGTGCGCTTGACTGCGAGACAGACATGTCGAGCAGGTACGAAAGTAGGTCATAGTGATCCGGCGATTCTGAATGGAAGGGTCGTCGCTCAACGGATAAAAGGTACTCCGGGGATAACAGGCTGATACCGCCCAAGAGTTCACATCGACGGCGGTGTTTGGCACCTCGATGTCGGCTCATCACATCCTGGGGCTGAAGCCGGTCCCAAGGGTATGGCTGTTCGCCATTTAAAGTGGTACGCGAGCTGGGTTTAGAACGTCGTGAGACAGTTCGGTCCCTATCTGCCGTGGGCGTTGGAGATTTGAGAAGAGTTGCTCCTAGTACGAGAGGACCGGAGTGAACGAACCTCTGGTGTTCCGGTTGTCACGCCAGTGGCATTGCCGGGTAGCTATGTTCGGACGGGATAACCGCTGAAAGCATCTAAGCGGGAAGCCTCCTTCAAGATAAGATCTCCCTGACTCCTTGAGAGTCCTGAAGGGCCCTGGAAGACTACCAGGTTGATAGGCTGGGTGTGGAAGCGTTGTGAGGCGTTGAGCTAACCAGTACTAATTGCCCGTGCGGCTTGACCATACAACAGAGATGGTTACTGGCGACTGAGCGAGTGGATTGTGTATAGAAAGGCACACAACAGGCGGTTTGCGGTGTATTACTACAGGGTGTTTTACCGAATGATTTGGGGTTATCGCCGGTCACACTGACCGAGGCAAACAGCGATAACACGGCGGGCAGAGTTAAGGCTCTTAAGACCAACGCCACCCGGAGCCAGTTTGCCTGACGGACATAGAGCTGTGGAACCACCTGATCCCTTGCCGAACTCAGCAGTGAAACGCAGCATCGCCGATGGTAGTGTGGGGTCTCCCCATGTGAGAGTAGGTCACTGTCAGGCTTTTAAAAGAGAAAACCCCTGCAGGGAAGCCTGCGGGGGTTTTGTTTTTTTGGGGTATATTGCAAAGCCCTGATCCCTCGCGGCCAGGGCTTTTTCCTTGTCTTGCTGTCGTCAACGGCAGAGGGCAGTTGATATACTCCGCGCCCACATTTTCAGCTAATCAAGTAGAAGAGGACTGGTGGATGGTGGCCAAGCTGATGACAGGTCTGGACTTGAAAGGTAAGCGTGTACTCATTCGCGAGGACCTGAATGTCCCGCTGAAGGGTGGGCGAATCACTTCTGATGCGCGCATCCGTGCGGCAATTCCCACGATCCAGGCCGCGATCAATGCTGGTGCCAGGGTAGTGCTGATGTCCCACCTGGGGCGGCCGGTCGAAGGGGAATACGCAGAAGAACTCTCCCTGGCTCCTGTCGCTGAGTATCTGGGCGAGTTGCTGGCTCGTGAAGTGCCGCTGGTGAAGGAATGGCGCAGCGGTGTGACACTGGCTGATGGCGAGGTGGCTCTGCTGGAGAATGTGCGCTTCAATTTGGGTGAGAAAAAGAATGATGAGGCCCTGGCCAAGGCCTATGCACAGTTGTGTGATGTCTTTGTGATGGATGCTTTTGGTACTGCTCACCGGGCCCAGGCATCTACCCACGGTGTGGCCAAGTATGCCCCGCTAGCCTGTGCTGGCCCGCTTTTGGCTGCGGAGCTGGAAGCTCTGGAAAAAGCGCTGGCCGAGCCGGCGCGTCCGCTGGTGGCGATCGTCGGCGGTGCCAAGGTTTCTACCAAGCTGACCGTTCTGGAGAGTCTGGCTGACAAAGTGGACCAGTTGATCGTCGGCGGCGGTATCGCCAACACGTTCCTTGCTGCCAGCGGCAAGCCGGTAGGGAAGTCCTTGTGTGAATACGATCTGGTGGATACCGCCAGAGGGCTGATGGAGAAATGCAATATCCCTCTGCCTGTGGATGTGGTGACCGGTAAGGCGTTGAGCGAAACTGCCACGGCGGTAACCAAGTCAGCCGATGCTGTGGCTGAAGACGATATGATCTTTGATATTGGTTCCCAGTCCTCCGAGCAGCTGGCGCAGATCCTAAAAAACGCCAGAACCATTATCTGGAATGGCCCTGTGGGGGTTTTCGAGTTTGACCAGTTCGGTGCCGGCACAGAGCATTTGTCCCAGGCAATCGCCGGTTGTGATGCGTTCTCTATCGCCGGTGGTGGTGATACCCTGGCAGCGGTGGACAAATACGGCGTTGCCGATAAAGTATCCTATATCTCCACTGGCGGTGGGGCCTTCCTTGAGTATGTAGAGGGCCGGACATTGCCGGCGGTAGCCATGCTGGAGTCCCGTGCAAACGATTGAGACAGCATTTCAACTCATGCCTGTCAATGATTGCTGGCAATTGATAAAAGCACAATTACAGATACGACGAAGAAACGAGAAAGGAATGAATTATGGCTCTTATCAGCCTGCGCCAGTTGCTGGACCACGCCGCAGAGCACAGCTATGGGGTGCCCGCATTTAATGTAAATAATCTGGAACAGATGCGCGCGATCATGGAAGCGGCCAGGGAGACCAACTCCCCCGTTATCGTGCAGGCGTCTGCCGGAGCGCGTAAATATGCCGGGGCACCTTTCCTGCGCCATTTGATCCTTGCCGCTATTGAGGAATTTCCGGAAATCCCGGTGGTGATGCACCAGGATCACGGCACCAGCCCTGCGGTATGCCAGCGTTCGATCCAGTTGGGTTTCAGTTCTGTGATGATGGACGGCTCGCTGCAGGAAGATGGCAAGACACCGGCTTCCTATACGTACAATGTCGATGTAACCCGCTGCGCGGTGGATATGGCACATGCCTGCGGTGTTTCCGTTGAAGGTGAATTGGGTTGTTTGGGCTCCCTGGAAACCGGCATGGCGGGAGAGGAGGATGGTGTTGGCGCCGAGGGCAAATTGTCCAAGGAGCAGTTGCTGACAGACCCGGAAGAGGCAGCGGATTTCGTACAGAAGACCAGGGTGGATGCTCTGGCGATTGCCTGCGGTACCAGCCATGGCGCCTATAAGTTCACCCGCCCGCCCACCGGCGATATCCTTGCCATTGGTCGCATCAGGGAGATCCACGCTCGTATTCCCGATACCCATCTCGTGATGCATGGCTCTTCCTCAGTGCCACAGGAGTGGTTGGCGGTGATCAACGAGTTTGGGGGGGAAATTCCCGAAACCTATGGAGTGCCTGTGGAGCAGATCTGTGAGGGCATCAAGCACGGTGTGCGCAAGGTCAACATCGACACCGATCTGCGTTTGGCCTCTACCGGCGCTATTCGCCGCTTCCTGGCCCAGAATCCCTCTGAATTTGACCCACGTAAATTCTACAAAGCCACTCTGCAGGCGATGAGGGCGATCTGTGTGGCCCGCTACGAAGCGTTTGGCAGCGCTGGCCAGGCCAGCGGGATTCGCCCTGTCAGCCTTGAAACCATGAGTGAACGCTATGCCGCTGGCGAATTGGAGCCAGCAATTAAGTGAGCGGTTACTTGCGCTAAAAGCCACGGGGGCGGTTATCGCGCGTGCCCTTATTGATTCAGAATATCTATTGGCCAGCCACACCGTCACTTCCTTACTGAAAAATGCAGTACCATTGATCCAATGGATACCTTGCAAGATATCAGTAACTTTGAAAGCAGCCCGGTGATCAAGCGCCCGGACTATTCGGCGCTGCGCCGGAAGTTGCCACAACTTGACTTCAATAGTGACGCGGCCCCACTGGTAACGGAGTTGCAGGACTATCGGAATTTCTATGACCTGCACTTCCCGCTCGCCCACAAAACTGGGGTTGGCACCTTTATCGCAGCGGGCTTTGAGCTGGTGTCACAATACTGGCTGGTGGAGAACCCCCGTGGCACACTGTTTATCTGTCACGGATACTTTGATCACACCGGTATCTATGGTCCGGCGATTCGCTTCGGCCTGGAGCGCAACCTGAATGTGGTGATTTTCGATTTTCCGGGTCACGGCCTTTCCAGTGGGGAGCGGGTAGCCATACA
Organism: Microbulbifer sp. MI-G; assembly: GCF_030440425.1. Taxonomy (NCBI): domain Bacteria; kingdom Pseudomonadati; phylum Pseudomonadota; class Gammaproteobacteria; order Cellvibrionales; family Microbulbiferaceae; genus Microbulbifer; species Microbulbifer spongiae. The sequence goes on from NZ_CP098023.1 coordinate 553,160, forward strand.
GACCTTCCTGCAATACCGCCAGGTATTTGACCGCCTTCTCTATATTGCCAGCGACAAGCTGCCAGGACCCTGGCATGGTATGGGGCAGAGTACCGGGGGGGCGGCGTTAATGGTCCACTTGCAATACAGTCGCTGGCAGCCACTGGATAAGATTTTCCTGCTTGCCCCACTGGTACGCCCGGCAAACTGGCACCTGGTCAAGTGGAAGTACTACCTGGGGCGTCTGTTTATCAGCGAGCCCAGCCGTGAATTCAATATCAATACCCACGATGCGGAATTCTCCCGGCGCCAGGCGTTGCGCGATCCTCTGCAGTCCCAGGTGATTTCCATGTGCTGGCTCGGTGCCATGGTGGACTGGATAAAAACCTTCCCTAAAACCGCACGAAATCCCCGCAAAATGCTGGTTGTGCAGGGCACCGGTGATGGTACAGTGGATTGGCGCTACGATATGCGTGCGATCCGCGACCGATTTCCCCATTGCCACAGGGTATTGATTCGCGGTGCCCGCCACCAGATGATCAATGAAACACAGCCCTATCGGCACCAGATACTGGCGGCGATGGACGACTGGTTGAACCGCTGAAAGAGTTTGCGGCAGGCAGAGAGGATTTTCTCTCCGTGAGGGTGAACTGTGATAGGGGCATTATTGCGATAGGGTAGATTGGTTCAGTCCCGGTAGCCACACAATAAACACTAACTGGATATTGCGTCGGCCTGTCATTATTCCGTAGCGATGTTATCCGATGCCTTGAGAGAAAATTCGGGCGTGTTTGGCAAGGCAATAAAATAGAGAAAAATCAGCCTGCCTTTGTTGCTGGGGAACTCTATTGGGAAAAACCGGTGGTGGCACCGATGGTTCTTCCCTTTGGTGCAATGTGGTTTCAGCACCTGCGGGAAGAATAGACTAGACTTCTGCCGCAGCATTGTCATAAGTGAAAATTTGATTCACAACCGTTTCTATGCTCAGGTGAAAAATTGTCACACTGAAAAAAATTGTTGCTTAACCTCCTGCCATTCCCCCAATGCGGCTGGTGTGTGCAGGCAGATAGTAATCTGTTCAAATTGGCCACTGCATGCTGTCAGCACCGCCAGTGCCTGATGGGCTGCAATTGCATGGGGAAAACGATTGGTGCCGGCCCCTAATGCGGGAAAGAGAAGGTATTTTAGGCCGTTTTGTTCTGCCAGCGCTAGCACATTTTCGTAGCAGTGTCGCAATTGCTGCAGGGCCTGTGCGCCCCATTGGTCGCCGCTGCTCCACTGGGGTGTCACCGTGTGCAGTAGATAGTTTACCCCCAATTGGTAGGCTCGAGTGAGACGGGCCTCACCTACGGCACATTCGGGTTGCAGTTGGCACTGTGTTACCAATTCCACGCCACCGCGCGCATAAATCTGTGCGGAAAGACCTCGCCCGCAAATCAGGTGTTTGTGCGCTGGACACACAAGTGCATCCCCATGTAGTGTCAGAATATCGCCCCAGGTCAGTATAATTGGTCTCACGGTGTCCCATTTCCAAAGTGTGATTTACTAATACTTTAGCGTGCGACTTTGGCTGCAGAAAGAATCCCCCTATACTCAGCACTGCTGCGCTCCTGTGGCAGGTGCCTTCTGCTGGAGTCATGTGCGGGCACCGGGCTGCAGGACTGGGGACCACTGCGGTCTGTTTGGCAACAGAGATAATCATGCATTCAGGGTATAATAAACAGAATCCCACGCTTTGTACGTCGGTGGAGGAGATGCGGCAGATAGACCTCCGCCGCCGCATCCTGGCCGCTTCTTATATGTTGATATTCGCCATGGCAGTAACAGGCGCCATGGCCGTCATTGCTCTGTCTGTCACAGAAATACTGCAGGCGATAACACTGTCGGTGGTTGCAGTGATCATCCTGTGTACTTACGTCATCATCAATGTGTCAGGCCCCAGTGAGAAGACACCGCTACTGGTTGGGGGTCTGCTGTTGGCACTTTACTTTTATCTGCTATTAACCGGTGGCGTGAACAACACCGGCTTGATGTGGGCTGTTATGCTGGTTCCCGGTTTTATCAACCTTTACGGTTACAAAACCGGCACCGTTGCCCTTTTGGGTATCGGTATTGCCACCGCGTGTGTGCTTTTCTACCCTGAGTTTCCCGGTTTTACTGCCACATATGACACCGCTTACCGCGCGCGCTTTATCGCAGTCTTCGGTGCTCTCACAGCCCTGACCGCGCTCCTTGATAGCAGTCGTCACCAGACACAGCAGCTGCTGGAACGACTGACAGGGGAACTGGAGAAAAACGCATCCACAGATGCCCTGACCGGGCTCGCCAACCGTCGCGAAGCCTACCGTGCCATCCACGACCTGGAGCACCGCAATCGGGAGCTGCACAGTAAATATGTGATCTTGATTGGCGACCTCGATAATTTCAAGACGATCAACGATACCTACGGGCATGCGTTCGGTGATCGTATTCTGCAGGATGTTGCCAGGGTGCTCAGGGACAACACCCGTGCGGGGGATATTGTCGCGCGCTGGGGGGGCGAGGAATTTCTGCTCTTGCTGCCCAACGCGGATGTGCGTGGTGGCAGCCTACTGGCAGAGAAGTTGCGCCGCAGGGTAGAGACTCTAAGCCGCCGTTACGTACAGCCGGTGAAAGTCTCCATCAGTTTTGGTGTCGTGGAAGGCAATAGCCGCAGTTGTCCTCACAATCAGTTGCTTGCAGAAGCAGACAAGCGTATGTACTGTGCGAAAAACAGTGGCCGCAACAAGGTGGTTGCGGCCTGATAGTGATGACTGTTAAGCGATAAAGCTGCGCAGACAAAAGCCAATACCCAGGGCGAGCGCGGCTGCAGCCCCGCCAAAAATCAGCGTTGTGAGCCCCGAGGCCAGTATCCGGCGGGAAAACACCAAGCCTTTACACAGGCCAATGGCAAAGAAAGTGCAAGCTGCTAAAACCGTGCTGATGTAGAATTGCTGTGTTGTGTCCAGCGGTTGAACAAGATAAGGCAGCAGTGGTATGGCGCCCACTCCAATAAACGCGAAAAAGGTCACCAGTGCCGCCCCGAGGGGTTTGCGTGCGAAACGACTGATGCCGTATTCCTCCGCCAACATGGTCTCTATCCAGAGCTTGCGATTGGCGGTAATGGTAGCGACGATTTGTTCCAGTATTTCCCCATGAAATCCTTTGCGGTGAAAGATCTGGCGAATTTCCTCCCGTTCTCCCTCAGGCACTAGGGCAATATGCTGGCATTCGGTGCGGGTTGCCGCCGCCAATTGCGCCCGCTCCACGCTGGTGGCCTCGTAGTTGCTCACAGCCATGCTGAAGCCATCGGCAATCAGGTTAGCGAAGCCCATGACCAGCACCACTGCTTCGGAAAAGCCGGCACCGAATGCCCCGGCTACAATGGCGAAGGTGGTGACACAGCCATCAATAGCTCCCAGAACAAAATCGGAAACCCGCTGGGATTTGGGTGCGCGGTGCAGGCGCGCCTGAATACGTTCCGGGCGGTGTTCTTCGAGCAGGGCGTATCGATCTGCTTTGTCCAGCTTCCCTTTTTTTCCTCCCATTACAAGGGCTCTCCCTTTGGAGCCTATCTCCGCGCCGCTATAACGGTGTGTTTATGCCGCAAAGTCACAAGTCGGGGGCACGGTAGGCTGTGGCTAGATTCTAGATCAAAGCTCGGCACCAGGTGCCATTGCGCAGTGATTGCTGTCGTGCGCATCTGGGAGGAGGGTAACTGACTGTACTGACTTGCAAGGTTGAGATGGAATTTGATATCCAACCCCTCCGGCTCGGCAATGTCTCATTGGGCCGCGGGCCGGTGGAATGCCCTGGATCGCCGCCGGTGGTGTGCACCTTACCGGCATGCTTTTTCATGGACCCGGCAAGACTATTTGTCGCTTGCAATCTATTCGCACGCTTTAATGTACGATAAAGCTGCCTCTGTCAACACCGGTATTACCGGTCTTTGGGTCATAGGCGTAGACCAGGATTTCATAGACACCGGGTGTATCGGTGGAAAAAAGGGCACTGAATGTATTCATGGTGTCGTGTAACTTTAACGGCACTGTGGCAAAGATCTTTCCCTCTTTTTTTACCTGCGCCACCACTTCAATTGTGCTGCCATCCCAGAGGCCGCCCTCGGTAATTGAGCAGCCACACATCATCACCACGTTGGCGCGGATCTCATAAGGGCTCTGGTCGAGGCCAGTGTAGAGGTGTGTCTGCGGATTGAGCAAGTCCACCACCATACCCGGTATTTCCACGATCAGCCCTTCGCCATTGATGGGTTTGCCAGGCACCAGCCAGGTTTGGGTTTGCGCAACCACCCGGGCCTGTTTTTTAATGTATGGGGCGAGGATTTCAATAGTAAGAAACACCGGATTGCTGATATCCAGTGTTGCAGTGAAGTGCGCTGCCCCGGTGGCGATCGGTAGATAGCGTTCCCGCGGGGTTTTCATGATCTTGCCGGTATCTCCGGTACTGCCCTGGGTCAGTCCTTTGGCAAGGATCTCACCGGTATCCGCCGCGCGGATAATGACCATGGCACCCCCAATGGAGGAGCCAATAAATTTCGCATCCCTGGCCTGGGCGCGCACGGTAATCTCTGTAGGTATGGCCTTCGCCCACAGGGGCATGGTGATGCACTGCACAGCCAGAACACAGAAAAAAATAGCCAGTTTTTTCATGGTATATTCCCCATGCAAAGCCCTGTCAGTATCAATGGGTTTCCAAAAAGCAATTCCCCAAGCCACAGCCCCGCACAGCTACCACAGAAGGTGCGGTAGAGTGGATTTACCGAGCGTGTTGCATAGGCGAAACGGCTTTTTTGCTCGGGTTAAGCGCCTACAATCAGGCGCCCTGAACAGATTTCACCCAGCGGGCTACACGGCTCTCCAGTACCGGTATCGGTAGAGCGCCGCCGCCCAACACGGTATCGTGGAAACCGCGGATATCGAACTTATCGCCCAGTTGCTCCTCGGCCTGTCTGCGCAGCTCCTGGATTTTCAGCATACCGATCTTATAGGCGGTGGCCTGTCCCGGCCATACCAGGTAACGGCGCACTTCGGAGCGCACAGCAGTTTCCGGGATTGCGGAATTTTCCAGGAAGTATTCCACCGCCTGCTCTTCACTCCAGCCCTTGGCGTGCATACCGGTATCCACCACCAGGCGAATAGCACGCCACATTTCGGCAGTCAGATGACCGAACAGATTGTAGGGGTCCTCATAGGCCCCCATTTCCTTGGCCAGCTTCTCAGAGTACAGTGCCCAGCCCTCTGAGTAGACGGTAAAGTGCGCCTGGGTGCGAAACAGCGGGATACCCTCCAGCTCCTGGGCAATGGAGATTTGCATATGGTGGCCGGGATTGCCCTCGTGGTAGGCCACGGTTTCCATATCGGTGGTGGAGTAGGCGCTCATGTCAGACAGGTGCGCGTAATAGACCCCAGGGCGGGTGCCATCCGGGGTACCCGGATAGTAGTGCTGGGCTCCACCGTCCTGCTCGCGGAAGGACTCAACGCGCTTCACCACCAGCTCTGCCTTGGGCAGCAACCCGAAGTACTCGGGCAGCCTGGTGCTGATATCGTTGAGAAAGGCTTTCGAATCATTCAAGTAGCTCTGGCGGCCCATGTCGGTATTTGGGTAGTAGAACTGCTTGTCCTCGCGGATAAAGGTAAAGAATTCCTGCAGGCTACCTTTGAAGCCCACCTGCTCCTTGATGGTTTCCATTTCTCCCCGGATACGCGCCACTTCCTTCAGCCCGATATTATGGATCTCATCGGCGGTCAGCTTGGTGGTGGTGGTATTGGCCAGGCGCTGGTTATAGAAAGCCGGGCCGTCTGGCAGGCTGCTGGCGCCCTGGGGTTGCGCGGAGGCTTTCTGCATATCTTCCTTGAGCCAGGAGATCAGGGTTTTGTAGGCGGGCAGGAATTGGGTTTCCAGGGCCCTGCGGGCGTCCGCGGTCAGCTTGTCAGCTTGTTTCTGGTTGATCTTACCGGCTTCCAGCAATGCGGCAATCTTGCCCTTGGCGCCGGCCCACAGGGGGGCGTCATCACCATTCTTGAAGGGGGCGCCGTCAATCAGCTTGCTGGACTGTTCGATAGCGCCCTCAAAGGCAAAGCGCGGTGGGCGGATACCCGCCTTGGCGGCCAGCTCGGCCCGCTCAAGCAACTGGTTGATAGCGCGGGAGATACCGCCGATACGGGCAATATAGGCCTGCATATCCTCGATAGTGTCCACCTTGTGGAAGTTCAGCAGGAAGTTGGGTAGTTGTGACTGGGAGCCGCCCATTTGCTCGAAGATGTAACCATGGCGCTTGAAGGGTTCGGCTGCCCTGGCCTGTTCAAACTGGAAGTGCCAGATATCGTAGGAATTTTTCCCTTCCTGGGTCAGCTTATCGTAGTGGAAGTGCTTCTTCAGGTCGGCAACGGTCTTCTCCATCCAGGCCAGCCGGCGCGCCTCTGCAGCCTCGCTCATATCGTCTATTTGATCGTACAGCTCCTTGCGCCCGAGATAGGACAGTTGCATGGGGCTGAACTGTAACTGCTCTTCGTACCGTGCATCCAGCCACTCGGTCAGGCGGTGTGTTTCCGCTTCGGCGTCCAAGGTGACAGGCGCCTCTGCAGGGGTGCTCTGGACCTTGTCGGTCAGAGCTGTTGCCTCTGTGCCCCTATCGGCCTGACAGCCTGTGAAGATGGCGACAGCCAACAGGCCGGGAATCAAAGGATTGTTCAGCGTAATCGGCATTTTTCGGTCTCGGTCATTCGTTGTATCAATAAATGCCTGTAACTTTGACACGAAATCCCTGGGGTGTCGATTCAGGCGCTTTCAAAGGCCGGTTCTGTGCGTTGAGCGGTGGGGCTTCCAATTGGCAGGGTTTCTCTGGGCAGGGAGTTGCATACGGAGTGAGCCTTATCCCCACTTGAATCTGTATAGCGCTGCAGGCTCTGATGTTATCCAGAAGACCAAACCGGTTTCCCCTTGCATTCGAACTCCTCTATGTAACCTTGCAAATGATGGCAATAAGACCGAAAAGGTTGGCAGAAGTGGATAGCCAGGGTGTGTCTGTGATGCAGAGGTTCTGCAAAGGGTCACTTGGAGTGCTGCTTTTTTACACGCTCGGGGTACAGGTACGGCATATCGGCTGCTGGCGAGGGATATACCAGAGTTATACACAGCTCTATCCATGGTTTCTGTGAGTAACAAGTCTGTAATAACACCATGCCGGTGAGAGGTTGTGGACAGGGCACTTGCACAAGAGAAGTGACAGCTGCTGGAGGAGACCTTGCTATGGGGGTAATGAAAAGCCCCCACAGCGGGGGCTTTTGGTATGGGCAAAGGGGGGTCTTTCTGGCTTGATTCCCGGCCTAATCTGTTTTAGTGGGAATGCGGCCCAGATCGCCTTCCATTTCCGCAGCCAGGAAGGAAATCACGACCCAGGCTGCGACATTCTGGCGAAGGTTTTCTGGGTCAACCTTGTCCAGTGTGTCATTGGGGGTATGGTGGTAGTCGAAGTAATCTGTGCCGTCCTGGTAGAGGCCAAAGGCGGGTACGCCCCGGGCGACGAATACACTGCTGTCCGGACCGCCGGAAGAGGCGTTATTGCCGCGTTCAATGCCGAGGGGTGCGAGCAACTGCATCATCTGGTCGGCGATATCGAATTTGTTCTCGGGCAGGCGGGTGTCAAAACGCCAGATTTTCCCCGCGCCGAAATCGGATTCGGATATGGCGATAATATTGTCCAGTTCATGACGGTGGGCATCGACATATTGTTTGGCACCTACCAAGCCTATCTCTTCGGCGCCAAACAGAATTACGCGCAGGGTGCGGCGCGGGCGAACTGGCAGCTCTGCGATGAGCCTGGCCGTCTCCAGGACAATAGCAACGCCGGCGCCATCGTCAAGGGCGCCAGTGCCCTCGTCCCAGGAGTCCAGATGGGCCCCAATCACCATGGCCTCTTCGGGTCGCTCGCGGCCGGTGATCTCTCCGATCACATTGAAGGAGGGGCCATCGGCAAGGCGTTCATTGTCGACATCAAGTCTGACCACTACGGGCCCGCCGCGCTTGAGCATGGCTTCGAGCAAATTCGCATCCGGTGCCGAGAGCGCCAAAGCGGGCACCGGGTTTTCAATATTATCGATCGCCATCATGCCGGTGTGGGCAAAACGGTCAGAGTCTGTTCCCACGGAGCGCAGAAGCAGCGCTGCGGCGCCTTTTGTGGCGGCTGCACGCATCCCCCTACTGCGTCCTTGAACCGCGGGGCCATAGCCTTCACCGGTGCGGGCCTTTTCCATACGCTTGTTGATAAAGGCAATCTTGCCCTTCACTTGCTCTGGCGGTGCCTTTAACAGCGCTTCCACATCGGCAAACTCGACAATCTCTGCGCTCAGCCCATCCTCCGGTGTGGCGACACCAAATCCCAGGGAGGTGACGACTAGTGGCTGTGGGTAGGGTGCAATCACTTCGGCATGTGCGTGACCGCGCACCCAGCGCGGCACTTCGACCTGCTCGGTATACACCCGGTCGAAACCCAGCGCCTTCATTTTTTGCTGGGCCCAGGCAACTGCGCGGCGGTCACCTTCGGTTCCCGCGCGGCGTGGGCCGACTTCCACTGTCAGTGACTCCACAATGCTGTAGGCATCGGAGGACTCCAGTGCGCGGTCGCGCAGCACTTCGGCAACCGAGAGGTCCTCTTGGGGAAGTGGCTTGGCCTGGACGGCACCGAGGGCCATGGCGGCTATCAAGCTCCCGGTTAGGGTCAACAGTCGTTTAAACATGGGTTTATCCTTGGTTAATGTTTATTGGGTTCAGGATTTAGGCTGTTGGCCGGCTATTTCAGTGAGGAGTTGGCGACGCACCTCACGCAACTGTTTGATGCCGGCTTGGGTAAATAAATAGGGAGAGCCCTCATTGTATTCACGTTCTTCAATCTTCAGGCACTCAAGGCGCAACTGTTCCAGCCTGGGATCGTGACGCATGGGACAGGCTACCAGAGCGCGCCATTCAGTTTCACTGGCCTGCCCGGAAATCACATCTTCAAGCCCCCTGACAAAACTTTGCCTATCCATACGGAATCTGGGTGTGCGCAGGTGCATCAACGTCCAGACAACGATAACAAAAGCGCTAAGCGACAGTAATAGCGTTAAGATTATGCCCACCTTTTACGCCTCCAATAATAATTTTACCGCTACAGCAACTGTAGTGAGAATAAGGATGGGCCTGATTAACTGGATGCCCCGTGAAATCACCAGGTTTGAGCCGATGCGTGCACCGCAAAACTGGGCAACAGACATACTGATTGCCAGCCACAGCAAAAGATGACCACCCAGGATAAACAAGATCATTGAGGTGGTATTGGTTGCCAAAACCAGGGGCTTGGTGGATGCCGTGGCTCTGCGCATGTTGTAGCCGAGGAGTGCAGCGAAGGCGAGGGCATAGATAGAGCCCATACCGGGGCCAAAGAAGCCGCCGTAAAAGCCCACCCCGCTACCCACGGACAGGTTGAATACACCAGTGCCCATTCTGGGTTTGGAATCGATATCGGATATCCTTGGGGAGAGCGCAAAGTATAGCGCAATTGCAATAAGCAGAATCGGTAAAAGGATCTGCAGATCTTCGCCGCCCAGCCGGGTAACGGTCCAGGTGCCCACCAGAGAACCAAAAATTGCAGCAATCAGGCCGGGCCAAAGAGGCTTTAATTGCAGCTGTCCCTTCTGTAGGAAATTGACCGTCGATGAAAGTGTACCGAAGACGCTTTGAAATTTATTGGTACCGAGGGCATCCAGCGGGGGGATGCCGGCCCAAAGAAGGGCGGGCAAGGTAATAATGCCACCACCACCGGCGATAGCACTCACAAAACCCGCGGCAAAGGCTACCGCGGTCAAGATCAGGTAGGTGCTTGTGGATATTTCGCTACTGAGTTCTATCACGGGAGGATGCATTACCCTTCAGGGTGTTGGTCTGCTTATTGCGGTGATATCCCTGATATTTACTGAAGCGAAGCTGAATTTCCCGCATATCCTGTTCCAGGTCCCCTGTAGGCTGATACAGGGAGTCCAGACAAAGACGTTTTCGGGGGAAATCCCAGGCAACCAGGAAAATGGGCACATCGGCAGCGTAGGCAATGCGCAAAAAGCCGTTTTTCCATTTGGTGACTTTCTCGCGTGTGCCCTCTGGGGTGATGCCTACCCACATCTTTTCATTGTCTCGGAACTGGGATGCCACCTGTTGTGCGATACCGCCGGCAGCAGAGCGGTCGGTGGGTACGCCGCCGAGCCATGTAAATAGCCCCCTGAAGGGAAAGAAAAAGGCCTCTTTCTTCATCAGCCAGGAAATCCTTACCCGATAGGCCATGATAAACGGCATGGCCACAACAAAGTCCCAGTTGGAGGTGTGCGGGGCCAGTGCCACCATCACTTTTTTTTCCGATGGAAAGGTGCCTTCCAGGCGCCAGCCTATCAGCCAGATCAACAGCCTGCCAATGGCGGCGGTAAAACGGTTGCCAAGACGCGGTATCTCTGCCGGTAACTCTTTATGCTGGCTCATTCATGGTCTCTCAATCTGCTGCCCGTAAATCTGCAGGAGAATCCGGGCAGGGGTACATAGTGGAAACTAATGTTCCCGGGTGGCATAAAAGCGGATATCCGGATAGCGCTCCTCAGCCAGTTGCAGGTTTACCCGGGTTGGTGCCAGGTAGGTGAGATGTCCACTGCCATCCCTGGCAAGGTTGGTGCTTGCTTTGCGCCTGAAATGTTCCATTTCCCTGGGGCTGTCGCTCTCCACCCATCGGGCGGTGGTGATATTGACATTTTCGTAAATGGCGTCGACCTTGTACTCATCTCTGAGGCGGTAAGCCACCACCTCAAACTGGAGAACACCAACCGCACCGACGATAATGTCGTTACTCTCCTGCGGAAAAAAGACCTGTGTGGAGCCCTCTTCGGAGAGCTGCTGTAACCCCTTTTGCAGTTGCTTGAGTTTCAGTGGGTCTTTCAGGCGGATTCGGCGGAACAATTCCGGGGCGAAATTCGGAATACCGGTAAATTTGAGTAATTCCCCCTCCGTAAAGGTATCGCCAATCTGTATGGTGCCATGGTTGTGCAGGCCGATAATATCCCCGGCAATGGCTTCCTCCACGTGAGAGCGATCTCCGGCCATAAAGGTGACAGCATCGGCAATTTTGATCTCCTTGCCGATACGCACGTGTTTTACCTTCATCCCGCGGTTGTAAGTGCCGGAGCACACGCGCATAAAGGCGATACGGTCGCGGTGTTTCGGGTCCATATTGGCCTGAATCTTAAAGACAAAGCCCGAGAATTTTTCCTCGATAGGAGCTACCTGGCGCTCGCGGGTTGCCCGTGGTTGTGGGTCGGGAGCCCATTCCACAAAGCCATCTAGCATTTCACGCACGCCGAAATTACCCAGTGCGGTACCGAAAAATACCGGGGTGAGTTCACCTTTCAGATAGGCTTCCAGGTCAAACTGGTGTGTGGCGCCGCGCACCAGTTCGATTTCCTCACGAATTTCTTCTGCATACTCGCCCAGCAAGGCATGGGCTTCTGCAGTATCCAGGCCCTTGATCTGGATATCGTCCGGAATGGTGTGCCCCTGTCCCTGGGTAAATACGTGAATCGTGTCGGTGTAGAGGTTGTACACGCCTTTAAAGTTTTTACCGGAGGCAAGTGGCCAGTTTATTGGCGCAGCCTGAATATCGAGCACCTTCTCGATTTCATCCATAACCTCAATAGGGTCGCGGATATCCCGGTCCAGTTTGTTGATAAAGGAAAGAATCGGGGTAGTCCGCAAGCGGCACACATTCATCAGCTTAATAGTGCGGTCTTCGACACCTTTAGCTCCATCGATCACCATCAGTGCGGAATCCACCGCGGTGAGTACCCGGTATGTATCCTCGGAGAAGTCCTCGTGCCCCGGAGTATCCAGCAGGTTTACCGTGCGATTCCTGTAGGGAAACTGCATTACCGAAGAGGTGACAGAGATACCTCTTTCCCGCTCCATGGACATCCAGTCAGAGCGTGCGTGTGGCCCTTTCTTACCCTTGACCGAGCCGGCCAGTTGTATCGCATTTCCGAACAGCAACAGTTTTTCGGTCACAGTGGTTTTCCCGGCGTCCGGGTGGGATATGATAGCAAAAGTTCTACGTTGTTGAATTTTATGGGAAAAATCAGAATTCATGGCATTAAAACTTCGATTGTGTACGCAATAGTGTACACATGTGGAGACTTTCTTAAGCGGAATCTGCAAATCAAAAGGCTGGCATTGTATCAAGCCCGAATGTCACATGCCCAACTCCCTTCTCAAATAGTGCTCCGAAGTACTCTTCTCAGTAAAAATTTATTAAAATCAATGAGTTATAAAAGATGAGGTATTAAGGCGGGCAGGGAAATCCGAAGATATCGGATAATTGACCGCTCATGTAACCTCCGCTCAGCCCTCGGGGCAAACAACCGCGGTAAGCCATACCCACAGGCATTCGGAGATCGGGGTGGTCACAATAACTGTTGCCCGTGGGTTGAGGGTGTGGTGGTTTGTTTCGGCTCGGAGTTTCCAATTCCTATGCGAGAAATACCGGGCAGGCTCTTTAAGCGCATTGCATATCAGAGGAATACAGGTGTTCGAGCGTTCTTTTGGGCCTTCAGCGTTCAGCCTGGCTGCAACGCTTTGGTCGACAGGCATCTCAACCAGAAGAGGGAAGCGGTATTTTTGGCGGTGTTCATATTCTACTGTTACGGACTCCTTCTGGTAGAGGCCGGTGCAGTGTGTTTCGTACTCTGCCGACACGAGAGACTGGCTCTTGTTTTATCAATGAGAACCACACACGGTGCGGGCTCAGAGTAGAGAGGCAGACCCGATTTAGAATTGGAGCCAGAATCCGCTCCGGTGAAGGTGATAAATATACAGGGTTCTACTCATCCACCTATCAATTTCAGGAATCAATCATAGACAGCACTATCCTTGTCCAAATAAAGCAATGTAAGCCTGATTGTATTGCCAAATCCGTGAACGAGTGCGACCAAAGCCAGATTGTTCTATTGTAATAATAAATCATTGAAAGGAAAAAAGCCGCCTTGTGCAACGGCTATAACCCCGGCAGTTCCCTGATAGATAGATGAAAGGCCAAAGTAGGTGGAAATGAATACTTCCGACAACACCCAGGCTTTATTAGGGCCTTCGAACGGGTTTGCAAACCTCTGCGTCTAGTAACCCTGGAAAAGAAGTTTTTCACTAAACGCGGCATCCCCCTGAAAACCATTAAAATCAAGTAGTTGGTAAAATTTCCCCGAATACCTTCTAAAGAACTTAGATCGAATTTTTCAAAATGGTAGTATGGGAGTGTGTCGATAACACTGGATACAAAAAATAATATGACAGTCAAAAAACACTTATTACTATAGTTTTCAGTGTAAATTTATTTCCAAATCCAAAAACAGACCAATCCCATTTTTGCTGCCAAAAATATAGAATATAATGCAGAGGCAAAAAAATAGCCAAAGTTTCTGTCAATTGAGGCTGTCAGAACTGGTATTGTTAATACAGCAATAACTGAATATCGGTTATTTTATGCTTTGGAGAGTGCTTTTTTCATGATTATTTTAAATCTCTTGATGCAATTGTATTCATTACACAGATCAGCCGACTCGTAGATTGATAATGTTGATAATATTGATGATTTGATTTCAGGTTTTTCTGAATAAATACATCAGCCTATGAAGCTTGTGTGTCATGTGGTTAGTTCCGTGAAGATTTTATATGAAATTGAGAAAAGCCAGGAGTTGATAAAGGCGCCGGTAATATAAATTATTTTTGCATTAAATTTCTTTCGCTTCACCATTTTCCAGCAGTCTAAAGTATTTCCCGTTTTTGACTAGAAGACCCTCGCTTTTCCGGAATGGCAAACTGAATAAATAATCTTTTGGATGCTTCACATCAATTGCTATAACTTTTTTGTTATATAGGGTGTTGATTTTACTTTGCAATGTGTGGCCGACAACCACGGCTTTGGCTTTAACTGCTTTTAGGCTCTGCTCAACCTCAGGTTGTGATAAATTATCTTTAAAGTACCCTCGATACCATGCAGGTCCGGTTGTGCTGGATTGTAAAAAAGATTCTTTTGTTTCAAGAGTTGGAGTGTAATAGAGTCTTCTATAGCCTTTTCGAACGATGCTATTGATATCAGATAAAGAGAGTCCGAATTCAGTTATCCTGGGATGAATACCGCCATGCGTGAAAGCAACACTATTAATGACTTCAAGAACATTTTTAGAAGACAGCCAGCGGCCTAAAAATGCATTGTCATCAAACAGTTGGTATTGCTGTTTTCCAAGCATGCCTGCAATATAAAAATATTTTTTTTGCGCAGACTGATAGTTCCCTTGAAGGTTTTTTATTTCATGATTTCCGATGATGAAGTGTACTTTACCTCCTGCTCCCTTAGCAGATTGTTCTAACTTATAGATTCCCCAAAGAATCTGAGTTGTGGAGGCACCACGGTCAACAAAATCGCCAACCAGTACAAGATGACCCCGGTCAAAAGTCCAGTTAAGATGTGTGTCTGCTACCCCGTGAATAACTAGAAACTCTCGAAATGCACTAAAACCACTTTCGATATCAGATAGGGCTATTATGGATTCGCCATCGTTATAAGTTGTATCTGGTATTGTGATTTCAGGATCAATAGTGACATTAAACGTACTGTTATCTAGTGGAAATGAAACGGGAAAGATTAACGTTTCATCTTCGGAAAGTGTACTGGTATCCACGTAATATCCATCATCCTTATTGCCTCTTAATGTTTTGGTGACCAGCGTGTTATTATCATAAAATACATGCACTTCACCATCCAATTTATAGGCAAGTTTATTTTCGAATAAGTGGGCATCAGCGCCAATAAATAACCCAAATGCAACTACACCGGTTATCAATACTATAAAGGTAATCCCGAAGTGCTTTAAATTGGTAAGAATTATAGACATTGCCTATACCTTGAATTTATTATTCTAAATATGCATTTTTAATATGCGGGAAATTTTGTAAGTTAAATATAATGTTCCAGAGCCAATCAATGCGGAGATAGGAACCAACCCGATAGCCGGTATTTCTTGTACCGGGTAATCAGGCTGGTTAAATGAGATTACTACACTGTTGCCATGTTCAGCCAGCCAGACACCAAAGAGTGAAGGTGTAATCACCATCAGTATTGCAGCTAAAACCAGGGTAAGACCAATTCCAAATCCAGCCGTGTAGACTAAATAGTAGAAACTCCTGCTCACTCCTTTTTTAAACCTTGATAAAGGGTTTAAGCCTTTTGGCGGTGCGCAGCCTATCGCGATATGTTCGATATATCCTGCTGCCAATTCCCTGGGTGTACCTAACTTTGCCAGAATTGATTCAATTTCTGTATTCTCTGCATTGTCTTGTAAAGAGAGAGCGTCATAGATATGGCTTTCAATTTCTTGGGCCACTTCCAGAGCCTGAACCTCACTGATGCTGGATAAGTAAAGCTTCAGTTCAGATAAGTAGTTATAAATTAATTTGTTTCTTGCCATTGTGTAACCTGTTATTTTTCAAGATTGTACTTGTGAAAAAGCTGGTTGATGTCCTTTACAGATTTCAGCCATCTGGCTTTAAGCCCACCAAGTCTATCTTTGCCTACATCGGATAGCCGATAGTATTTTCTTGGTCTGGACTCACCTTCTTGTAACCAATAACTTTCGACAACACCGTCTCGCTTTAAACGATCAAGAAGAGGGTACAAAGTGCCCTCCGTAATTTTCATCGTTTCGAATTGATGAAGGTTTTGTAGAAGTTGAAGGCCGAACTGGGCTTTTTGACCAAGCAAAGCCAAAATCACCATCTCAAGCGTACCTTTTCGGAATTGCACATCCCACTTATGTTCAAAGGGCTCCAAATTGTATTCCTTATATGTATTACAAGGTTATTATGCACTACAAGGCATACTTGTAATGCATCGTGAATAAGATTGCAAGGAATTTTTAAGCTATCAGACCTTATGTCTTCGGTATGGGCGAGGAATCCCTGCCTACTTTGCCCTGAGGAGAATAGACAAGCGGGGCCCTATCCAGAGAGAAAATCGGCAGAGGCGAACAGTGAAATCGACGAGCAGGTGTGTACGTATTACGAGGCTGCCTGCCTGTAGGTGAAGGTTTCAGATGGATACTTTAGATGCATTGCGCGCCATACTGCGTGGGTGTCAGTTTTTTTATTTATTGATTAGGGATTTAATCAGATTTTTCATCTCTTTGCTGTTGTTGCGCTGGTCAGAAGCCTTTCCCTTGGCCCAGAACTGATAGTGCAGTGCCTTGTCCAGTTTATCGAATTGTGCCATATATTCCGACATATCACCCTGGTTCACATGATCGGATTTGGATTGAAAGACGAATTCCACCGAGAGACTGTCCTCATGGAGTTCAGCCGTACGGGAAAAAGTGAACCAGGGGTTGTCAATCTCGGTGCTGCCCAACGCTTCCTGCCAGAGCAATTCACCACGAATATTGGCCACAGCACGCTGACGGATATCAACGGGGTGCACCAACGCCAAAGGACTTCGTCTGATTGGCCTTTGTGGTTTGGAGATATACTGCACAATACCGGATCCATACAGGGAAAAAATCTTGCGCGCCGAACTCAATTTGGCAAACGACTGTATTTGGTAGTGCTCGGATACTTTTAGCCGGTTTTCCTCCAGGTTGTCACTGTAGCTGATCAAAGGGGCAGGGTCGACGCCAGGATAATAGGTCGCGATAAAATTGGTATAGCTGTTTTTGATCTGTTCGGAATCCGAGGCCAGAAAAAATCGCCGTACCTGTTCCGCTTTCAGGTGTGAAAAAGTTGTGTTGACCCTCAGTTCGGCACTGTTGTCTGCCGGGTCTATATCAAACAGTTCTTCAATTTCTGTACTCAGTAGCGACTTTTCTGCAAAACTGGGTTCCACCCTCTTTAGGGTCCGGGTGGCCGGGGCCACCGGCAGGGCATGTTCGTAGTTAAAGAACCCCTTGTGCCGGAGTTGAATCCCCTGGCCGGCAGCGGTGGCGTCTACCCAGTATTCCCTGCCATTCAATTGGATCAGGTTGATCACATGATCGAAAGACCCCGGAGAGGGAATATCCCTGCCAATATCCCGACCGCGGCTGGAGGATACCAGTGCAGGGGAGGAATGCACTCCGAGGTGGGCGAGCATACTGGTTAATAGAAGCGCCTTGTCCTTGCAGTCGCCATAGCGTTTTTCCAGAGTTGCCCGCGGGGTTCTTGGCTGGTGTGAGTTGATGCCGAGTTCGATGCCAAAATAGCGGATATCCTCCTGCACATAGCGGATTGCTTTGTTCACCGCCTCTTTTAGTCCGGACTCCTCGCGCCAGGCATCCAGCTGCTTTCTCAAGCTGCCGGGAAGCGTGCGGTCAATGGCATAGAGGCCCCGGGCCCAGGTATTGACCTGTTCCCAATTGCTGTAACCAGAGTACTGGATGTAATTCAGTGGATCGTGCCAGGTGGGGTATTCACTCTCTGCGAGCACAGCGGGAACGTCGCGCAGATCGAGTTCGTAAACATAATTGCTCTGGTGGCGGGAGACTGTCACCGGGTGGTCCCGACGATTGAAGCGGTAATTCAGTTTTTGATCGCTGATAATGCGTACAAAGCGCCGGTCTACCGACTGGGGCCAGGAGAGATAGAAACGGCCAAAGTCACTGCGCTCAAAAATCGGGTTGCTGCCTTGAATGGTATAAGCGTAAGTGAGGATATCGCCGGGGCGTATATCCTCAAGGATATAGAGCGCGCTCCACTGCTCTGAATACAGCTTGCTGGAGAGTTCCCGCTCAGTCTGAAAGAGCTTGAAGGCTGCTTTTTGCAGGCGATTCAGGCGCTTGCCGTCGCGCACAATACTGATATCGTGCACCACCAGGTGTTGAAAAGCCGGGTAGAAGCCAAAGGTCAACTCGGATATCTCGCCTACTCCCTGTTGGTTCAGTGGCTCCATCTTCAATTGGAAATAGGATTGCTGGTCTTTGCCCTGGTGCAGTATCTGGGAATTGGACAGATGATACCGGACACTACCCTGTGGAAGCTGTGTACTGTCTACAGGTGTCAGTGTTTTCACCCACGCCGGGGTTGGTTCAACCGTGATCTCAGGGTCGGCTTTTGCGAGGCATGTGACAAGGAAAAGTACAGTGGCCAGTATCTGACCGAGAAAGCGATATCTCAAAGCGGGCCTCAATGGTTCTCTTCAATGGATCTTCCGACACCGGGCAGGGTACTGGCGCGGGGAATAATACAGCGTGAGCGGCAGTGTCTTCTGGCCCCCTCGACCATCGCTCGAATAACCCCGGTGCTGTGTTTGCAGCGGCGTCCTTCTCTTATTGTTTGCAACTGCGGTTTTACCACCGGCTGGGCGGTTAATATACCCTAACAGGTGTCTGGATTATATCCGATTGTGCAGCCAAAACTTTGGGGTTTTCTGCTTGCTGAGGATTGTGATGGGAGCCTGGGAGTTCAGCGGGCCGGTATCCAGTGGATACGGTGCAGTGGTGAGGTGAGCGCAAAAGCCAACAAATGGGCCGGACAGGGTGTGATCACGCCGCGTGCAAACTGAGCCTAAACAGCTATGGCACAGGCCGCGGTGACTTGTGCTATGCAAGGCCCACTCGATGCCCATCGGTGGTTTCAGGGAGAGAGCGGCTGTCACCAGCCGCCAAACGGATTGTTCATAACCGGTCTGGTGGCTGGCACGGGCATAGCGGTAGAGCTATCGGGGTTTACGGATTGGATTGTGGCTGTTGAACCGGTACCGCCTCCAGCTTTTCCCTCAGCTCCTTGAGCTTCTCTTTTACCCGGATGGCATTTTCCGGCCCCATACGAATCATCAGCTTCTGCACGCCCGGCAGTTTTTCCAGCTTGGGATCGGCAAACTTGTAGTATACCGAAGGGCGCACGAGTTGGATGGGGCCCTCAATTTCCGGTGCTGCGAGCACTTTGTCAATGGCTTCCAGCACCACCTGGTGGAAAGTTTTATTGCGAATACCCAGTTCAGCATAGGCCTGTGCCAGGCGTGGGTACCAGTACTGGTAGAGACTAACTGCGGCTTCTGTATTCATCAGGGCGAACAAGCGCACGGGCTGATCATAGCGGCGGTAGTTGCTTGGTGACAGCTGATAGCCCTCCACAGAGGAGCCGGTAACCAAAATAGGACCCCGGAGTTTCCTTAAGGGCCGGTGCTTGTAAATCAGCGTACCGCGGGAACCAGCATTGATCGCGGCTACCCACTTGCGAATCACTTCACTGGGGACCAGCCAGCGGGACAGGGCATTGTCTGGGGCCAGGCCCATCAAATCCTGATAGGCAGACTTGTCACTGTTGTTAAGTGGAGGCGGTGGTGCTCTGCCCGGTTCTTCGGCTGGTGCGGGTTCCGGGGGTTTGGGCTCGGGGGCCTGCTCTTGCGGTTGCGCCAGGGTTTCCGGTTCGGGTGCTGTCTTGGGTTCCTCAATGATGGTTGTGGAGGGAATTTCTTTTTTCTGTTCGTCGCCGGTCCAGAGCCAATAGGCTGCTGCTGCGACGATGATCACCACAATAATTCCGATGATCCACCCTTGCCTAGATTGTTGTTCCGACATTCCCTGCCTCCTTCTGTTGCAATCAGAATGTTTCGGTTTGACCACGGCAAAGCCTAACGGTTTCTCCGTAGTGTATGGGTTTAACATTACTCTCTGCTGCAGCCAGTCGCAAAGGGGAATTGCATCTCCCTTGCCTAGGGCAATATCCGGCAAAAGGATTCGACTCCGCAGTCGTGGTCATACTTTCTAAATCTGTGCGCAGGTGGATGTGGGGTTGTCTGTGCTGCAGGGGTGGGCTGTGCAAATTGCGGACCGCAAAAGCAGGGCAAATGGTGAAAATACCATGATCGGTGATGAAGACTGTTGGTAAACCACTCCGGATATTTCGATCTATTGTCATCCAAGTTGCGGAGAGCGGGTTGAAAAATGGATAGGGTAAAACGGGCCGGTCGAGAGGCGGTGGCTTGCGGGTTGGCGAATCCCTGAAGAGTTTGCACTGTCCTGTTGCTCTGGTGATGCAGTGTCTTCCGGGTCGAGCGAATCCTTGTGGCAAGCGCTTTGTGCGGTACACTCATGCAGTGAACCGTTCGTTTTTCAGCAGGGAGGCGTTATATGAAATGTACTTTGGTCCTGGTTCTTGCACTGGTGCTGGCCGATTCGATTGCCGCGCACGAGGCACCGACTCACAAACACGCTCAACTGATCCCGATCCCGGCCTATCGCAAGCCTTATGGTGAAGCGGGTGCGCAAGCTTCACGGCAAGCCGCCAAAGCTTTCCTGGCAGCTTTGAGTGAAACGACCGGGAAGCGGTTGATGTTTGCGCTCAATGCTCCGGAGCGCGCGGGTTGGTCCAACCTGCCTGCTGGTATTGTGGATCGTACAGGCATTGCTGTTGCCGAACTCTCTGATGAACAACGCGGCCTCCTGTTTGATTTTCTGGCTTCGTCTCTGAGTGAGGAGGGCTATGGGAGAGTCATGGATATCATGGCCGCGGAAGCTTTCCTGAGCAGCGACCGCCGTGCCCGGCGCCTGCAGTGGGACCCGCAGAACTATTGGATATCCTTCTATGGGACCCCATCTGCGGACTTGCCTTGGGGGTGGCAATATGGTGGCCACCATCTGGTGTTGAATATGTCGGTTGCAAACAACAAGGTCGAGACTCTGTCGCCCAGTTTCGTTGGCACCGAACCCGCAGTGTTTTCCCTGAATGGTGTTGACTATGCATCCATGGTCGATATGCACCAAGCCGGATATGCGGTCTATTCGGCCCTTGATGCCGAGCAGCGGGCAGAGGCCGATGCAGAGCGTGTTCCGCGGGATGTTCAAACCGGGCCGGGCAAGGATGGTGTCATCCCACCAGTGATCGGCATTCGTGCCTCAAAACTGCGCAATGAACAGAAGGCCCTGTTGCTCACGGCGATTCAAAAATGGGTTGCCATTCAGCCCTCGGAAAATGCCGCACCCCGAATGGCCCAGATTGAAAGTGAACTCAACCAGACACATTTTGCCTGGATTGGTGAAAACACCAGCAACACCCCCGCCTATATGCGTATCCAAGGCCCGACACTGATCATCGAGTTGCTTTCCACCGGAGGCAATGTCGGCGAAAATGCCAGTGGCAAAGGCCACTACCATTCCATTTATCGCAACCCCTCAATGGAGTATGGCGGTTAGGGGCTGGAGACCCCAGAGCCGCCTGACCGTTTATTGCACAGGGTTGCCCGCCGCGGGTATCCCGGTCAGGCGTCCGGCATATAGGTCAAGCCGCTGTGATACGCAGCGGCAGGATGCCTGCCACGGTACCCGGTCAAGGAAAATGTTGGGTAAAACGGCCCTGCGCCAGGGCCGGTCAGTCGGTTTTCATCTCCGTGGTGGTAAACTGGTTGCACACCATCACATCCACATCCAACTGACCAATCACGCGCTCTGCGGTATTGCCGCGCAGCAGAGAGCCTGTGGCACCGTACTGGTTCAGGGTGCCCATTACCACCAGGTCCGCGTCGATCTCGCGGGCCACGGCCTCCACCACATCACTGGTATATCCCCGCTTCACGTGAATGCGGTGGGTGGGTACGCCGGTCTTGTCGGCAAGCTTCGCCAGGGCGCCGCGGTCCGGGTAGAGCATGGAGTCCAGGTAGGCGTTGACTAAGTGCAGTTCCGCGCCGTAGTGGCCGGCGATATAGGTGGCGCGCTCACTGATCTGGCGATTCAACTGGCGCTGTTCCAGGGTTTTGGCCTGGTAATTCACTGTGGCCAGTACCACTTTGCGCGCCTCTTTGGCGCCGGGGCGGATCAGTACTACCGGGCAGCGCGCGGTCTTGAGAACTCGCCATTTGGATTCGGCGAAAGTGAAGCGGCGGCTGCTCTTGGCATGCACTGGAAGGTAGATCATTTCCGCATCGCAGCGCTTGGCTTCCTGTACGATTGCGGCCTGCCAGTCGCTGGACCAGCACACTGTAATCTCGCAGGTGAGCCCGGCGGCGGCAATCGGTTCGCGGATCTGCTCGCGGAACCAGGACTCGTCTCGGAAGAGATGATCGTTGACCGCACGGGTATCGACGGCTTCACCATCGACCGCCACAAATACTGCCAGGCGCGGCTGGGGATTGCGCCCCCTGGCAGTGGTCAGCGCCCGCTCCAGCGCCACGTGCTTTTCGTCGTTGGGGTCCACCACCACAAATAGGGTGCTCTGCTGTTCCATCTTTCCTCCTGGGTATAAAGGGTTAGCGGCCCCCAGCATATGGCGGTGGGCCTTTGGGTTTGAATGTATCACGGGATGCAGGTGGCGCGGAAAATTTGCTGATGGTGACTATAGTTTTACGCGCCAAATCCCCGAGTGCACGCGCATAGTGGGGTATTGCAGCGGTATTGTATAGAGGTATAACACAGGCATGGGGCAAGGCTGCCGCTGTCCACCTGAACCGGCAGCCTGCCGGTAGTGATTGCGGAGGAAAACGGCACTTGATCTGGCCCTTGAGACTCCCTGTAAAGTGCCTCTGTATTGCCCCTGAGATGCCCCAAAGCTAATGGCTTGACCTTAAGGCCGGATGAGAGGGCTCCTGGGCATCTGGATTGTGTTTCTGCAGGGTAGGTGGGGTTTGTCCGCGTTTTACAGGGGAGGAGAAGGTGACTAGAGAGCATAGGGATCACTCAATGGTAGCCGGTGGCTTTTTGCCGGGATTGTTGTGCATACGGATTAACCGCAAATAAGCGTGTGTTTATAACCCTTACAGGGTGCAGGCGGAATGGGAAAAGCAGCCTAGAGCGGCAGAAAAGGGGGTGTGCCTCACGCAAATAGAGTGTTATGGATAGCATTTGTCTATGAGTTTGCAGAACCTCAAATTTCTCAGACCTAACAGTGAGGAGCAGAGCTGCCTATTTGTCCCAATAGCGCGCTTGTGGCAATGGATAGTTTGCCCAGGATGGCATCGCAAGGCGAATAACAAGATCAAAGAAAAAGAGCTGGAGAGTCAGACAAGGGGTGTAAAACTGGCGCCTGAAGTACCTCTGGTAAACGAGCAGTGCTCGGGCTGAGAGGGACACTACGTGATTGTGTCAGAAAAATAGGCCGTAACAATTTCAGCGCAGGTTTGCGCCCTGGCTGTCGGCTAGTTGAGCCAACCGCAATACTTATTTTTTGTTATTCGGCTCAAAGTATTTTTAATTTGTGTTAAATCTCTATCGATACTCCCCTGTTGCTTCTATAGTCTGAACAATATCCAGATAAATTCCATTTACATCTTTTACACAAAAATGGCGCTGTCCCCAGTCTTCTGAACGGATTTCCAGGACAATGTCTAGTGCACATTGCTTTGCTGCGGCAAATGCTGAATCTGCATCCTCAACTTCAAGACTAAAAATTACCCCATTTCCATTATATGCTTTATGAAACATATTTGGTTGTGTTGGCTGATCTGGTAACATAAATCCAATTTGAACGCCAGAGTTTGATATGAGGTGTAGATACCATGTGTTTTCAAATGCAATATTAAATCCAAAATACTTTGAGTAGAAATTTTTTGCAGCCTTGAGGTCCTTAACGATGAATACTGGAAATGAATTCATTAAGTCTATCATTCTTATTTGCCTTTCTATTGTTGCAGATTAAGTTTTACCAAGTTTATGATTCTTAAGGTGCCTAATGAGAAGTGATCTTTGAGGCCATAATATCTAGCGAGATGTGCATGTTATAATTGATGCTGTATTAATTTTCCTATCGAGGAATCACTCTAATTATACAGTTTCACTATTGTCTAAATTGCAGGTCCGCTGTGAAGACACTCACAGAGTTAGATTGTATAATCGATTATCGCCGAATCTGACGTATCAAGGCTGTCGCATTCGCTTTAGCTACCAATTTGCCGTCTTGTTTCAGTTCGCCTTCCAAAAAGCATACGTTCTGCCCTTTGGAAACTATCCGTCCATATCCAACCAGTTTTCCTACTCTGGCGGACGCAATAAACTGGATGCTAAGCTCAAGTGTAGGGGCAAATTCGTCTTCTTTTAGGGTGGCAGCGAGCGCCGGGCCCATTGTATCATCAAGCATTGCCGCCAAGAATCCACCCTGGATATTTCCAACCGGATTTGTGAATGCAGGTTTCCCCTCGAATTCTATTTCAATGGTGCCAAGTCCCCTAGAAACCTCGATTATCTGAGCGCCTAGAGTTGCTGCAGCATTGGGTATGGGGAAATCTCCGTTTTGTATTTTACTGAATAGACTTTCGCACATGGTCTGCCCTTGTGGATAGTGAATGGTAACGACAATGATGTTTTGTGGGAAATCGATCGCCTTTGACGATTGATGACTTCATTGAGTCGGCTGGAACTGCATCCCAATCGGCACATGTATTGCGAAGGATGAATATTAAGGGAAGTAGTGGCAGAACTGAAGTACGGCTATTCCATGCTTTAAAGCTCCAGTCGCTCATTTCAAATTCCGTAATAAATTTGTATCTGATCAGAGTGCTGTAAAAAAGGATGGGAAGAAAAATTTCAGTTCTAACTGGGCAGTACACCTTGCCGTTCTTAGGTTCTGAACAAAGCCAATCAAATCCAGAGCGTGACACTAAAATCATCTTAGTAGTTTGCAATACAAAAGTTCTCCATCGTGCCCGGAACCTACCTCAACCCTTGACATACTTAGCTGAAATCTATACCAGTATACGGTGGGCTTGTTGAAGGTCAATACTCAGCTTGTATGTATCGGCAAGCGCAGACGTTCAAATTGTGGATAAAATAACTCTTTTGCCGATGCGCAAAGTGCAATGGAATTTGTGGTTCGAGCGCATAGAAGAAAAGGAGTAAGTCGCATTTATGTCATTGATGATTGTACAAATTTATTCAGTGCTCTCATTGCTTTTTTTGCCAATGCACTTTGAACAAAAATATGATCATGGTAATAACCAGCAACTACATTGGCACTAATTCCATGCTTGGCCAGCTTTGTTGAAACTGCTGCAGTCAACCCAACAGCATCAAGGCTTGAATGCACATTTAATATGATTTTTTTGAATGAGAATGGATAGGGAAGATCTTTTTCATCTGCCCGGTACCTGGGAATAATCAGTGTCAGCCCCTCAGGCTCTTGAATTGAGGCTACCGGTGCTAAGTCCGTGTGATTCCCGTATAGAGAATTCTCAAAAGTAAGAAATACAAACTCACCCCCCACTAGTTCTGGAGATATGGATGCCAGCAGTTTGGTTAACTTATTTTCTCCGTCCATAAAATGCTCGTTGTGCGTCTATTTATAGGGTAATTTCTTATTTTCAAGTAATGGCAAAGACCAGAAATTATTACTCTGTGCTTGCTCGATATCAAAAGGCATTTAAAGCTGATGTGGCTTACATTTAGCACCTCCTGTTGAGGGGGGTTAGCTAGTTTTTGGATAATAAATAAAAATCGCTTTCTCGAGTTAATGAAGCAACGCTTTATTCGATTAGGTATGCAGGTGAGCAATACGCAAATTTTTCAGCAGCCCTACACCTGTCAGAAGTGCGGATAACAATAAGTTGAAGGTGCCGAAATAGATCAGCCAGCGAAATTCTGGCAAGAACGCAACTCCAAAGAAACCGCCAGAGATTGAGACCGCTGCTATGGGTGCACTTACTCGTGACAGCCATTTCATAGAAGAGGACAACTTGGCAGAGTCAATTAAGATTTGCATGACTAAGGATAGTATTACCCAAACGCCGGCATGTGCATGTCCGGCACGCCAGAGGGCAAACTGCACTTCATCCAACGCAATGCCCTCGGCGCCAAAGCCAGATACACCTTGTGTAAGAATGCTCAGCAAGGTTATACCTCCATACATGATGGTTGGAATACTGAGCAGTATTATACCAGAAACAAGTTTAGCCTCTCGGGATAACTGCATAAATCAATCCTCGTTGTTTTTCTTAAAATTAGACATTGACTACGATTATAGTTGGTGAAAGGAGTGAGTATTATGGAGGTTAATTATTAGGATGCAAATTGGTACGCATACTATTATTTATTACTTCGAGTCAGTAGCTGATTTTATTTTTGTACAAAAGTGCTAGTTGAGGGCGTTGAGGCCAGGCTCTCATTCAGGCCCAATCATTCACTGATGGAATCTCGGTACAGGTTAGTTGAATCCTTGCCTAGTATTTGACTGAATCGTTCACTGCTGACCCTGTCAGATAAAGCATTAATTAGTTCACTCCGCAGCTACCACGGCAGGCTCTGACATCTCCACTAATAGTGTCGAAGAAGCTGTTCGCGCCGGATGATCCGACACATCCACTAGTAAAGCTGATATTCCCTGCGTATTAGCCATTGCCTTATCCTTGGGCTCATTTCGACAAAAATAGAACAGTGCTATTAAGGCATTTCTTGAAAGGTCAGCTTGCCTGAGCCACGGAGAAACACAGCGAGGTCAATACTGTGCGGCGTTGTCACATCCACGGCTTAATTCACGAAGTGATGGGAAAGAGGGAATATGAAAACTCACCGTCTATCTTTGGCACTGAATAGTGCTACACAGCCTTGTATTCCTATAAAATATTTATTGAATCTGCTGGCAAGGTAGGTCTCCAGGTCTTCCTTACAGTCTTCCGCATTGGAAAGGATGCCCTTCTTGTTGTAGATCGCCATGAGCTTCTTTGCCATGGTATTTTTGTGGACACCCTTTGACAAGATCGTAGAGCCAAAAACGGTGCCGGAATCGGAAAGTAAGGCACAGACATGGTCCATAGCCGAGAGTTTTTCTGTCAGCTTCCCAGGCAGGCAGTGGAACAAGTAATTCAGGGAGATGGTATCAAACTTGTCAGTTACAACGTGAATTTCATCAAGTACATTACAGTGGAACTGGAGAGGTCTGTACCGTGCAACGCGGGCAGCGGTAACCTCCAGGCTGTTCCGATTCAGATCCATTAATCCCAGCCGGATTGCAGTGGATGGAAAGTGGCATCTGTTCAGGAAATAACCGGTGCCAACGCCCACATCCAGGTGGTTTGCACTAATATGCTTGTTGAAATGCGCCAAAAGACGGGGTGTAGGGCACTGCCAGATAAAGCGATTGGATAAGCCCAAGACCCAAAGATCATACAGTCTCAGAACGGTTTTGGAATAAACCGCTTGCCCCAGTTCAACCTCTTTGGCAATGGCCATAGTGCCCCCTCTTATTCCAGGCCTATTTTTATATTTCTAGACAAGCCGCCCTGTGTTTGGAATTAGCCCTGCCTAATTGCTGTTGCAGTGTTGCGTAATGTTGGAAACGCCCGACACAGAGCAGGATATCAAAAGGAATTGGTCAGGCAAACCGCCTTTGCCTGGATAGGCGGCAAGTAAGTCACTTATTGTCACACATGGCCCAGGGCTGGATGAGTAGGGTAGTTGGTGCTTCCACAGCTATAAACAATAATAGCGATCACCAGGAAAAAGAAACAAAAATGCAAGGCAAGAGTTTTCTGATTTGTACCATCAACCCGGCCTATGGCGCCGGGTTGACTGCTTCTGGATGCCCATCTATCAATTGGAAAATATGGCTCTCATAGGGTGCCAGCTTCAGGTCGATCAGCTCTGCCTTTTGCCTGACAAACAGGTCCGCACTCCGGCCACTAATCTGGTCTAGCAGGCGGTATTGGCCCTGCTTTAAATGCCACTGATCCAGCAGTGCCTCTGGAAGTTGCAAACCGAATCTTGCAGCCGTATCGCCGAAGTTGGCCACCACCAGCAGCTTCTCTTCACCGTGCCAACGCGCAAAAGCAAATTGCTTGTCGCCATAGCCGGGGCTGTGTGCGCGGTTGTAATTGTGCAGGTCCATATACTGCCCGCGCAGCGCATTGCTGGCGGTGGAGAAGTTCAGCAGACGCTGGTAAAAAGTCCGCAGTGTCTTTTCCGTGTCTGTGAGCCGCGCTGTATCGAAGTTGCCGTTATTGTTCCAGCGGCGCACACTGGGGACCGACCAGTAATCAAAAATGGTGGTGCGGCTGGCCTTACCGAACCCTGCATCCCGGTTTGCCGGCTCCCCCAGTTCCTGGCCGAAATAGACCAGTGTGGGTGCGGGGGAGAGGGCGGTGGAAACCAGCATGGCCGGTTTACCCGCTTCCGCGCTACCGGCAAATTCCCCGCTGGCGATGCGCTGTTCATCATGGTTCTCCATAAAGCGCAGCAGATGGGCGGAGATGTCCTGCAGGCCGGCCTGGATTTCCGCGATTTTGTCGGTGCTGCCTGTTCCCTGTAACACTGCGCGGATGGCATCGTAGGTGCCGACTTTATCGTAGAGGAAATCCATTTTGCCCAGGTACAGGTAATCGCGATAGCGCGACGGGGTATAGATTTCCGCAAGCAGCAGGGCGTCTGGCTTGCGGGATTTAATCGAGGCGTTCAGGTAGCTCCAGAATTCCACCGGCACCATGCCGGCCATATCGTAGCGGAATCCGTCCACGCCAAAATCCAGCCAGTAGTGAACGACATCGCGGAACTTTTTCCAGGAGTCCGGTACTTCCAGGCCCGCCCAGAAGCGGGCGTGGGCGCGGTAGTCGCGCCTGGCATAGTCGGGCGGCAGCTCGGGAAAATGCTTGCTGCCATCCGGGCGTACGCCAAAATTGATCTTGACCGTCTCGTACCAGTCGTCGAACGCAGGTTGTGCGCTGCGCGCACCGTTACCGGTCCACTTGGCCGGGCTTTCGGGAAACAGCCCGTCCACCAGGGGATTGGCTTCCCCATTGAGAGGCCGGTAGTCGGTGTCGGCAACCGGCACGCGGAAGTCTTTGCCCACCACGTAATAGAAGTTGTTATTGCGCGCGTAGGTGACCTGGGTATTGTCGTCGGCACCGAAGTCGCGCACCCCCTGGGGCTTATGTAAAGACTGGTAGGCGCGGGCTACATGGTTGGGCACGATATCGATGATGACTTTGAGGCCAGCCGCGTGGCTGCGCTCAACCAGCGCGCGGAATTCCTGCAGGCGCGTTGCGGGGTTGTCGGCAAGGTCCGGGTTTACACTGTAGTAGTCCTTGATGGCATAGGGGGAGCCGGCACGACCCTTGACCACGTCCGGGTCGTCATTGCCGATTCCAAATGCGGTGTAGTCGCCTACCAGGGCGTGGTGCAGGACACCGGTATACCAGATATGGGTGGCGCCGAGCGTGCGTATTTCCCCCAATGCTTTTGGGGTAAAGTCGGAAAACTTGCCCACACCGTTTTCTGCGATGGTGCCCCAGGGCTTGTTGGTACCATTGGTGTTGCCAAAAAGACGCGGCAGCACCTGGTAGATGACTGCTTTATCCTGAGCGACCTCCCGGGGGGGGGCTATTTGCTCCGCAGGGTTTTTGTGGGCACAGCTCGCGGCACCCAGCAGGGCGGTGACGAGCAGCTTGGCAATCAACGGGAAATAGGTTTTCTTCATCTTGCCCTGATGTTGTTGGGTCTGTGGTTTTCAGCCGATGTTCAATACATTCCAGCCCGGATTAAGGATTTTTTACCCTCAACGTCAGCGGCGCCCTGTGCCAATCAAATTTTACCAGCAGTTGCTGTGCGCGTTTGTGGTACCAGGCTCCACGCTCCGCTTGGTTAAAGGCCTGTTCACCCTGGAGGAGTGGCAGATTCACTGTGCCAACTTCCACTACCGCCGGAGCCTGTTGCCAGTTGTGGATTTTCAGGGTGACTGTGCGGGATGCTGGCATCCCTGTGTAGCCGTCACCCTCGCGTTTAAAGGAAAAGGTGAGACCCCCGGCAATTCTATGGGCGGAAAAATGCAGTTTTTCGAATTTGCCTTGGGCAAAAGCGTTAGCGGTCTTGCCGTCGTCTTCATAGATATAGCGGCTGGAAACCGGAGCGGATGCGTGGGCGTAATAATCCAGGGTCAGGGATTTACTGGAGTAGTCACGGCTGGTGTTGATATCCCCGATTGTGGGAATAAAAGCCCCCGCCCGCACCAGCACCGGAATGGTGTCCAGGTCCACTGGCACCAGGGCCCGGTCACCGGAATAACGGGTGTCATTCCAGTAATCAAACCAGGTGCCGCCGGGGAGTGTTACTGCCACTGTAGCCACATCGGCTTCCACTACCGGGGCCACCAGAAAATCCTTGCCCCACAGGTAGGTGTCGTTGATATCGAACAGGGACGGGTCGTTTTCGTTTTCAAAGAACAGCGGGCGCATCAGCGGCATGCCTGTCCGGCTGTTTTCGAAGGCGAGGGTGTAGTTGTAAGGCAGCAGGCGATAGCGCAGTTTGATGTATTTGCGCAGAATATCGCGGGTGCGGCGGTCGTGGAAAACCGGTTCCGAAGGGATATGTTCCTGGGCGTGGGGACGGTATACCGGCTGGAACACGCCATATTGCAGCCAGCGGATATAGAGTTCGCGATCAAAGGTCTCACCGCCAGCAAAACCGCCCAGATCCGAATGGGTATAGCCGAATCCGAGCAGGCCCATCCCCAGTGCCAATTCCACTTGCGGTTGCAGGCCACCCCATTCCCGCGCTACATCGCCGGTCCAGGGGATCATGCCGTAGCGCTGGGAACCGGCGAAACCGGCGCGCATCATGATAAAGGGGCGGCGCTCGGGGTATTTTTCCGTTTGGCGCTCGTACAGTAGTTGCGCCCAGGTGTGGCCAAAGGCATTGTGGATCTCATCCGCCATGCCGATGGCGTGTACAGTGTCGGCAGGGTGCACTTCCGGCTCGCCCAGATCACCCCACCAGCCGGAAACCCCTTGTTCCAGCAGGCCGTCATAGATATTCCAGAACCAGTCGCGGCCGTCTTTGGAGAAGACATCGATCAGGCCGGTATTGCCAAAATAGAAATCAAAGCGCTTGGGACCGCCAGCCAGGTTTTTCGCCAGGGCATTGCCAGCCACCGCTTCCTGCCAGCGCGCAGAGGTGGACAAGACAAAGGGCTCGGTGACCAGGATGGTGTTGATCCCCTGCGCCTTCAGGTCGGCCATCATCTTTTCGGGCGCGGGGAAGGCTTTTTTGTCCCAGGCCAGGTTGCCCATATGGCCCTTGATGTCAGGGCCGAACCAATAGAGGTCCAACACCACCGCATCCAGGGGGAAGTTCTCTTCGCTGAATTTGTCCACAGTCGCGCGCACTTCTGCTTCACTGTGGTAACCAAAACGCGAGGCAAAGTTGCCCAGAGCCCAGCGCGGCGGCAGGGGTTGCCTGCCGGTGACATTCACGTAGTTTTCCAGAAGCTGTGGATAAGTGTCTCCGGCCACTACGATATAGGCGGTGCGCCCGGCGACCGCTTCAAATTGCAGGATGTTCTTCTCACTGGCACCCAGATCAAGGGTGCCAGTGGCGGAGTTGTCGAACAGTAGCAGGTACTTGTTGCTGGATACCACGGCCGGCAGGGAGAAATACATCTGGGGGGATTGTGTGGTGTAGCCGTAATGGGCGCGGTTATACAGCGGCAGGCGCTGCCCACGGCGGTCCATGCCCAGTACCCGCTCCCCGCCGCCGAGCAGTTTCTCGCCGGGTGTCAGCGCAAAACGGAATCCGCGCAGAGTATCAGTAGCGAAAAAGCCGCTCTCCTCACTCAAGAGCCGCTCTTGCCCGCGCAGGTATTCGATATGAAATGGCGCCTTGTGAATAACCGCGCTCAGGCTGCCATTGCGGTAGATGAGTTTGCCATCGTCTTCGCTGAGGGTTGCCCCGGGTTCTGTCTTCCTGTCGGCAGCGATGGCGAAAGAGGGCAGTTGTTTCAGGCCATCGCGACGGTAGTGAATTTCCAGGGCGGAGGGCCCCATCGGGGTCAGGGTAACCTCGCCATCGGTGAACTGGACAGTCAGTGCACCGTCGCTCTCCCAGTGGCCTTGGTAGTTTCTCTGTTCCTGGGCCAGAACCTGGATACACAGGCAGAGCGTGGCGGCGAGGGCGAGAAAGTGCTGGCATGAGAATATTGGGGTCATCGCGCGGAACTTCAGTTAACGATTCAACAGTCATTTTTGGGTGCCAGACCCCTATGGGGGTACACTGGCTCCAAGCCTATGCTAATGCGCTGCCTGAAGCCCGCATCCCCCCCGGTGGGGGAGGGAGCCCCGGAGTCCGTGTCAGAATGGCAAAATAAGCATAACGAGAGTTGCGGTAATCCCTATGGCCCCATCAGTGAGCAGCGCCTGCGCGCCCAAAGTTCAGCAGCCGCGCTTGCCCTTCTGGCAGGTGTGGAATCTCAGTCTCGGTTTCCTCGGGGTACAGTTCGGTTTTTCCCTGCAGAACGCCAATGCCAGCCGCATCCTCTCGGATCTGGGTGCGGACCTGCACGCCTTGTCTTTGTTCTGGATAGTGGCGCCCCTGATGGGGTTGATTGTACAGCCGATTGTCGGCTCCGCTTCGGATCGTACCTGGAGCCGCTTTGGCCGCCGCAACCCCTATATTCTGTTTGGGGCTGTGGCCGCGGCACTGGGGATGGCATTGATGCCCAATGCCGGCATTGTGGTTGCCCTGGTGGCGCCGATCCTGTTCGGTGCCGTGATGCTGGCACTGATGGATGCCGCCTTTAATGTCACCATGCAACCGTTTCGAGCCCTGGTGGCGGATATGGTGCCCTCCCAGCAGCGCACCCTGGGCTATTCGATCCAGTCGCTGCTGATCAATATTGGTGCGATCCTGGGCTCCATGTTGCCTTTTATTCTGACCAATGTCATTGGCCTGGAAAATACTTCGCGCGGCGGCGCAGTGGCGCCCTCGGTTGTGTGGGCTTTTTATATTGGCGCAACGGTACTGCTTGGCAGCGTGCTCTGGACCGTTGTGCGCACCAGAGAGTACCCGCCGAGCCAGTATAACGCCTACAAAGGCATTGAGGCCGAACAACTGCAACAGGAGGGGCAACAGCAGCGCTCCCTGGGGCAGCGCCTGGGGGGCTTTTGCCAGCTACTGATCAGGATGCCGCGTACCATGCGGCAACTGGCCCTGGTGCAGTTCTTCTCCTGGTTTGCCCTGTTTATCATGTGGGTCTACACCATGCCGGCCATCACCCAGCATGTGTGGGGTGTCGAGGCCAAGTGGTTTGATCCCGCTTATCTGGAAGCGGTTGGTGAGATCCCTGCACAGATCGCTGCGGCGAAAGGGGCAGCCGGTGACTGGGTGGGGATTATCTTCGCCGCTTATTCACTGTTTGCCGCCCTTTTTTCCCTGGTTCTGGCCCGGGTGGCACAGACCCTGGGGCGCAAGCGGACCTATTCTTTATCCCTGGCACTGGGAGGCCTGGGGTATATCGGTTTCCTGCTATGCCAGGGCGGTACGGCCATGCAGGTGGACCTGCTCATCACCCAGGTTTCGGTACCCAGCGGCGCCCTCGGCCTGCTGGTACCAATGGTGGGGGTGGGTATCGCCTGGGCAGCGATTTTGGCCATGCCCTATGCGATCCTGTCCGACTCCCTGCCGGCCAGTAAAACCGGTGTTTATATGGGTATTTTTAATTTCACCATCGCCGCACCGCAAATTGTCTCGGCGTTGGTTGCCGGTCTGGTTCTTAAAACAGTATTCCAGAACCAGGCGATTTATATCATCGTGTTGGCGGGAGTGAGCATGATACTCGCGGCACTGTCTGTATTTTTTGTGCGGGAATCACAGCCAGAGGCGCAGATACTGGGGGCAGGTGATGCTGGCTGAAACGACTGCCCATATCGGATTTTTCGTGACTTGTGTCATTTTCTCTATAGACAATGCCGGCACAACGGCTGCGGATTGTCCGTGTTTCAGCAGCCCACTGGACAGCAGCAAACCCCCATGGCCGCGCTGTTTTTGTTAACCGGTGCTTTTTTCACAACCGGAGTTTTTTGACAGGGAGGCACAGGTCTTCATAGACTGCCTTGAATCAAGATACCCAACCGCGCCCTATGCCTTTTTTCAACACGCTCGATTCGGCCCTGCAGGCCTTTGCCGGTTTTGTCTGGGGTCCGCCCCTGTTGGTACTCCTGCTCGGCGGTGGCCTGGCCTTACTGGTGTATTCCCGCGGCCGCCCCTATCGGCATCTGGGCCACAGTATCGGGTTGTTGAGCGGCCGCTACAACGATCCCGGTGATCCCGGCCAGGTTTCCCACAGCCAGGCCCTGTCCACTGCGCTTTCCGGTACTCTTGGGCTCGGTAATATTGCCGGCGTGGCGATTGCCATTACCATGGGTGGGCCCGGCGCTATTTTCTGGATGTGGGCTACCGCCCTGGTGGGGGTGGCGACCAAGTTCTATACCGCCACTCTGGCAGTGATGTTCCGCGGCCGCGATGCGCTTGGCGAATTACAGGGAGGCCCCATGTATGTCATCCGCGAGGGGCTGGGCCGGCGCTGGATGCCCCTGGGCGTGCTATTCGCGGTGGCGGGATTGTGCGGTATGTTGCCGGTATTCCAGTCCAACCAGACCACCCAGCTGTTGCGGGAGTCCTTTGCCGAGCCCCTGGGGTGGATCGCGCCGGGAGGATCATTGGCATTCGATTTCGCCATCGGCCTTTTGCTTGCCATCGCCTCCGCCTTTGTGATTGCCGGGCGTATACAGCGTATCGGTAAATTCTCAGTGCACATAGTACCCGGCATGGTGTTGTTTTACCTGGCGTTGACCCTGATTGTGATCGCCAGCTTCTGGGAGCGAGTGCCGGCGGCTTTTGCCCTGATTTTCACTGATGCCTTTAGTGGTCAGGCTGTCGCTGGCGGTGCCTTGGGTACGGTGATTACCATCGGCGTGAGTCGGGGGGCCTTTTCCAATGAAGCGGGGATCGGTACCGAGTCACTGGCTCACGGGGCGGCCAAAACCCGGGAACCGGTTCGCGAGGGGGTTGTCGCCATGCTGGGGCCCATCGTAGACACTCTGGTGGTGTGTACCTGTACGGCTTTGGTGATCCTGCTCACCGGTGTCTGGCAACAGGGTGAAGGGGTTGCTGGCGTGACCCTGACCGCCCAGGCATTTGCACAGGTGTTTGGCCGGTCTGGCCCCATTCTGCTGTTGATGATGGTTTTGCCCCTGGCGTTCAGTACGATTGTCACCTGCTGGTACTACGGTATGAAGTGCTATGTATTTTTATTTCGCGGGCACTGGCAGAACCTGTACACAGCGCTTTACATGATGCTGATTGTGCTCGGTGCGGTGGCCTCACTGAGTGCGGTAAACAGTATCATTATTGGCATGTATGCGGTAATGGCGGTTCCCACAATGCTGTCTACGCTGTTTCTGGCAAAGCATGTCAACCGTGCGGCCCACGACTACTTTACCCGCACTGACGCCATGCATCGGCCGCGCAGCGAAGAGTTGACCTCCCAATAACCTCCCACCCATAAAAAAGGCGGACCCTATGGTCCGCACCTTTTTATTTGTCAACCAAGATGGCAGCCGGGCGGATAGCCACAGACGCCTAATGGACTACGGAAACCCGCGTACCGACTCTGGCATGGCGATAGAAGACCTTCGCCATATGCCAGGGCAGGCGAATACAGCCGTGGGAGTCCGGATAGCCCGGTACCCGACCGGCATGCATGGTGACGGGGCCGTTAATCCGCATCATATAGTCCATGGAGGCACCGCGAAAAACAGAACCCCGGGGTTTGCGGTGGCGGCGCACGTCGACATTGCTGCGCATCACGTAGCCACGGCGGCTGATGTAGTGCCCGTACAGGTTGGAGCGGTGGCTGTATTTTTTCTCGGAAATACGGAAGTTGCCCGTGGGAGTCCTGTAACCGGCTTTGCCGGTGGAGACTGGAGACATGCCGGCCAGGCGCCTGCCCTTGTAAAAATAGGCCATCTGGTCACTGAGGTCGATTACAATCCGGGACGCGCCCGATATATGGGGACGGAACCACATATGGCCTCCATAGGCCGAGTGGGCGTGCCTGGCACCGTGGCGCAGATAGGGGTTGGAGTAATCGATTGCGGCTACCAATGGGCTTAGAACTGTCGATCCGATCAGTAACAGGGCTGCGACCAGGGAGGAGTTATTCAGCCGGGAAGACCGGTATTTCTGTCGGAGCGATCGATAGCCATGCAGTAAAGACTGGATTTTTTGCAGCGAAGGTTGGCTATGCATTACACACCTCTCTATTGCCAGTGGGCTGTGTAAACAACAGCAGATTGCAAACAGTACCGTCGCCAGACCTGGCGCAGGGAGACGCTCCCGCCTGTGCCGAAATCTGCCAACAGTCAGTGGTTCCCCAATGCAGATTGCCGTTGTACCCGGCATCGCCTGCAGGATGGGTTAGCAGCGGTTTTGCCACTGCAGGTCCAGTCGATATTAGGGTGGGGTATTTGGGACGATCACATCAAAAAGAAATAAGGGCAAAATTAGTTAGAGACTAAT
The DNA here is from genome assembly GCF_030440425.1 of Microbulbifer sp. MI-G. Taxonomy (NCBI): domain Bacteria; kingdom Pseudomonadati; phylum Pseudomonadota; class Gammaproteobacteria; order Cellvibrionales; family Microbulbiferaceae; genus Microbulbifer; species Microbulbifer spongiae. Next base: position 589,456 of record NZ_CP098023.1, read on the forward strand.
TGAAAGACTCAAATGGAAACTACAGTAAGAGCAGCGTTGAGCGGTGAATATCCGGTAGTCTTTGTGCTTGCTGGAATTAGGGGTGGTACATAGTGTGACGATTACTAAGCTGAAGCGATTCGGTGGCGCAAAGCTACCGTGGCTTTTTGACCGCGCATACTCATACCCTGAACTACAGGGGGCAATGCAATGGTAAAATGTGTTCGCAAAGCTTTCTGTGGATGAGGAAACAAGCTGTAATACTGGGATATAAAACAATATCTTTTCAGCTCAACGGCTACGTGTAATGCTACTATTGGCTCTATTTTGGAGTTTGAAAAATAAGGCGTTATAGACGATTGTTTTTAGGGGTTTTCTGATCCTGTTATTTTCTCTCCATTGCGACATCTTTTGAGAAAAAACTAATGCTGAACTTATAATTTGATGGATAAGATTTGATATTGGCGGTATAGGAATAATCTCTGTAATGCTGTGTAATTCACTTGTGTTTACGACGCTACTAAAAAATGATAAAAAATATTTCGTAACAAAATAAGCTTGTAGTGAGGAAGTGGTAGTGAACGGGTTGTTCCGTCGTCAAGCCATGGAAAAACAAGCAGGCCGATTGCACGGTGAGATTCTGCTCCTGCCATGCCTTTCCCTCATCACTAGTTTGTCATTGCTACTAGCCTAGGTGGGTGTGATTATTATTTGGCTTGCCAGCAGTCACTATGCCCGTAAGGAACGCGTGAGCGGTTGGCTGGAGCAGGTTTTTGGTAGTAAGTAACTTGGGGTAGATCGCCATTTTTCTGGATACTGATGTGATTTGTCAAAAGTCAGAGTTGCCCTGTATGGTTATTTGAAGGTCCTGACCGTTAAAAATTAACAGTGTATTGAGAACCGCTTCTAGATTTTAGATGTGTCTTATTGAGAACTATACTTTATAGTCGTCATGCGTTTCTTTATTTTCTTGGCTCAGCAGGCATCCAAATTATTTTTTGGCAAAACGTTCGGGTTGTTCTAAAACCCTTGTAACATTATACTTTCCTTGATCTTCTTTTATCTTTATGTGCATTATGTTGTTCTGGAGTCGAAGCAAGGCTGCCATCAATGATTTGTCCGGTCCTGGCCTTGTAACCACGGGTACTCAATTACAGGTCAAATTTCCTAAACAGGGTATCTATCAAGCCTGCAATGAAAAATCGCTCCTAGGATAGCTAATCGATTTCTGAATCCAATGACTTGTCCCAGCAATTGATTCCGAGGAAATAAAAGAAGCCATGGATGTCTGAGCTTTTAAACTCAAATTTGTCTACAATAAGTTGTACAGTTTTGTAGTACCAAGGTAGTAAATATCATCAACGCATCGAATGGTTTCTACTGGCACTACTTTTATATTTCTTTGTGCGAACTTTACTCAAAATGGTACGAAGGTTTCTTTAGTGAGACAATCTGTTTAATTCAGTGAGAAGGCTAAGTTCATTCAGTTTGAAATATAGATTTTCCAGCTCGAAAAAATGAGTTGTATTACACTATGACCCTGGATTTTGCCCGGATAATGGAATGTCATCAAAAAGTTGTAATTTTTATAGAGACACTTTAGACTCCCTCCACTCATTCAACAAGGAAAAATAATTATGAACAATAATCAACCTTTCTTTGCACAATTTATGCAAGCGCAAGAGTTAACCACGGAGCAAACTGACCAAGTTGTCGGTGGTGTACTTGAGCAGCCTGCACCAAAAAGACCACCTGAGTTTGATAACGTCACCCAAAAAGCTCCTTCCGATAATGATGAGGGTGGTGATCTTTTGGGGGTGGAATCCTAAACGGTTCTTGAATCCTGGTAAGGGAGCACTGATTGCTCCCTTTTTCTTTCTATGGATTCGCAGCCCTTCATCAAGAAAAAAATGAAAAAAGCCATTTTAAGCCTGACCCACTCAGGCGACTACTACACTATAGATAAGGTCAATCATGCACTGGAAGGGCTCGGTTATCGTGCTGTAAGACTGAACTGTGATCAATTCCCGACTCAGTTTCAATTTTCTTTTGCCACTAGCGGAAACCATGGGCTTGTCATCCAGCATCCTGACGGTGAGTTTAGGCAAGTGGACATCGCTGGCGTTTGGATGCGTAAAAACCACCTGCCGGTCATTGAAAACACGCTAGACACACCTATAAGGCAACAATGCATCAGAGAATCTGAGGAAGCCAAAAATATATTACTCGCCGCGGTCGATGTTCCCTGGATAGACCGATTTGAAACCATAAGGCGTGCAGAGAACAAATTATTGCAACTGCAGCTTGCCGCACAACTTGGATTAAAAATACCTTCGACACTCATATCGAATTCACCTCAGGAGGTGCGTCACTTTTATCGTCAGAATAAAGGGAATGTTGTGGTTAAAATGCTAACGCCAGCTAGTCAATCTATGGGCAGGCCACCGCATTTTTTGTATACCCGTGAACTCGAACCTGAGCATCTGGAGAACCTGGATGGTCTTAGTTTGAGCCCTATGGTATTCCAGCAAAAAATTGATAAGGAATACGAGCTGCGTATTGTCTATGTGGGCGGGCAATGTTTCTGTGGTAAACTTACAACCAAAAATGCATCGTCACTCACCCAAATTGATTGGCGACAGGCTCGTGTTGGCGAGCTTATCTGGCAAGATGCTGAATTGCCTCCGTCGCTTTGTCATAAAATTGGCGCATTGATGCAGCGATTAGAGTTAACCTTTGGAGCCATAGATGTTATCAAGTCTCCAAAAGGCTATATATTTCTTGAAGTGAATCCATGTGGTGAATGGGGCATGTTAGAGAAATATCTTGAGTTACCTATCGCGAAACATATCGCGCTCGCTTTGCATGATAAAATCGTCGCAGCCCAAATTAGGATTTCTGCTGAATGACTCCAAATACCATCCTTATTGTTACACACTCCAACGACAATTTGGCCATAGACAAGGTCACGACCGCACTTATTCACAAGGGCTATAAAGTTGTCAGGCTCAATACCGACTTGTATCCATACCAGGTCCGCCTGGAAGTGCTCTACTCTTCATCCTGCCCAGGCCATCAATTGATCACAGAGACGGGAGAAATCTTGCTTGACATAGACATTTATGCAGTATGGTACCGTCGCTTTAACCCGGGTGCAGATCTGCCCAAAGACATGGATAAACAGCAAAGAAAGGCCTGTAGGGAGGAAGCAAAGCGAACCCTGCTTGGTTATCTGCAATCCTTGGATTGTTTCGTTATGGATGATTACTGGCAAATACGCAAGGCATCCAACAAAGAGTATCAGCAAAAACTAGCCCTTCAGCTAGGACTGAATATGCCCGCCACCTTGATCACCAACCAGCCAGCTGCTGTAATGAAGTTCCATCAGGCTTATTCTGGTAAGATGATCACCAAAATGCAAACCGCCTTTTCCCTTGTTCAAGACAACCGAGAGCAAGTAGTTTACACCAGCAAGGTTGAAGAGCAGCACCTGCAACAACTGGATGGCCTAGCACTATGCCCTATGGTGTTTCAGGAAAATATTCACAAGCAACTTGAACTTAGGGTGACACTGGTGGGTGACAGAGTATTCTGCGCTGCGCTAGACTCCAACAAGCATGCTGAGATGCGAGATGACTGGCGAAAGATAGGCGCCATCACTATGCATGAATGGTTTGACTATTCGTTACCTGAAGATATTACCTATAAGCTGCAAGCTCTCAGAAAAAAACTATCGCTAAACTATGGTGCAGCAGACATTATTTTAACCCCGGAAGACCAATATTACTTTCTTGAGATAAATCCATGTGGTGAGTTTTATTGGCTGGATCAATACACTCAGGCAGGCATCTGCGAGGCCATAGCCGAGCATCTTCATCATCAGGGAGTGAAAGAAAATTGATGGAGATCGCGAAGTAACAGATTTCCCGAAATTTGGTTAAAAACGGATGGCGTCAGGACAATTGCACTATAATAGTCGTAAAAAAGACAGACTCTAGAAAAAGTGTCGTAAATACTGCCTAAAAATGAATATTCCTGTTAAGTTGCTTGAGCGACGTCATCTTACTCCAAAGTATCTGCGCTGTAAAAAACACGCCAGTACTCCTATTTTGGCATAAAAGATATATTGTAATTTACCTGGTTGCCAGTGTTGGCTATGGTCTGATTCAGCTTCTCATAGTGATTGGTGATGATGTGGTTAAGTAATTGGGTTAGATCAACTCTTTTGGAGATCGGCAATCCATCACGGCGGGAATAATTCGGCAAGATCCGGTGAATAAATTGCAGCACGAAGTATAATGAATCTCAAAAATTAGTGGTGAATTTTCTAAATATTTTTCAAATTAATAGAGCTACCTTGTAGACTACGCTACCATCAAATGATAAAAAGTACGCCATAATATAAATAAGCCAAAGGTAAGGAAGTTGTAGTGACAGGGTTGTTCCGCCGTCAGGCCATGGAAAAACAAGCAGACCGTCTGCACGGTGAGATTCTGCTACTGCCCCGCCTGTCACATACTCTCATTTTGTCATTGCTTTTAGCCTGGGTGGTTGCCGTTATTATCTGGCTTGCCGGCAGCCACTATGCCCGCAGGGAAAGCGTTACCGGTTGGCTGGAGCCGGCTTCAGGTGTGGTGCGGGTTTATGCTGAGCGTTCGGGCATTATCAAACAGGTGCTGGTGCGCGAGGGTGATCGGGTAATAAAGGATCAGCCCCTGATCGTGGTCAACGGTGACCGAATTTTGGCAGATGGTAAACACCTCGAGTCTTTGCTGTTGACTGAGTACAAAAGCCAACAACAATTAGTCTCCGAACAGTTGAAGCGCAGTGAGAAAATTTATCATCAGCAACTGCGTGATCTTGACCAGCGTATTGTTGCCGGTGAGGAAGACCTGGCCCTGTTGGAAAAGCAGATAGAAACACAAACGCAACGCTATATCTTAATCGCGGAACAGGCAGAGCGCTACCGACGGCTCAAGCGAGATGGCCATATTTCCTCAGCAGAGCTGGACGCGGTTATAGCCCAGGAATTGGAGCTGCAGGCCGACCGCCAGAGCCTTGCACGCAGCGGGGTGAATCTGCGCAATCAAATTCGGCAACTGGAAAGTGACCGCCTGCTGCTTCCCGAAGAGTTTGCCAATAGCAGTGATCAGTTGCGCGCACGCCTTTCCGACCTTGCCCAGCAGATTGCCCAACTGCATGGCCAGCGGGCCTATATTGTCAAGGCTTCCCGAGATGGAGTCATCAGTAACCTGCAGGCAACTGAGGGCCAGCAGGCACGAGCTGATATCCCGATTTTATCCCTGGTGCCGGAGAATCACGTACTTACAGCCCAGCTGCTGGTACCCGTGCGCTCTGCGGGTTTTCTCACTACAGGCCAGCCCTTGAAGATTCGCTACGATGCTTTCCCCTATCAGAAATTCGGCCTTTACCCCGGTGCCGTGTTGGAGGTGTCTGATACTGTGTTGCTGCCCGATGAGCTGCTGCGTGTTCCTGTTGCAGTACGCGAGCCGGTGTTCAGGGTTACGGCAAAATTGGCACAACCGACGGTTAATGCCTATGGCCGGCACTTTTCCCTCAAGCCGGGCATGACCCTATCCGCCGATGTGCAACTGGCGGAACGGAGTTTGCTGCAATGGCTGCTGGAGCCTATTTACAGCTTGCGGGGACGCCTGTGATGGAGGCGACCACACAGCTGCCGGCCAAACAAGAGCGACCGGAAAAGCTTCTGCATTTTTCCCCAGGCCGCCAACTGCCGGTGATTTTACAAACTGAGGCTGCGGAATGCGGATTGGTATGTCTGGCGATGATTGCCGGGTTTCACGGCTATGATACCGACCTCGCCAGCCTGCGCCGCCGCTTCCATATCTCCAGCCACGGTACCAACCTCAAGACCCTGATGGATATGGCCGGGCGCCTGCACCTGGCTGGTCGCGCCCTGCGCCTTGAGATGGAACATCTGGAGGAGCTACAGCGCCCCTGTGTGCTGCACTGGGATATGAGTCATTTTGTGGTGCTCAAATCCGTACAGCGAAACAAAGTCACCATCCACGACCCCGCAGTGGGGGAGCGGGTGCTGACCCGGGAGGAATTTGGCCAGCATTTTACCGGTGTCGCCCTGGAGCTTACACCAACGGATGAATTCCAATCGGTAGAAGATCGCCAACGACTGAAACTCAGCCATTTCTGGTCGCGTATCAGCGGGTTAAAGCGCAGCTTGATTCAGGTGTTGCTGCTGTCTCTGCTGCTTCAGCTGTTTGCCGTGGTTACGCCATTTTATATGCAAACGGTGGTGGATGACGTCATCCTGCGTGGCGACGCCAACCTGCTACTGGTGCTAGCGATCGGCTTTGGCCTGTTACTGATAATACAAACCGGCACCAACGCCTTGCGGGAATGGGTAATCCTGCATATCTCCAGTCGGCTCAATATGCAGATGGCTGCAAACCTGTTCCGCCACCTGATCCGCCTGCCAATGAGCTATTTCTCCACCCGGCATATGGGTGATGTGGTATCCCGCTTCGGTTCCTTGCAAAAGGTGCGCGAGTTGCTCACCACCGGGCTGGTGGCTGCGGTCGTGGACGGTATTATGGCGTTGATCACACTGGCCGCCATGTTTTTTTACGACCTGTGGCTGACCCTGATTGTCTTGTTGGTGGTCGTCCTTTACGCTGCCCTTCGCCTGTTGCTCTATCGCCCACTGCGGCTACTTACTGAAGAGCAAATTGTTGCCCAGGCAAAACACGACTCGCACTTTATGGAATCGGTGCGGGCTATCCAGACCGTCAAACTGTTCCAGCGCGAGAACGACCGCCAGGGCCAGTGGCACAATCGCCTCGCCGATGCCATCAACAAGGATATCCGTATTGCCCGCTGGAATATCGGCTACAACACCATCAACCGCCTGTTGTTCGGTCTGGAAAACCTGTTGGTAATTTATTTTGCTGCGAGTGCAGTGATGGGAAATATCCTCACTGTCGGCATGCTCTATGCCTTTATGAGTTATAAGACCCGCTTCGTTCAATCTATGGACGCACTGGTTGCTCAGTGGATCGAGTTGAAAATGCTGGGTCTGCACCTGGACCGCCTGTCCGATATTGTATTTACCAAATCCGAGGATATAGATGGGCCAAATAGCCTTTCAATGGGTGATGGTCTAGCACATGCCCTGCAGGGAAAAATAGAAGTGCGCAACCTCAGTTTTCAATTTGGTGAGGCGGAGGCCCCGGCATTTCAGAATGTCAACTTTACCATTGAATCTGGTGAAACTGTTGCCATTGTCGGTCCCAGCGGCTGTGGCAAAACTACATTGCTTAAATGTCTGATGGGTTTGCTGGAACCGACCGAAGGGGAAATCCTGATAGATGGCCAACCCCTGAGGCAACTGCCAAATTATCGCGGCCAGATTGCCGGTGTTATGCAGGACGATCAGTTGCTCGCCGGAACTATTGGCGACAATATCGCCTGCTTTGAGCCTCAGGTGGACCTCCAGCGTATAGCTCACTGTGCGCAGTTGGCGTGTATCCACGAAGAAATCATGCATATGCCTATGCAATACAACACGCTGGTTGGTGATATGGGCACCAGCCTTAGCGGCGGACAAAAGCAAAGAATTGTGCTGGCGCGCGCCTTGTATCGCGCACCTCGCATCCTGTTCATGGACGAAGCAACCAGTCATTTGGATGTGGCGAATGAATCGCTGGTTAACCAGCATATTCAGCAGCTTGCTATTACCCGGGTGCTGGTTGCACATCGGCCGGAAACGGTTAAATCTGCAGGGAGGCAGGTTAAAATAGTGGGCGATAAGCCTTCCTTTACTAGGGCCTGTTCACACTAAATCCTGTATAATCCCTTCATGGAAATTACAACACAACAATACAAAATTATCGAAGATTTTCTGCCCCTCCAGCGCGGCAACGTGAAAATATCCAACTTACAAGTGCTGAACGCCATTCTTTACATAGCCGAGCATGGTTGCAAATGGCGAGGTCTGCCCAAGAAATTCGGCCGTTGGCACAGCGTCTACATGCGGGCGAATCGTTGGGCCAAGCAAGGTGTACTGGGTAGGGTCTTTCTGGCCCTCCAGGAAAATAATGTGATCAATATCCAGGTCGATCATATCTCTCTTGATTCTACAGCTGTTAAAGTTCATCCAGACGGCACTGGCGCGTTAAAAAAACGGTCCTCAATCTATCGGCAAATCACGAGCAGGATGGACCACCAAGATTCATATGGTTGCAGCTGGCCACAACCGCGCCGTAGTATTTTCGCTGTCACCGGGACAGGCTGGAGACGCTCCGGAGGGCCGAAAGCTGCTGAAAAGCCTTGAGAACTGCGGTTGGGATGGTGCCAAAGTGATCATGGACAAGGCCTACGAGGGTAATGAAACCCGGCAGTTGGTATTCGATCTGGGCATGGAACCTGTCGTGCCACCGAAGAGAAACCGATTGAGCACCTGGAAATACGACGTGGAGGCATACAAAAAGCGAAATGAAGTGGAGAGGCTGTTTCGACGCCTGAAGGGCTTCAGAAGAATTTTCTCTCGTTTTGACAAACTGGATGTTATTTTCACGTTTTTTATTCACTTTGCGCTTATTGTCGATACTTTAATTAGTGTGAACAGGCCCTAGTATTAACTCGTCGGTAAAATAGTACTTTATTCTCCATATTTAACGAGAGCTTTGCTTGATGTAGAACGCCAGGCACATGGGCCTCTTTTATAACATTTTCGTGTGCGAATGGTGACATTTAGGACAAGAGTTTAACGGTACGCAAAAGTATGCTCTGCGAACACTCAACTCCGCTTGCCCGGTATCACGAGTTTGCCTTTGCGCTCTTCCCTGTGTTGTAACTTGGCGGCTTTCTTGATCAGATTCTGGAAATTCGGGCACTCCAGTTGGTTTTCTTCGGGGCAGTTGGCCACATGCCGGAGGCCGTCACGCATGGCCTCCAGGCGGTGTATGGTCTTATCCAATACGTCTGCCTTGCTCAGTAGCTGTTCCCGGTCGATATCGGGCTTGCCGCTATAGGTGAACATGGTTCCCAACTCGTCCAGTGAAAAACCGGCGTAGCGGCCCAGAGAGATCAACGAGAGTTGTTCCACAACACTGGCCGGAAATACCCTGGTAATACCGCGCCTGCGGATGGACTTGATCAGGCCCTTTTCCTCATAATAACGCAGTGTTGAAGCAGGCAGTCCCGAGCGTTTCGATACCTCGCGGATATCCATTTCCTGCGGACCCTTCATCGATATTGACCTCAAGTTGACTTGAAGTTGTATCCTAGTTTTCCCCGCAGTCAATAGCAAGGTGAATTTACAATTGATGTCTGCTGTTAAGAAGTTGCTCAAAACCCCCGGTGAAACTACATCAAGGGCGCCTTCCACAGGCGGTATTCTCACGGCATTGTGCCTGGCAACCCTGCTCAATGCCTTGGCAGTCAGCAGTGTCAATATTGCTCTGCCTGAGCTGGTGGCCAGTCTCGGGACTACTTATGGCCGGGCCCAGTGGATTATTATTGCCTTTGTGATGTTGCTTACGGCAACCCTGGCCATTGCCGGGCAGGCCAGTGACCGGATCGGGCGAAAGAATATTTTTGTCCATGGTATGGCAATTTTTACCCTGTCCACGCTCCTCTGTGCAATGTCGACCCATATCTGGATGCTGGTATTCTTTCGGGCTCTGCAGGGCATTGGAGCGGCGATGTTTGTCGCCGTCTCCATGGCGATTGCCAGTGATACTTTTTCCAAATCCCGGGTAGGCATGGCGGTAGGCCTGCTGGGCAGTGTATCGGCGGTTGGCACAGGTATGGGGCCTGTACTGGGTGGGTTTTTGCTGGAAGTCGCCAATTGGCAGGCGGTGTTTCTGGTAAAGGTGCCGCTGGGGATTGCCATTTACGGGCTGGCAAAAAGATATCTGCCCGCTGATTCAGGCGTAAAGCCTGGAAAAACCACGATGGGCCTCTGTAATATCCTGTCGATCATCAGCATCTTTTCAGCGATTTTTTTCTATACCCTGTCGATAAAACCCCTGAATGACAGCTATGGTGTGGTGAATATACTCGCGATAGTGATCTCCGGGTTCTCTCTGTTGGCCCTGTTATTCGCAAAGCGCCGACTCTCTCGCAAAACATCTTCCCCCTGCTCCAATCTGGGTGGTCACGAGCTTTATACCAACCTGGCCAGCAATGGGCTTGTTGGTGCCTCGGTCATGAGTTCTCTGGTTGTCGGTCCTTTTTATTTGACTCTGGCTCTGGGTCTCAATTTTTCTCAGGCGGGTTTGGTGATGTCTGCGGGATCTTTTGCCGTGGCCATATGCTCGAATATCGCGGGGCGCCTGGTGGATCGATTCAAGTCCCGAGGCGTGGTTCTTATGGGTCTCGGTTTTCTGGCACTCGGGGCTTTGGGAATGACACGCTTGGATGCCAGTGAGGGTGTACTGGGCTACTTGGCCTGTTCAATCGCCATGGCAATCGGTTACGGCACTTACCTGTCTTCAAACAATACTTTCACAATGAACAGTGCCGCTGAAGAAGTACGCGGGAGTGTTTCCGGCCTGTTAAACCTGTCCAGAAACCTGGGTCTGCTCACCGGCGCTTCCCTGATGAGTGTGGTGTTTGCCGGAGCTTCACAACTGTCTTATATGCATACTGCCGATACAGATCTGGTCGTGGCCGGACTGCATAAAGTGTATGGTCTGACACTGGTATTACTGGTGACTGCACTGATTGCCCAGGCGGTGGTTATTCTTTTCGGGCGTAATAAAGGAAGGGTTGGTTGAGTCTGCCTGCAGTGGTGCCTGCCTCTCTTATAATAATAAGCGCCCGATCGCTAATCATTCCTTTCTGGGCCGCTATAGGTTCTGCCGGGGGCCGTTAATTCCAGCTGCACAGGCAGGCAAAAAAATCTGGACCAATTCTATTGACCTCAAGTGAACTTTAAGTTGTATCTTGTTATTCCTGAGGCGGTAGAAGCCTGGTAGCACCAAAGGGTGGTATTCGGGTTGCCGCGGGGTCAGATGTCCTGGCTCCGACGCAATCGCCTGTTTGAGTGTTGATACAGCAGGAGAAAGACGATGTCAGAAAATGCCCTCGATAGAGGTATTGCAGATTTATGTAAATCCTGGACCGGGTTTAATTCGGATACCATTGTCCAATGTCGAGCCGTGCTCGCGCGGCTGACGGCTAGCCCCCGTTCTGAATCCTGGCTGGCGGAGTTGCACGAGAGAAAGGCACCTACGACGGAGCTGTACCGGGACCCGGAGCAGGGATTTATATTACTGGCCCATGTAGAGACAAAGGGCCTGTACCGCAACCCGCACAACCACGGTAATGGCTGGGTATTTTATGCGCTGCAACACGGAGTGGTGGAAATGTCTACCTATGGCCAATTCAAGGAGCAGGTCAACGGAGAAGGTCTTGTCAGCCGTGGTGCCTATACCATGAAAGCGGGAGATTGCAGCGCTTTTCTGCCCGGCGATATTCACGATACACTTTGCGTATCCGAGTACTCACTGATGTTTCGCTTGACCAGCTGTGATTTCTCAGTGGAGAAGCGCGCTGGTCGGTTACAACAATTTAAGCCGGTTACAAGAGCACACGTTTAGAAATTTCCAATCATCACCCCGGCTACCCTACGGGTAGGCGGTTTGATACCGGTAGAAGTTTGTGCTTTTGAACAGGTGTTTTTTTGACCTGAATTAGGGATGCTCTTATGCAAAAACTGTTTCTTTTGATATTTTTTGTGGCGCTTGGCTCGCCCGTGTGGGCAGGCGAGGTTGAACGATCCCCATTATCGATAGGCGAGGCACTTCGTTTTCCTTCCAAAATACTGGGTGAAGAACGCACTTTAAATATCTATCTGCCGCCCGGTTATCACAAGGATCAAAGCAAGAGGTATCCGGTGATCTATCTCCTGGACGGCTCCATGGAGGAGGGTTTTTTACATATAGCGGGTTTGGTACAGTTTGGCTCTTTTTCCTGGATCCATATGTTGCCGGAGAGTATCCTCGTTGGTGTTGGCAATGTGGACCGAAAACGGGACTTTACCTACGCCTCCAATGCGCTCAAGGATCAAAAAGAGTTCCCCTCCTCTGGTGGCTCAAGCAAATTTATAGCATCGCTGATGAAAGAGATGCAGCCGCTCATACAACGCAATTACAGGGTAAGCGGGGAAACAACCCTGATTGGTCAGTCGCTCGGCGGATTGTTGGCCACAGAGATCCTTGTCAAACACACCAATCTGTTTGATCACTATATTATTGTCAGTCCCAGCCTGTGGTGGGATGGTGAATCCCTGCTTAAGCGGATTCCTGCGAACTGCTGTGCTGCCAAGGCCATTTATGTTGGTGTGGGCAAGGAAGGGGCGGTGATGGAGCGGCTGGCCAGAGAACTGCACGATAAGATAGACCCGAATGGGCAGAGAGAGACGGTGCACTTCGGCTATTTTAAGCAACTCGATCACGGGGATACATTGCACCTGGCGGTTTATGACGCGTTTGGAAAACTATTCTCTAACAAACCCCCTCAAGAGTAACACAGGCAGTTTATAGCTTGTATCCTTGGCGGCAATGGCTGTGGTTTCCAGTACCATTCTCTGGAATGCCGCCATGGTTCTATTGATTTTTTTTGCGGACTTTAATCAGACCCTCTTTAATATCCTGCGCATCCAGTGCATGGTATTTCCGTTTGATGGCTTCGATATCTACCCTGGGCTTCGGAAAACGCATGTTGAGCGATTCCATGGCTTCGGTAACGATGGCGGCCACGGCCAGGTTGCGAAACCATTTGTGATTGGCAGGAATAACAAACCAGGGCGCATGGGGTGTGCTGCATTTATCCAGTGCATCCTCAAAGGCCTGTGTGTAGCTATCCCAGTAAGCGGCTTCTGTGTAGTCACTTTCACTGATTTTCCAGTGCTTTGTGGGGTCATCAATGCGCTGCTTAAATCGTTTCAACTGCTCATCGGCATCAATGTGCAGGAAAAATTTTAAAATCAGGGTCTGGTGGTCGGATAGGAGCTTTTCAAAGTGGTTGATATGGCCATATCGCTTTGACCAGACACTTTCGGGCACCATGCGGTGTACTCTTTGAATGAGCACGTCTTCATAGTGGGAGCGATTGAAAATGGCAATGTGTCCACGGGCTGGAGCAACCTTGTGGCAGCGCCACAGAAAATCATGGGCCAGTTCCTCCTGTGAGGGTTGTTTGAAACTGGTAACCGTACAGCCCTGAGGATTCATTGCCCCCAAGACATGGTTGATGGTGCCATCCTTGCCTGCAGCGTCCCGCCCCTGAAGACATATCAGCAGAGCGCGTTTGCCCTCAGCATACATGAGATACTGCAGAGCGCGAATTCTTTCATCCAGCTTTTGGATGACTGGTATGGCCTTTTCACGATCACTGTAGCAGTCTGTAAAACCGGGATCGATTTTATCCAGCTTAACCCTGCTACCGGGTTTTACCTGAAAGGATTCAAAGCAGTTCATACCGTTTCTCTTTTGATGAGCAGCCTGGATAAGGCACTGGGTGAGTGGCTAAATATCTCGGAGGTGTAGGTAAATCGCTTTTTTTACCAGATCCAGAACGAACATCCACGCAATCATATAGAGCCATACCAGCCCGATCACTGTCCATGGGATCGCTGCTACCAGCCAGCCAAAGCCACACATCAATACAGTGAGGGCCTGGGTACCCACTATGGCCACAAGTAATTTTACAGCGGGCAATGGTTTTGCAAAAAAGGCAGCACGGGAGCGAACAATGAATAGCAGCAAATGCCCACCGGCTACAATCTGCAAAAAAAGCACAGTTTGGACTTGCGCTTTATTGAGTGAAATCCAGGATTGCCAGTGACTGTTCTGCAACCACTCCATACCGATCAATAAAAGCCCGAGGGTTTGTGCAATGGAAAACAAACCGATAATAGTTGCGCCAAGCAATAAATGGTGCATATTCCAGTGCACCGGGTTTTTGGGCAGTAAGGTGTTGTCGTAGGCAATGGTCATAATGGGAATATCGTCCAGCAGGGCCACCAGCACAATCATGATCGGGGTCAGTGGGGGAAAGCCGAAGAGAATTGTGGCAAAAACCACAACCACCATAATATCCAGGGTCATGGATACACGAAACAGCACATAATTGATAATGCGTTCAAAAATTTTTCGGGCCTCGTCGATGGCATCGATCACTGTAGAGAGGCCCGGGGCAGTCAGGATAATGGCCGCGGCGGCTTGGGCTGCGTCCGTGGCGCCACTCACGGCAATGCCGCAGTCGGCCTGTTTTAGGGCGGGTGCGTCATTGACGCCGTCTCCTGTCATGGCCACCTGGTGACCGCGCCCCTGCAGTGCTTTGACAATGGCGTATTTATGTTCGGGGAACACCCTGCCAAAACCATCGGCGCGCTCCACACAGTCGACCACCCGCTTTGGCAGGTGATCCATATTTTTTGTATGGGCGAAAACCTCTCCGGCGGCGAGAATGTTTTGACCAATCCCCACTTGCGCAGCGATTTCTTTGCCGATGGCAACATCGTCGCCAGTGATCATTTTTACCTGCAGGCCGTGACTCCGGGCGCGGCTGATGGTTTGTTTCGAGTCATCCCGCGGGGGGTCTTCCAGGGGCAGAATGCCCAGGAAAGACCAGTGTTCGCCATCGTTGCTGCTTGCCACTGCCAGCGCGCGCAGGCCGCGGGCAGCCAGCTTCTGGACACAGGCCGAAGCCCTCCCGGCCCTGTTGCCACTGAGCTTACACAGCGTTATTACGGCCTGGGGCGCGCCCTTACAAAAGAACCGGCTGTTCCCCTTTGGATCAGTGACCCGGGCTTGAGCGTATTTTGTCACTGGGTCGAAGGGCGTGAATTCCTGCAACCGATAGTTGCTGAGCGGGCGCTTGTCCACAAGACCGGCGAGTATGGCCCGGTCTATCGGGTCGGTGGAGCCGGCTTCGCAGGCAATGGCTGCAGCGAGGATCAGGGAGGCCTCGTCTTTTGCGGCAAATAGCTGGGGGCTGTGCAGGCTCAGTTGGTTTTTTGTCAGTGTACCGGTTTTATCAGTGCACAGTATGTCTACCCCGGCCAATTCTTCAATGGACTCCAGGCGCGAGACGATGGCTTTCTTGCGCGACAGTGCCAGGGCGCCCAGGGCGTTGGTGACGGTAATAACCGAGGGCATGGCCACGGGTATGGAGGCGATCAGCAGTACCAGCACCGTACGCAGGATATTGACAAGGTCAGACCAGCGCCAGTCCGCTGCCAACACAACATCCCGGTACAGCAGTGTACCCACCAGCAGAAGGGCCAGTAGCAGGCACAATACAATCAGGAAGTCGCCAATGCGGGTGACGGCTTTTTGCGAATGGGAAATGCCCCGGCCGGCACTGGCGACCAGCTTGGCGGTGCGGCCAAAAAAAGTATTCGCGCCGGTGCCGATGGCAACCGCGACCATTTCCCCGCGCTTGGCAATACTGCTGGAGTAGCCTATATCCCCCACTGTCTTGTCTACCGGCAAAGACTCCCCGGTGAGAGCGGCCTGATCAATACTGATGGACTTGCCGCTGATAAAACGCACATCGGCAGGCACGATCTGTCCCAGCTTGATACGCAGAATATCGCCGGGCACCACGGCGGAGGCGGGCAGGGTTTTGTATTCCCCATCACGTAAAATCTCAGCCTCTGGCGCCATGCTGGCTTTCAGGGCGGCGAGGGCGCTGGAGGCTTTATATTCCTGCCAAAAGCCTACCGCCGCATTGTAGAGTAACAGTGCCACAATAATGGCGAAGTCCGGCCAATGACCGATAAGGGCAGACAGTGCAGCGGCGGCCTCAATCATCCAGGGGATGGGTCCCCAGAAAAAACGCAGTAACCTTAAAAGGGCGCTCTTTTCTTTTTCCCGGATTGCATTGGGCCCGTATCGCTTGAGTCTCGCTTCTGCTTCAGATTGCGCCAGCCCTTCGGGGGAGGTATTGAGTGCGGTGAAAACGACGTCAGGTGCCGCTGTCTGCAAGTCCACCCGGGTACCGCCAGATAGAGCGGCGGTGGCTTTGCTGTGGTTGTGAGCGGAGCCCGGTTGAGGCACGTGTAGATTCCCGCTGGTGGCCAGGTCTGTGGTGATCGGCAGCAATGACCTACCGGTTGAACGTCGCTACTTCAAGGCTTAAATCTAGCAGTTTGCGCCAGGCGGAATGTTGTAAATCATGCCGACAAAATTGTGCCTAAGCTCATCCGGATACCCAGCAGAGATACCGCCCACACGCCTTGAGGCAGCGCTGCGGGCATAAAAAGGCCGGCACTGGACCGGCGAGAAGGCAGACATCGAGAGGATAAGATGACGTTGCAGAGAGAGAAGAATAAACACGCAATATCAGGGAACCCCGGTATTGCTTGTGTAGATAGAAAAGGCCGCCGCAGTGTGTTGCCGGTTGGTCCAACACCTATGGGCTTTCAGTTCCTGTTTCCCCGCGCAGAACACAGGCTCCGGCGGGCATCAGGGTCAGGACATTTGCGCTGCAGGCATTGCGAAATAGGCTCGGGGTAATATCTTCAGCGTTGGCAAATGCCGCTGGCAGCGTAAAGGTCTCGGGGGTTGTTCCCAGGTTCAGGGCCACCAGGTACGCCTCGTGCGCCGTGCGCCGCAAAAATACCAGCAGCTCGTTGCCGGTAGGCACCACTTCCTGCGCTGCCGTGGCCAGGGATTGCGGCAATTGGCGGTGCCATTGGATCAGGGTGCGGAATTGGTTGAGCATGGAGTGCTGGTTGTCCTCCTGCTGACTGATGGCGAGCAGGCGATGCTCCTTGGGGATCGGCAGCCAGGGCTTGCGGGTGGAAAAGCCGGCATATTGGTCGCCCCCGTCTACCCAGGGCATGGGTGTGCGGCATCCGTCACGCCCCTTGAATTCCGGCCACAGGTTGATGCCGTAGGGGTCCACCAGGTCTTCAAAGGCGATATCCACCTCTGAGAGGCCCAGTTCTTCGCCCTGGTACAGGCACACACTACCGCGCAGTGTCAATTGCAAAAGCAAAAACAACGGTGCCCGTGCTTGGGCCAGTTCGTCGCTCAGGCCCCGATTCCAGCGGGAAATGGAGCGGGGTACATCGTGATTGCCAACAGACCAGCAGGGCCAGCCCTTTTCGATGACCTCGCGGTTATTCTCCAGGGTGTCGCGCAGGAACTGGGCGCTGCAGTCTTCGCTCAGCAGATCGAAGGAATAGGCCATATTCAGGCGATTGTGCGTGGTGTATTCCGCCATGATTCTTTGCGTGTTGTCATCCCCCACTTCACCCATGGTCACGGTTCCGGGGTATTGATCCATCAACTGGCGTATACGCTGCAGGAACTGCCGATTTTCCGGTTGGGATTTGTCGTTTATGTGCCATTGGTAATCGTAGTGATTGACAGGGGGGAGGCCCTGATCGTCGAGTTTGAGCGGGCGCGCAGGATTGTCGTCGAGGGCCTGTTGGTGGAAGATAAAATTCACTGCGTCCAGGCGGAATCCGTCCACACCGCGATCCAGCCAGAATTGCATATCGGCGAGCAGTTGCGCCTGTACTTCGCGGTTATGCACATTCAGATCAGGTTGCGCTTTGAGAAAATTGGCCAGGTAGTATTGGCGGCGGCGGGTGCACCAGTGCCAGGAGCCGCCGCCGAATACGGAGACCCAGTTATTGGGCGGGTTGCCGTCTGGTTTCGGGTCCGCCCATACATACCAGTCGGCCCTGGGGTTGTCGCGGCTGGATCGGCTCTCCCGAAACCAGGGGTGCTGATCCGAGGTGTGGCTCAGGATCTGGTCGATAATGATTTTCAGGCTGCGCTGGTGCGCTGCATCGATCAGTTGGTCAAAATCCCCCAGACTGCCGAAGAGTGGGTCCACATCGCGGTAATTTGCCACATCATAGCCAAAATCCACCATGGGGGACGGAAAAAAGGGAGAGATCCAGATGGCATCCACACCGAGGGATTTCACGTAATCCAGTTTTTGCGTGATACCCGGGATATCGCCGATACCATCACCATTGGTGTCGCAGAAGCTGCGTGGATATATCTGGTAAATAACACTGTTGCGCCACCATTCGGTGCTGTTGCCGGCCATCAATTACTGCCCTGTTGCATTATTCGGAGTGTGGGACTGGCCCACCCTGATAAGGATGGCATGAGTATGGGGGAGTGAAGCGCGGGCTTCCTCCTCCCCATGCAGGGGGGAGAGGGGGCGGCGGGCCGCACGCCAGGGGGGTGCATCCGTGGCTAGGGACGATCCTGCACAGAGCGCAGCATACGCTCAGCTAGGGCGATGGCTTCCTGGCGGTCTTTTACATCCAGCTTCTGGTAGAGACTGCGAATATGGGTCTTGATGGTGCTGGGGGCCACCTTGAAATGGCGTGCGATGCGTTCATTGGACAGGCCGGAGTGAATGGCGTTGAGCACCTGCCACTCCCGCGGGGTCAGTGGCGAGTGGCGCAGGAAATCCGGCACCGCATCGCTGGCGAGGATCTCGCGAATAATGGTGTCGTCCAGCTCGATCCGAATACCGCCATCCAGTTCTGGTTGTCTCTGGGCTATGCGAATCAAAGTCTGGGCCTGGCCGGCCTCCGCTTCGTCCAGACCGTGTTCCAGGGCGGTTTTGAGGATCACGATCAAGGGTTTGCCGATTTGCAGGAAGCTCGCGCGGAAATCTCGCCCAGCCGCCAGTTGCAGCGCTTCGGTGATCGCTGCCAGGGCATCCCCCTGTTGTCCGCGCAGCCACAATAGGTGTGATTCCAGCACCCGGTTGCGCAGGTGGTCGGTCACCAGCCCGCACGCTCCCGCCACCTGCTGCAGGCGGCCCAGTAGCCGGCAGGCATCGGACCAGCGCTGCAGCTCGATCAGGGCGCGCACATGGTTGCGTCCGTGACACTGTTCAAAGTGGTTGCAGGGCTTGTCCACCACCGGTGCGGCCTGCTCCAGCCAGGCTGCGATGGCCTGCTGGTTGCCGAGGGCGCGCCAGGTGCGGATGCGGGTGGCGTCGGCGTTGGCAATCCAGTCCCGGTGGTAGCGTCCATCTGAGAGCAGGCCCTCAATGCGGTCGAGCCATTCCAGGGATTCCTCTTTCTCCCCGCGGGCCTGGGCGATTTTCAATAATAGCGTGTACTCCGGCAGCAGCGAGTGTTCACCCACCTTACGATTGATCTGCATACCGCGGCGGGCGGACTGTTCGGCGCCCTCCAGGTCGCCGCATTCCCACTGCAACTGGCCGTGCAGGCGATAGACAAACTCGGAGATAGGCAGGCTGGAAAGGTGATTTTTCAACACCAGGTGATGCACCTTCCGCTGCAGGGAAGCTGCCTTGTTCAGCAGGCCCTGGGCGAAGGCGATCTCGGCTTGCTGGCAGATGGCCCAGGCGGCACTGGGTGTGTCTTTCTCGACGATGGCAAGGGCTTCAACCTCCTGCATATGGGTATTGGCCTGATCCAGAGCGCCCAGACAAAAGCTGGTTTCGCCGGTAACCAGCAGCGCCGAGATGCGTTCACCGGATTGCTCACGGTGCAGCAACGCCAGGGCAGCCTCGGCGTACTCCTTGGCTTGCAGTGTCTGGCCCCGGGCAATGGCAACCTGGGCGCGCATGGTGGCAAAGGCGCCTTCGTACTGGTGCCACTGCTGTGGGTCCTGGCGCTGCAGCCGGCTCTCGGCGGCGGCCAGTTGCTTTTCGCATTGGTCGTATTCAAAGTTTTCCCACGCCATTTTCACGGAGAGCAGGGTAAAGCGGGCGCTCTGCTCAAGCACCTCGGCTCCCAGCCATTCCAGGCATGCGCGCAGAAGCGGGGACTGGCCACTGCGCAGCAGCTGCTCCCCCTGCGCGTCCAGCAATTTCAGCAGTCGCTCGCGGTGCTCACCGGCGAGGGCGTGGCGCAGGGCCTCCACTGGTTGGCCCAGCACCTGCCAGGTGTCACAGGCGATACTGTGTAACTCCAGCAGCAGGTCGCGGTCGCTGAGCTGACGCTGTAAAAAGCGCGCGAATACCGGGTGAAAGCGAAACCATTGGCGGCTGGAATCCTGGGCTTGCAAAAAAAGGCCGCGCCGTGCCGCTGCCTCCAGTAGTTGCTGGCCGTCGGCCTGGCCGCTCAGGCGCTCTGCCAGGCGGGCATTGACGCGGGTGAGAATTGAGGTGCGGGCAAGCAGGTCGCGCATTCGTGGTTCCAAGCGCTCCAGCACCTCTTCGGCGAGGTAGTCGAGGATATGGCTGTGGCCCCGTTCCAGTTCCGCCAGGTAGCGGTCCACTTCAGCGCGGTTGCGCACCGAAAGGGTGAACAGCTGGACCGCCGGTGGCCAGCCTTCACTCAGTTGGTGTAATTGGGCGGCGCGGTCGGCATCGAGCGCAAACGGCAGGCGCTGCTCCAGCAGGCGTGCAATTTCCTCAATGCTGAGAGCCAGTTCATCGCTGCCCAGCTCCAGCAGCCGCCCCTGCACCCGCAGGGTGGCGAGGCCCAGGGGCGGCTGGCTGCGGCTGGTGATCACTATGCCGATACCGGCGGGGGCGTGGCGCAGTAAAAACCGGGTTGTGTCGTGTATCGCCTGGTTGTCGATCTGGTGATAGTCGTCCAGCACGATGCGCAGTTCGCTGGGGAGACCGCGCAGTTCCGCGAGCAGGTGACTGATAATGGCAGCCGGGTCCGGACATTGGGGGGCCTGTAGCAGCCGGTGGGTGCGGGGTATGCCGTTGCCGGTTGCACGGTGCACGCTCTCCACCAGATAACGGCAGAACTGGTTCGGTTCATTATCGCTGGTATCCAGGGCATACCAGGCTACCGGATTGTCCTGGGTCGAGGCCCAGGCAGAAATCAGGGTGGTCTTGCCATAGCCTGCAGGCGCGGTGACCAGTAGCAGCTGGTCACTGTGGCAGCCCTTGAGTAATGACAGCAGGCGCGGGCGGGCCAGGGTGTGCTCGGGGCAGTCCGGCAGGCTGTACTTGGAGGTTAATAACATCGCTGCAGGAGAAGGTATTCTGAATGAATGATTTTTATACAGGACTATTATGCACCAGCGGAGCCTTATTGTGACAGGGTTGAAATAAGCGCAAGAGTTGTAGGCAGTTGGTGGACTCAGTTCGAATAAGGGTGGCGCGGACTTTGCTTGGGGCAGTATATTACCCATTGGATCGGATCAAAGGGTAAGGGCGCAAGGTGGTTTTGATGCCACCTCAACAACAAGAATAAGAAGAGGCAAACATGGCCGAAATTGTGGTCCTGGCCGCCGCCGGCATGGGGGCTGTCCACAGGGACTTTGCAAAGCCGCTTTTCTCCGCTGTACAGAGTGCGCTGGGTAATGACTGGTCGCGCTTGCACTGCGATTCACTGCCCGGTTTGGAGGCGTTTCACAGCAATATTGAACGGGTGTTCGAAGGCATGCAAAAGCGCGATTTGGATGGTCTGCGTGCCCGCAAATTTCTGCTCTACGGCATGGCCCAGAGCGCGGCGCAGCTGGAAGATATCCGGCAGCGCGAGGGCATGTACGAGCGCGGTCAGGGCGCGATTTATAGCGCACTGCAACGGGCTGCCGCTGTCGCCGGAGACGGGGCTCCGGTGGTACTTTTGAGCCACTCGGTGGGATGTATCACGCTCTCCAACTATTTGTGGGATGCGCAGCGTTCCAGTGTGAACCATGGTATCTGGCGCGATGGAGGCCCCGGCGGTGTGCGCAGAGGCTCTTCCCGCGAGCGCTTTTTACGCCTGAAGACACTCAGTCACTGGTATACCCTGGGGGCTACCAATCCCCTTTGGTGTGCGGGCAAAGCGCGCGAGCAGATTCAGGCAGTGACGTCCAATTCCCGCGGCTACCTCTTTCGCTGGAAGAATTTCTATCATCCGGACGATCTGTTTGGCTGGCCTCTGAAGCCCCTGAGCCCCACCTACAAACAGGCGGTGTACCGGGATTATGAAACCAGCCCGCTCAGTGATCACCGTGCCATCGGGGCGGGCCCCCAGGTGCTGCCACCAGAGGATTACTGGTGTAACGAGCGGGTGTGGGAACAGTTGATCGGGGATCTGCGCACACTGCTCAAGAGTGGTCGCCAGAGGGCTTTGGTGCGCACGGAGCGATCCAGCGAGGCACTCGCGGTATAATTCGGGGCATCTGTATCAGCTCCCCAAAAGGTTGGGCTTTGACTATGTCGCTGCAATTTCATTCGATACCGGTTACCCCCTTCCAGCAAAACTGTACACTGCTCTGGTGTGAAGACAGCAAGCGCGCTGCGGTGGTGGACCCCGGTGGTGATCTCGACAAGATCTGTGCTTTCGTGCACAAGCGCGGTCTGCGCTTGGAGAAAATCCTCCTGACTCACGGTCATCTGGACCATGTGGGCGGCACGGCGGCCCTGTCCAGGCAACTTCAGCTGCCCATTGAAGGGCCGCACAGGGGGGACCAGTTCTGGATTGAGCAGCTGCCGATGCAAGCGCAGATGTTCAATTTCCCCCCGGTGGAGGTGTTTACCCCGGATCGTTGGCTGGCGCAGGGCGATATAGTGGAGGTCGGTGACCAGCAGCTGGAAGTGTTGCACTGCCCCGGTCACACTCCCGGCCATGTGGTGTTTTTCCACCGCCCCAGTCAGCTGGCTCTGGTCGGTGATGTGTTGTTTGCCGGTTCCATTGGGCGCACCGATTTTCCCCAGGGTGACCACGATACTCTGATTCGCTCGATTACCGAACGCCTCTGGCCCCTGGGTGACGGAGTGCGCTTTGTACCTGGCCACGGCCCCATGTCCAGCTTCGGACAGGAGCGCCGGACCAACCCGTTTGTTGCCGACAAGCGCTTTGGCTGACTTGACGGCACTGGGAGAACAATAATCACCGACGGAGGTCGGCCATGTCTACCAAATTGTGTGTATCCCTGTTGTTGGTCACCTGTATTGTAAATGGTTGTGCAGTGATATCCGAACAGGACTGCCAGGCCGGGCTCTGGTATGAGCGCGGGATGCAGGACGGCGCCCGAGGGCGCGCCCAGTCGCTGGTGTACGAGATCGCGCGGGAATGCCAGAGCTATGGGATACACGCGGACAGCGAAGCCTGGTTGCGCGGGCACGAGGAGGGGGTGGAGCAGTTCTGTACCGCGGAGAACGGATTTTATCAGGGGCGCCGAGGCCATCGGTATGCGGGTGTGTGTATCGGCCCCACCGCCGATGTGTTTCTGGACAATTACCAGCGCGGCCTCGCTGAGTATCGTGTGGAGCAGCGGCATCGCAAGCTGCACTGGCGCCGCGATCAGCTGGTGCGGGAACTGCACCTGGTGCACCGTGCCCTCGAGAGTGCGGACAGCGACAGGCAGCGGCGTGTCCTGTATTTTCAGCGCAGCCGGTTGACATGGGCGTTGCGTTCCCTGGATACGGAATTACACCGTTATGGACTTTTTGGACCCGGTGATATCACACCCGGTTTTTATCCTCCCGTTTTCTTTTCCTCCGGACTGTTTTACTGGTGAATGCCGGGGGTACACTGGGTGTCGAATTACCGCAGTTCGCGGTCAAGGATTTTTTCAAGAGCGTTATTTTGATGGCAATTTGGCAGAGTAAACCCACACTGGAAGCGTTAAACCAAGGGATTGCATCCTGTATGCCCGGTTATCTCGGCATGCAGATCACAGAAATCGGTGATGACTATCTCGAGGGCAGGCTGCCGGTGGATCATCGCACGCGCCAGCCGTTTGGCATTTTACACGGTGGCGCCAGTGTCGTGCTGGCGGAAACCCTGGGTTCCGTGGGGGCCAACCTGCTTGTGGATACCGCGCGGTTTTACTGCGTTGGCCAGGAGATTAATGCCAACCACCTGCGCCCGGTACCGGACGGGGAGGTTACCGGTCGTGCAAGTCCTGTGCATCTGGGTCGTACCAGCCAGGTCTGGGAAATCCTGCTTCATGCGCCCAATGGCAAGCTAAGCTGTATTTCGCGTCTCACTATCGCCGTGGTGGCCCGTGGCGACCGCTAGACCCTGCGCAGCCCTGCGGGAGTGGCGGCGGTGACCGGGGTAAAGGAATTTCTGTTTGAGGATATTCCCTATCGCCTGGTGCGTTCTCCGCGGCGCAAACGGCTGGGACTGGTGCTGGCAGAGTCCGGCGTGGAGGTACGCATTCCCCAGCGCTGTGCCGCGTGCCATGGACACCAGTTCCTGCAGGATAATGTCCAGTGGGTGCGCACCCAGTTGCTCGCTGCCAATCAGCGCGCAGCGCAAGTTCCAGAATATACGTACGCTTTTGGCAGGTGCTTTCCCTGGTTGGGCAGATCCCTGCCCCTGGAGCGGGCGGCGAGTGTCCAAAGCACCGGTATCGGGGCGGAATCCATCCGCCTTTACACCCGCAAGCGTGCGCCAGACCCGGATCGGCTTCAGGTGGCCCTGCAGCGCCTGTACCAGCGAGAGGCGCTGGACCTGTTGGCAGACAAGTCCCGGTGTCTGGCAGATCAACTGAAATTGTCGTTTTCCTCGGTGCGGGTGCGCCGTACCAGAAGCAAATGGGGACATTGCAGTATCCGCGGCGAACTGCAATACAACTGGTTGGTGTGCCTGGCACCGGAGCCTGTGGTGGACTATCTGGTGGCTCACGAGGTGTGTCACTTGTACCACCACAACCACAGTCGCGCTTTCTGGCAACTGGTGCAGAGTGTTTGTCCGCGCTTCAAGGTGTTGCGCCGCTGGTTGCGAGACAACGGCCACCGTCTCACGGTATAGGCACTTCCGGTTTTCTCTGAGTCATTGGTTACAGGCTTCAGGACTGGTATGACGACGGAAAATTCTACAGAACCACTGCCCGATTGCACTTTGGCGACCCGCAAAACTCACGTAGACTGCGGGTAGATCCACGCAGTGAAGATGCTATGCAAAACGAACCCTTAAGCGACAATTTTGACGATAACTGTGCGCGTTTTTTGCCTGAGGCCGCCGACCAGGGTTGTGTCTGGGCACTGCGTGGGGAAGAGGGGTTTGCCCTGTGTGAGTCGGTGAAGCGCCCGCAGACCGGAGTCATTCCCTTTTGGTCGCAACGGGTGTTTGCCGAAGTGCACTGTGCAGATGACTGGGCCGGTTATGAGGCAGTCGCTATTGACCTGGAGGAATTTATCGACGACTGGCTCACCGGTATGCATGAGGATGTGTTGTTGGTGGGCCTGAATTGGAACGGCGAGTTGGAGGGGGTGGAGCTGGAACCGCTCGACCTGCTTGAGCAATTGGAGCGAGCGCTGTAGTAAGTAGTGCCAGAGCACCCCGCCGCTGGATAAAAATCACTTGATAGGGGGTCTCAGATGGGGCAGATTCTCGGCCTGCACACAGTGATCTATGGTGTCACGGATATTGCCGAGGCCAGGGCCTGGTACACGCAATTACTGGGGCAGAAACCCACTGTTGATAGCGATGGTTATGTAGGGTTTCGTGTCGGTGATTGTGAGCTGGGCCTGAATCCGGATGCGCGCAGTGCAATCAGCCGCGCAGATGGCGTTATCGCCTACTGGGCAGTTGAGGATGTCGCTGCGCAGGTTGAGCATCTCGGTGCCATGGGTGCGCGACAACACAGCGATGTGGTGGATGTCGGTAAGGGCGTGCTGATGGTGAGTTTTCTGGATCCCTTTGGCAATATTGTTGGTTTGGTTGAGCAGCCACAGACACAGCCGGAGGTGTCGGACCAGTAAATGGAGCAACCCCTTGAACAAACCGCCAGTATCCAGCTTTCGCACTTCCGACCAGTGTTTTGCCGCGGAGAGCCTCGCGCAAATCGGGCGCGGCTACGTGGTCCCGGACAGGGTCGCCCTGATTACCGGTTGTTCCAGTGGTATCGGTCGCGAACTCGCCCTGGCGCTGCATCGCCGCGGTACAATTGTGATTGCCACCGCGCGGCGGCCTGAGAGTCTGCAGGAGCTGGCGGATATGGGTATTGCTACCGAAGCGTTGAATGTCAATTCCCAGGCAGATATCAATCGTGTGGTTTACGCACTCAAGACGGCCTACGGACGCCTGGATATATTGATCAACAACGCCGGTTACGGCCAGATGGGTCCTTTGCTTGAGCTGGATACCCGTTCCCTGGAAAACCAGTTTCGCACCAATGTCTTTGCACCGCTCGCGCTGGCGCGTGCCTGTGTGCCGCTGATGCGTACCGGGCGCGGTGGTATTGTGTGTAATATCGGCTCAGTTTCGGGCGTGTTGGCAACCCCGTTTTCCGGTGCCTATTGTGCCTCCAAAGCGGCTCTGCACTCCCTGACAGACGTGCTTCGCCTTGAGTTGAAACCCTTTGGTATCCACGTTATGACGGTCCAACCGGGGGCCATTGTTTCGGAGTTTGGCCGCCATGCGGAAGTGTCACTGCGGGGCCTGCTGCTTCCGGATTCCCTGTATAAACGCGAGGAGGAGGTAGTGCGGGCCCGCGCCCAGGAATCGCAAAAGAATGCGACTTTGGCCAGCGCTCTCGCGCGCAGGCTGGTGCGTGAACTGTTGCGCAAACGCCCGCCTACACTGGTGCGCATCGGTAACAGAAGCAGTCTGCTACCCTGGATGGCACGCTGGTTGCCCCGCAGCCTGCGGGACCGCATATTACTGCGGCGTTTTCGGTTACACCGGTTGTCACACAGAGCCTGAGGCTGTTCTTTTTTGTTTGGCAATGTCGCCCCAATACGCCTTTTAGCGGGGTAATCTGAAGCCTTATTTGGCCAATGAGACCCCTGATTTGGTCAACCAGGTGTTCACTTCTGCATGCGTGCCACGAAACAGGGGGGCACTTTTGCGCTTTTTCATCAGGTAGTCGTATTGGCCATCGTAGTATTCTTTTAGCAGTGCCACGACCAGAGGAACATAGGCCTTGCTACAGCCACTCTGCACAAGGGCGCAGTTGGCCTCGGCCAACTGCGCATCCAGCTGCTGATAGCGAAGTCCACCCAGGCGCTTGCGGAGTTTGCCGAGACTGCTGCGCAGGGCTTCCCCCAGGGCAGCCGCTGCGGCGGTTTCTGTGCCACTGAAGTGCGGCAGGGCTTCCTGAACATAGTCGCGCACAATCCGTTTGGCACGGATTTCCACTGTCTCCTCCACTAGCACCCATGGCGCCCCCTTCATGGCATTTTGTAACACCGGCGGCAGAGCGCAGCATCCGATCAGGCGGCTTTCATCCTCTATAAGGACCGCCCCGGGGTTTTGTGCCAGCTTGAGCAAATCGATGCTGATCCGGTTTTCAAAATCAACCTGTACAGGCTGTTTGTGGCCGGTGCCACCGAAGCTGGAACCGCGGTGTCGGGCAATGGCTTCCAGGTCCAGGGCGCGGTCGGCATTTCGTATCAGCTCGGTCTTGCCACTGCCGGTGTGGCCGGCGATAACGATAATGGGCAGCCGCTTACTCAGATTTTCAAGCTCAGCAAGCAGATAATTGCGCATGGCCTTGTAGCCGCCTTCCACCAATGGGTAGTGAATACCCTCTGCGCGCAATAGATTCTGAGTGGTGCGCGAGCGCAGCCCGCCGCGAAAACAGTAGAGATAGCCATGGGGGTACCGCTGCACAAAATTACCCCACCGGGCCAGATGCGCCTGTACTACCTCCCTGGTGGCCAGTTGCCAGCCCAGATCGATGGCGGCCTGCTGTCCGTTTCGGCTGTACTCAATGCCGATCAGCTCGCGCTGGCGGTTGTCCAACAGGGGGTGGTTTTCCGCACAGGGAAAGGCGCCGCGGGAGAATTCCACCGGTGCGCGGACATCGAGTAATGGCACATCGTTGAGGAAAAGACATTTGTAGTGCGCGGTGTTCTGCCGCAAAAGGATTCTCCCATTGGGTCTGCTGGGTATACAGGAATACAGCTCCCCTATGGGACCTGCCCGGAGCACTATTATCAACCCAGCGATTCAACAGGTCACGCAATACGTCTTTACATGCCGGGCCAAGAGTCGGGGTTATTCGATGATTTCCCCCCCGCTTGTGGCCTCCGGTGCTGGCGAGTGCTTGAGAGGTCACGCAGTCCTGGTTCGGGGATAAAGAAGCGCTGAGGGCCCTTCAGCCCTCAGGCATTGCCCTGGAGACACTGTTGCAAATGCCGATGGCCTTTTATATGTGCATCCGGCAACGCCGATTGTTCTGGCGTAAAACTGCTCTCCTTGGGTTTTTTTCCAGTGTACTCTGAAATGGTTACCGGGGGATATTATCCGGCTGCCGTTCGCAGGACATCCCAATCCATGACGCTTGACCAGTTGTTGATCCTCAGCATCCTTGCGGTGACCATTGCACTGTTTATCCGTGGTCCGTGGCGACACGACATGGTGGCACTGGCAGCGCTGCTGGCCTGTGTGTTTACCGGCCTGATTCCCCCGCAAAAAGCCTTCAGCGGTTTTGGTCACCCCGCTGTAGTCACCGTGGCCTGTGCACTGATTTTAAGCCGCGGCCTGCAAAATACCGGGGCCATGGATGCTCTGGCACAACGGGTGGTACCGAGGAGCGGTAACACCACTGTGGCGATGTTGCTGCTCACGAGTCTCGGTGCATTTTTGTCCGGATTTATGAGCAATGTGGGTGCACTGGCGCTGTTGATGCCCGTAGCTGCGGAAATGGCAGAAAAGCAAAAGCTGGCGCCGGGTAAAATATTGATGCCACTGTCATTTGCCACCATTTTGGGTGGTATGACCACATTGATCGGCACGCCACCGAACCTGATGGTAGCGGGTTTTCGCGCGAATGCCGGCGCTGGCAGCTACGGTATGTTTGATTTCACCCCGGTGGGACTGGTAGTGGCCCTGGTGGGTGTGGCATTTATCGGCCTGGTTGGCTGGCGCCTGGTGCCGGCCCGTGGCCAGGCCGGTGCAACCAGTTTTGATACCGGCACCTACCTGACCGAGGCACTGGTGGGAGAAAAAAGTGCCGCCGCCGGCAGGACCCTGGGTGAGATTGGCAGGATGCTCGGTGCCGAGGATGCCCAGGTAGTGGGTATTGTACACAACGATGCCCGTATATCACCGGCCGCCCCCTGGCACCGGGTACTGAGCGGGGATATTTTGCTGATTGAGGCGGAGCCTGAATCTCTCGCCACCTGTTTGTCCAGCCTGGGTCTGAAAATGACGGGGGAGCCGGACAGTGAAAGGGAGGTATCGCGGCAAGGGGAAAGCTTACCTGCGGGCAAAATACGGGAAAAAGGCGCAGGCAAAAGAAAATACGCCTATCACAATGAAGAGATGCAGTTGTGCGAACTGGTTGTGATGCCCGACTCCCCCCTGGTGGGTCGCGCCATTCAGTTTCTACACCTTCCCGCCCGCTATCAGATGCACCTGCTGGCATTGTCACGTCGGGGGCGCCGCTCCGTGCGCAGGGTGCACTCCACACCGCTGCTGGCGGGAGATGCACTGCTGATGCTGGGAGCCGAGGACAATCTGATCAGTTTTGCCCGGGAGCAGAGCTGTGTCCCTCTGGCGCAGAGAGATATCAGCATCCCAAACAAGGAAAAAGCCGCCATTGCACTGATTGCCATGGCACTGGCGGTGGCTGGCGCCGCCTTTGGCCTGATTCCTGCGGCCATCTCGTTTGCGACCTGTGTGCTGGCCTTTATGGCCCTGAAGGTCGTGCCTCTGCGCAATATCTACGGAGCCCTGGATGGTTCGGTGATCGTTCTGTTGGGTACCCTGATCGCCGTGGCAGAGGTGATGGAGTCCACCGGTGCGGCAGACCTCATTGCTGAGGTGTTGTTGAATAATCTGGCCCAGGGCAGCGCGGTGCTGGCGCTGGCGCTGATTCTGATTATTACCATGACATTGTCGGATTTTATGAACAATGTGGCTACTGCAGCGATGATGTGTTCCATAGCCCTCAGTACTGCAGAACAACTGTTGGCGAATCCGGACAGTTTTCTGATGGCGGTGGCCATTGGCGCTTCCTGTGCTTTTCTCACTCCGGTGGGTCACCAGAACAACACCCTGATCCTGGGGCCGGGTGGCTTTGATTTCGGCGATTACTGGCGGATGGGATTGCCACTGGAGATACTGGTAGTGGCAGTCGGCATTCCCATGCTGCTGTGGATCTGGCCCCTGTGAGTCACCGGCTACAGTGGAGGCAGGCCCGGTGGTCTGGGCCTGGACTCAGGCAATGGAGTCGTCCACCGGCTGGGCAAGCTCCGCCAGATACTTGCTGCAGAAACGCAGCACATCAGTCACTGTGACAATGCCCACCAGCTCTCCCTCGCGCATCACCAGCACTGAACCGATACCCGTATCGGCCATTGCCAGCAGGATCTTGTCCAGGGGATCGTGGATATCTGCAACAAAAGGTCTTCGTGCACAGAGGTCGTGCACGTAGAGCTGCTGCTCCTCCAGGCGGTGCCCGGGGGCGTGGGCCCTTTCGATATCCCCTTTCGAAATGACGGTTTCCAGTTCCCCCGAGCGGGTTACCGGCAAATGGCGCACCCCGTGTTCTTCCATCATGGCCACGGCCTCCTCGACTGTGGCCTCCATATCGATATGGTGGGGAAAAGGAGTCATCAGTGCTGCCAGAGTGGGCATATGGTGGGAATGGCGGGGGCTTGACATGGTTAAGAGTGATTATCCAATTGTTTTTGGCAATAAGTGCTGGGAATGGCAAAAGCCGGATTGATTATTTGCAATTGGTGACTGCTGCTACAATATAGCGAATACAAGCCCGGATGAATATCCTTTATTGAAGGAGATAAGCCCGCCTTTGTTACTATTCAGTCCCCATAGGGAAGAAGATTGGTATTATATTCAGTGAATGGGTGGTAAAGAGTTGATATTTGCCAGCAAAACATTATTATTCGCGGCCCTGGCCGAAAACTACAGTAATCGTCAGCGATTCGGGTATGTTGACGGAATTCGGTTGGTTTTTAATATTGGTTCAGCACAACTAGGTGTCGGCGGGCGTTTTTGCAATACTGACAATGCAGTTTGATTACACTGGTATTTCAAGGGCGGTTATTCATTATCCACCGGATGTCGGATATATCTAGCGTTGGGGTCCACCAGCGTTGCAGTATCTGCTTTTGGTTTGGGCTGCTGTGTAAGTTGCCGAAAATAATACCGCTATATCGCCTCTAACCTGCCTGCAGTGTTGTTGAATGACTTTTATATTTCGGATATCCGGAACCCGATTCAGTGTCGTTTAACGACACAGAAATACCCCTGTTTTTTTAATAACCGTAGTTGAGGTTTATTGGATGTTTCAGCAATATGAG
Source organism: Microbulbifer sp. MI-G (assembly GCF_030440425.1). NCBI lineage: Bacteria > Pseudomonadati > Pseudomonadota > Gammaproteobacteria > Cellvibrionales > Microbulbiferaceae > Microbulbifer > Microbulbifer spongiae. The sequence goes on from NZ_CP098023.1 coordinate 620,575, forward strand.
CAACTTGAACAACAAATCGCCGAACACCAGGCAAAAATTGAGGAACTGCAGGAGCAAATGGCTCAGGCAGAACGCAGGAAAGAGGGTGTCATTGCCTTCGATAAGGCGCTGGTGAACCTGGCCGCTGAATATCGCATGGAAGAAGAGGATTTTTTTACAGCGCGTGGCGATCTGATTGTTGAATGGCTGGTTTCTCAGTTGAATGATGAAGACGCACCGGACTATGTCCAGACCTTGAAGTCTCGCGTCGCCCGTCATCTGAAGAGAGAAGGGGGCGCCCCCCGCCGAGCTCGTCGCGTGGTGTCGGCAAACAAGACTGCCGAGCCCAAATTGGAAACCGGCCACTACCGCAACCCTTACACCGGTGCCACGGTAGAAAAGAAAAAGCGCAATCCAAAAGGCCTGAATCAGTGGATCGATGAATATGGACTGGACACCGTAAGGGAATGGAAGATTTAACCCGGATGTGATTGCCGTCCCGGCACCGGTTGGCCGGTGCCGGGTATTTCCCGCCACTTTTCTTCTTATTATATTTTAGCTTTGGATAACCAATGGTGTTTTCCAAGGCGTATAAACTGATTTGTCTTACCTTCTTGCGCAGAACTGTGTGCCGATTTTTTGACAGAGCGTATTTTTCTGTCTGTGTTTTTTCGGGCGTACTGGCTGTGTGCCTGGCTGGTAATGCTGCCCGGTGGTGAGCCGGGCGACGAGTGAATACGATTGCCCTTCAATGGTTATTTGGATCGCGGAGAATGTGATCTGCTGCTGTGTTGAAAATGGCCGCTGCGCGCTGTCGGGTCGGGGTGTGGCCCCCTCAACAGAAGTTCTGCTCGCGGTCTAACTCAGCAGCTCGTCCACATAGGCGCCGACAATTTTTGATGCGGGCCCCTGGCGGTGTTCGGCAAAGGCGTCCCCCACATTGCTGCGTTCAAGGTTGAGTTCCACACTGTGTGCGCCCGCCCGATTCGCGCATTCCACGAAGCCGGCTGCCGGATAGACGTTGCCGGAGGTACCGATACTGATAAACAGGTCGCAACGGCTCAGGGCGTCGTAGATGGTGTCCATTTGCAGGGGCATTTCCCCAAACCAGACGACGTGGGGGCGCAGTGTGCCACTGCGTTTGCAGCAGGGACAATGGTCTGTCACCTTCAGATCGCCGTCGATTGAAAACAGCGCGCCACTGGTGCTGCAACGGGCTTTACGCAGCTCGCCGTGCATGTGAATCAATTTGAGGCTGCCGGCCCGTTCATGCAGATCATCAATATTTTGTGTGACCAATAAAAATTCGCCCTCAAACGCCCTTTCCAATTCCGCCAGTGCGCGATGGGCGGCGTTGGGGGCAATAGGTGTGGAGAGCAGCTGTCTGCGGCGCGCGTTGTAAAAGCGTTGCACCAGCTGCGGGTCCCGCGCGAACGCCTCGGGTGTCGCCACATCCTCAAGGCGGTGGTTTTCCCACAGGCCATCGGCCCCGCGGAAAGTGCGGATGCCCGACTCTGCGGAAATACCGGCACCGGTCAATACAACGATACGTTGATAGTGCATTATTGTGTTGCTCGTTGGCGCGCTCAGGAACCCTTGGCAATTTTACGGTGTTCGCGCCGGGCGGTACATGCCGGTAACAACGCCCTGTTGGATGGTCAGGGTCTATGGCTAGTGCAGTTTTAAGCGGGGACTCACTGCCCGGTTCGCCTGGCCGACCAGGTAGAGCAACATGGCCTTGGGCCAGCCGTGTATTGCCGCCAGGTGCATACGGTAGAGCGCGCGGTAGGCAAAGCCCGCAATGCGCCCCTCCACGGTGAGGCTGCCCTTCACCAGTGCCCCCATCAGATTGCCCACTGCTGTGAACTTGCTCAGGGAAACCAGGGAACCGCGGTCGCGATAGTAAAAGTGCTTCAGAGGTTTGTCTTCTGTCAGGGCGATGAGGTTGTCTGCCGCCAGCGTTGCCATCTGCTGGGCGGCCTGTGCACGGGGCGGCACTCGCTGTTCGTGGCCATCGATACAACTGGCACAGTCGCCCATCGCGAAGATATGCGCATCGCTCTGGGTTTGCAGCGTGGTTTTCACCTGAATCTGGTTGAGATGGTTGGTGGCAAGGCCATCCAGCCGGGTGAGAAACTCCGGCGCTTTGACCCCGGCGGCCCAGACGCGGATATCTGCCGGAATTTCCTCGCCATCCCGGGTGGTCAGGCCGGTGGCATTGGCGCGGGCGATACTGCAACCTGTCAGCACCCGAACGCCCAGTTTGCCCAATTCGCGCTCGGCATTATTGCCCAACCGTGCGGGCAGGGCCGGCAACAGGTGCGGGCCACCCTCAATCACGGTGATCTCGATGGCATCCGCTCCGATACGGCCGTAATACCCTATTTGCCTGCCCGCATCCACCAGTTCCGCGGAGAGTTCTACACCGGTGGCACCGCCGCCTACAATGGCAATCCGCAGCTTTTCTTCCACATGGGTTTCCAGGCACAGGAAATGATCAAGCAATTGCTGGTGGAATTTTTGCGCCTGCTCACTGTTGTCGAGAAACACGCAGTGCTGGTACACGCCAGGGATATTGAAATCATTGCCCAGGCTGCCGATACAGAGTACCAGGTAGTCGTATGCCAGTTTGCGTGCCGGTACCAGTTGGTTGCCCTGATCATCCAGTATTGCACTGAGCGCAACGGTTCGACGTTTTCGATCCAAAGATTGCAAACTGCCCAGTTGGAATTCGTAGCCATTGGCGCGGGCGTGGACCTGATAGTTGAGAGCAGCCATATTGGCGTCCAACGCACCAGCGGCGACCTGGTGCAGGAGAGGCTTCCAGATATGGGTGCGCTCTTTATCAATCAGGGTGACATGGGCCAAAGGCGGCTTGCGCCGTCGCCACAAGCGACGGGGGGGATTGAAATAGTGTCCGAGTCTTGTGGCCAGCTGCAGGCCGCTGGCGCCGCCGCCGACAATGACAATGTTTTTCATGGTGGCTGGTCTTCCTGTCGATTGCTGTGAAAGCCGACTTCCCCATGCTGTGAAGACCTCTTCGCTCGCTGCCACTTTACTGTGTCAGCGTTTGTTTTTGCGCCAGTATCTCCCGTATTGATACCAGTGGCAACTCAAACCTGGCTTTGTTCCGCCTCGCTGTCTCGCGCGGTTAGCTGGCGCCAATCGCCATCTCTGTACAGGCGCACCCGGGATTGCGCCCGGCTTGAGTGGGAGATTGCACCGATAATCGACGCCTGGGCGCAGCCACTTTGCAGCAGTGCATCGACACAGCTCTCCGCACTGCCCTCGGGTATCGCGGCGAGCAGGCCGCCGCAAGTCTGTGGATCTGTGAGCAACGCCCAGTGGGGCAGGGACTGCCACTCCTGTGGATTTTCCACAAAGGCGTAGGCGCTGGCGTTTTGCGGTTGCAGACTGGAAAGCCAGCCCCGTTCAATACAGAATGCGGCGCCGGGAATCAGCGGCAGGCGCTCGGCGATCAGGGAGGCGCTGAGACCATCTGCACTGAGCATCTCCAGCAGGTGTCCGAGCAGCCCGAAGCCGGTGACATCGGTGAGAGCGTTGGCGCTGTTTTGCGCGAAAATCTCAGCGGCGCTGGCGTTGCTTTGCAGCATGCTGTCCAGGGCTTTTTGCACCCAGCGCCCGTGGGCTTCCCCCATACCTTCGGCGGCGAGAATGGTACCCACACCCAGGGGTTTGCTTAGTATCAGACAGTCCCCGGCGCGGGCGCCGCTTTTTTCCAATAATTGATCGCGCTCGGCGAGACCATTGACGGTGAACCCCAACTGCATTTCCGCCCCCTCGGCAGTATGCCCCCCGGACAGGGCGCAGTTGTGGCGGTTGAGCTCAAAAATGGCACCGGCCAGTAATTGCTGCAAGTCGCGTTGGGTAATTTCTGCCGCTGCAGTGGGCAGGGTGACCAGTGCCTGTGCACTCACCGGGCGGGCGTGCATGGCAAAGAGGTCCGACAGGGCATGTTGGGCTGCAATTCGCCCAAATAGCCACGGATCCGCTACCGGTGCGCGCAGCTGATCCGAACTCTGTACCAACAGTTGTGTTGCGGGCAAATCCAAAACGGCGGCATCGTCACCCACGCCGCGCAGTAAATAGTCAGATTGTTGCACCGGTAATTTTTCCAGGGCCCGGCGCAAGACTTCTGAACCCACTTTCGCTCCGCAGCCATTGCAGCGCATACCCGACAGTGAAATGCCGGCGCGCTGCGCCAGCAATTCGCGCGGTTGCGCTGCCGGCATTTCCTCTGTGGGCATTGAAAGATCGCTAAAGCGCCGCATAAACGTGCGGTCGATATGGTCTTTCCAGTGCCACAGGAGATTCCCGGCCGCGGCGACACGGTTGCGCACGGCGATAGCGCGCTTGCCACCACAAGAGAGCAAGCTGAGGAAACGCTTCTGCGGGCGGAAGACTTTCAATGGTTGCCCGGTGAGGGTGGCGCGTAAGTTGTGGAACAGGATGGGGCCCTGGCGCACAGCGTATACACCGGCTTTTGGCAGCGGTTGTGTGGAGAAGCTGGCCACATCGCCGGCGGCGAAGATCTCCTGGCGCCCCTGGGCACGCAACTTGCGATCGACCAGCACAAATCCCTTTTCATCCAGTGTCAGTCTGGAGTCAGCCAGCCAGGGGGGGGCGCAGGCGTTGGTGGAGAGCAGTACCCGGTCCAGCTCCAGCAATTCCCCGCGGTCGTTGCGCACACCCGGTTCGGTAATTTCTGTTACCGGCCAGTTGCGGTGCAGGTGCACTCCCAGTCTGTTTAACTCGCGCATGGTCAACTTGCGGGCAAGGGCCGGGTAGTCCTGGGGTATGTTGTCCGCGGCGTGGATCAGGTGTATCTCCACCTGCCCGGAGAGCACCTGTTCCCCCAGCGCATGAGCCATGGCCATCGCCAGTTCACAGCCTCCGGCGCCGCCGCCCACTACCCCGAGTTTGAGGGGGGCATGGGTTTTCTGCACCTGCTCCTGCAGCTTTTGCCAGAAGCGGAAAAAGTGCCCGATGGGTTTGATGGGCATTGCCAGCTCGGAGCCGGGCAGTTCCCGCGCTGGAGTTGCACCGACATCCAGGGAGAGCAGGTCGTACTCCAGTGGCGGGCGTCCCAGCAAAGAGACTTTACGCGACACAGGGTCAATTTGGTGGGCACATGCCTGCACAAAACGCGCACTGGCAGCGCGACAGAGACGTGCCAGGTCAATATGAGTCTCGTCCAGAGTGTAATGGCCGGCCACCAACCCCGGCAACATGCCGGAGTAGGCAGTTTGGACCTGGGGGGAAACCAGTGTGAGGCGTGCGCCCGGCAGCGGGTTCATCGCCCACATCTGTAGCACAATGGCGTGGGCGTGGCCGCCGCCGACCAGAACAATATCCTGGTAATTCGGGTACTTCTGCATTTTCACTCGCTGACAACTTGATGGCATGGTGCTTGCGGTCAAACAATTACCCGCCAGCCAAACTCTTCCGCTGCGCGATGACATTTCTGCATAAATAGTAGACAGCACAGCGCCGAATGCGACCCATAGCGCGACGCAGCACACTATTATCGAGAATCGTAGCGCCAGGGTAAAACAATACACAGGTGCTGGTCTTTACTTTATGGGCTTGGCTCCCGTTGCCGCATGCGCTGGATTGATTGAGGGGCGCTTATTTTCAATGCCACCAGAGTTCGTCCAAAAAAACACTTTTTTTACCCGTCTTCTGTGGTGGCTGATTGGTGCATTATTGCTGATGGAGGGCCTATCCATCGCCACCTCGGGTCTTGTGCGGGATAAGACCGGTCAATGGCTTGCCCGGCGGGGCCTGGATTTTCACGCCGATTATGTACGGGTATCCCCTCTGAATTTGCGGGTCATTGTGGTGGATGCGCGCGCCTTCAACAGTCGTGGGCAGGGATTTTCTGCGCGCGAAGTGATGCTGGATTACAGTTGGTGGCAGCTGCTGCGAGGGCGCGTGCAACTGGCGCGCGCTTCGGTCAGCGGTGCTTACCTGGATCTGCAATCCACCCAGGGTGCATCGGGGCGGGTCTGGGAGGTGGGGGGCTGGAATCTGGGCCGGGGCAAACCCAGGGATCGCGATTTTCATCTGGCTATCGGCCGGGCAAAGGTACAAGACAGCAAAATCTGTTATCGACATCGCCCCGCATGGGCGGCACCCACCTGTGCCCAAATTGGCAATATGCACGCGCGGGATTTTCGCTTGGCTTTGTGGCGCAAAGGCGCGGCGCCTCTCAAAGTGACGATTGCCGCCGAGGAAATCCAACTGCAGGAGTTGCTGGCAAAAATAAAAGGGGCACCCGAATTCAATACCACTCTGGCACACCTGTCTTTGGATGAGGGAAATTTCCACTGGCCCAGTCTGCGCACAGAAGCCGAATCCCTCAGCGTGGCATTTTTCGCCAGCTGCCCGCCACAACAATGGGCCGATGCCCTGAGGGGGTTACAGAGACTGATTGGGCACTGTGCGGCTGCGCGCCATCTATCCGCCGAGGGCGACCTGAAGTTCGGGTTTGGCCTGACAGGGCTTGCCCGCTGGCACCGTGCGCGCGGAGAAGGCGTGGTGCTGCGGCGCAGTGATCAGCGCTGGCAGGACTGGGGAGCCGGGACTATCGCCATGAATGCATTCGATTATGATCGCTCGATCAAGCGTCTGCACTGGCGCCAGGCAGGCGCTACCGACTTCGACTGGTGCCCCCGGCATTTGCGCAACACCAATCATCATTATTGTTTTCGCGCCAAGACCCTGCAATTGCCCGAGACCACCACGTTTGACTGGCGCCACCGTCTCAAGATAACCACCGGGCCCAGCCGTGTGCAGCAGATGCACTATCTGGACATGGTTCGACCGCGCAATAACCCGTTAACGGTACAACAGGCCGTTTTCGGTCCGCTTGAATTCGATATTGTCAGCCGCATTCTTGCGGTAGCCAGCCTGCAGGTCGACGGCGCCAACGGCTGCGTTTCCGGTGCACTGTGGCGAAGGCCGGATCACTGCGTGCGCCTGGGTGGTCTGCTCGGTGATGAAAGGGTGGCAGTGCGGTTTGGTTCGACGGCAAAAAATGTGCCTTGGGGGGTTGCCAGCGGACCGCTCAGCCTGGCGCACTTGAGACTGGAAGGGCTGGGGGAGGAGCGGTTACAGCTGCAAAAACTGAAATGGCGCAGTTTTGATACCCTGGCTGATGGTACCCCCTTCTCCATTTCGGATTTTACCCTGCAGTCTCTCTCCGGCTGCCTATCGCGGGGTCTATTGCCAGGAGGGTGGCAACCCCTGTGCGCGGAGCTGAATAACCTGGGCGGGCGCGGCAATTTTGCCTGGCAACCCGGAGCGGATAGCTATGCCATTTTCGGTCAATTACAGTTACAGCGATTGATGCTGAGTGACTCGGTGAAGGGCAACAATGGGCTTTTACTGCAGAAGCTCGCTATTGGCGAAGGGTATTACCGGCGCACCGCAGTACAGAGCCCCTGGGTGGGTGCGGGCCAGGGGCCTGGGGCAGGCCAGGTGGATTTCGGCAAGGAAAAAGGCCGTTTGGATGCCCAGGCCGAAGGCTTGGACCGAGAGAGCGAAGAGACAGCCCCGGCTTCTGTCGATGCGCCCAACTTCCGATTGCAAAAACATTTTCTGCAGCGGCTGGATGGCTGCCTGCCGGGCAGTTGGGCGCGGCTGATTTACCGGGCATCGTCGGCGCCCGGGCGCATGCCGGTCTGTTTTGACCTGCGCGAGTTGCGCCAGGAGCACCCGCTGCTGGTCGCCTGGCAGGACGGGTTGGATATCGCTGTTGCGGGGTTGTCTGTCGAGCGTGCCCTGGCAAGCACGGCGCAGGGTGAGTCTCTGTTGCGCCTGTCCAGCCTGGCGCTGCCCAGCGCCAGAATACGCCATACCACATCTCCTTTCGGCAGCAGTTATATCGCCCTGCCGAATTTCTCCCTGGATGGCCTGGACGCCTGCCTGCCGGCTACTCAAGAGGTGTTGCACCTGAATATCCACTGCGTGGTGTTACAACAGTTGCAACTGGGGGAAAAGTTCCATGTGCAGGTGGAGCCTGCGCAGGCGTCCGCGAACCTGGATGGTTCCCAACTGGCACAGCTGCAGCTATTGGGACCGGGCGATAGACCAAACCTGGAGATCCAGCAGCTCTCGATACCGGTGCTGGCTTTGAACTGGTCCCGCAACGGGAACAAAGTCTCCAGCGTTACAATGGAAAAGTGGTCGATAGAATCCCTTTTTGCCTGCCTTCCCCACAGAGTCCGCTACCCGAACCAGCTGCCGCGCTGTGTGTTGAGCCGGAATCTGAATGCCATTGGCACCAGCGGTGTCTCTGTGGGTGAAACAGAGTTAAAAACTGCGCTCCGGGCACAGCCCCTCTGGCAATTTGAAGCACTGGCCATAGAGCGGATTGCGTTTTCCCCCGATACCCTCGATCTCTACAACCTGCAGATTGACAATATACTTTTTTGCGGCCTTGAAACTCTGCTGCGCCAGAGAGCAGGCGGGGTACCGATCGCGGACTGCGTGGAAACCCCCCAACTGGCATTTCGTGGAGACCCGATACGGATCGGACTCAAGCCGGATGTGGCTCGCGTGTCTTTGGGGCCAGTGAAAAGCCGGCCAATCGCTTTCTGGCAGAAAGAGGGTGACTACTTGCAGGCGGGCTTGCAGCAACTGGATTGGCAGCGCTTTATCTGGAAAAGCGGTGTTCACTTCTCTGTGACGGGTCTGCGGATATTCAATACCCGTGTATGCACACCGGAATCCGGCAAAACAGTCAGCATCGAATTGCTTGAGCGGGCCGGGCCGGGGGATACCCAACGCTGTTATGGGCTCGATGAACTGGCTATTCCCAGTGCGCAAACCATTTCCCTGAGCAGACCATTTGCGATTGACGGTTCACTGGAGCTGGTTGGTCTTTCCCTGGCGCAGAGGGGCAGAGCGCCACTGCGGATAGCCCGTGTTCAATTGGAGAATCCCTCTGTGGGAGGGGAGTTTTTGTTTCAGGCAGGTGCTGTCAGCGGTTGCCTGCCAGCCGGATTGTTTCGAGACTCCCCCCTCGCGCCCTGCTATCGGGCGGGCCCACTCAGCCTGGGTGGGGTTGAGCGGTTGGACTTGCCGGAAGGGAGGGGGGCCATATTCTCGGATATTCGCGCCGATGGTGTGCGGTTGAGTGCGGCGGATTTTCCGAGGGATTTACCGGCAAAACTGTTACAGGTGGAAAAACTGCTGCTCGGAAAGCTGCGCTTTGTTTCTGGTCAGATTATCGCTCAGCAGTTGCATATGCGAAAGATATCCAGTTGCATACCCTACAGTTATTTTAAAACGGGAAATCACTGTATCACCCTGGGGACGCTGGCACTGGAAGGGCAGTTTGCGGCTGAGGATGGACTGGCGATTACTGTGCTGAATATTCATGGGATTGAATTGTTTTCCCGCAAGGGCAAACTTTTGGCGGAAGGGGAGAGTCTCCACCTGTCCCGGTTTCTTGCCAATAGGAGAGAGTGGCGCTTTGAATGGCTCGAGGCAGTCCATTTCCATTTTTTCCCGAGAGAGGAAACCACACCGGACTATGATCGCCACAGCTGGACCGGCGATTTCAGATTTTTGCAGATTGAAGCCCTGCAGTTTGATCGTCTGCGCGGATTGCTGAATATAGCTTCTGTCGATTTTTTTCGTCCGCGACTGATCCTCCTGCGCAATCGTTACGGCGCATTCCCCCTCGTACAGCAGATCTCCGAACTTCGAGGGCTCGACGGGGGGGATAAAATCCATCTCAGGAATCAAACCACACCCCCTTTTCTCTATCATATTCATGATGTCTACCTGCGCCACGGCACCTTTACCTGGATTGATTACCGGGATGAATTCCGGGCCCGTTTACCGGTTCGGGATATCAATCTGAATGTCAGTGATATCAGCAATCTCGGTGAGCACCCACCCGCAATAGTGGTGGCAAATGGCAGGCCTGGCGGATTTGGGGAAATACAACTGAGCGGTACTGTCGATTACCTGGGTGGGCGCAGATGGGATGCCCAGCTGACAAGCTATCTCGACAATGTCAATCTGATACCGGCCACGCCCTATATGGCCAGACTGCTCGGGTACAAGATATTGCAGGGCCAAATGGATGCGGTGATGGACATCCGGATTCGTGACAACCAGATAAATGCACTGGCAGAGATAAAACTGGAGAAAATCAAAATCCGGCGTGTACGCGATGATGATCAGTTGCCGGTCAAATCCAGGTTTATTCCCCTGAATGTGGCCCTGTGGCTTTTAAAGGATGGCCAGGGGAATGTGAAATTTAGCATGCCCGTAACCGGAGATATCCGAGACCCGAAATTTTCATTGAACTATGTCTTCAGTGATGTGCTGCAAAAGGCCATTATGGACGCCCTGTTCAGTTATTTTACACCTTACGGGATCTACCTTCTGGCCAAGCTGGCCTGGGGCCGCTTTCGCGCCAAGTCCTTCGATTCCATAGAGTTCGCCCCCGGCAGTGCGCACTTGAGTAATGTGGCTCTAGCGCAGTTGCAGCAGATGGTGGTCAAATTGCATAAGCACCCGGAGGCACGCCCGGGTATTTGTGGCATCGCCAATGCCAGGGACTGGAATGCCCTTTATCCGAACTCTACACTGGGACTGAATGGCAATCGCAGCAGGCTTGCTGATTTCTATCGGTACCCGCCGATCATGTTGCGGGAGGAGTTTGAGCGCTTGGCACAGGAGCGAAGCCGCCAGGTGGAGCGATACCTGATTGACGCGGGCATACCCGCAGCGGAGTTGATTCCCTGTGCACCGGATTATATGGGCCGGGATTTTGGGGACCCCAGGGTGGAGTTTTCAAACTAGTTGGTGGTAATTTCAGTCTATTGGAAACTTGGATTGGTTAGGAGTCACCACAGAGCTGTTTGATCGCTTTTGACAGGCATGGGAATCTGTCGTGCAAGTGTGTGGTCACTTATCTGAAGGACAGGTTTCAAGCTGGGCCTCTTTGTCCCTCCTGAGGGTTGCTATACAATTTGCGTGGGTACTGACTTGAGGGTGAGGCGGCCAGGTTTCGTGAGTACTGTCAGTTGTGCCCGCAGTGATTGATACCGGAGGGCTCAGGGGGTAAATAGAGGTGTCTGCAGATCGTGACTGAAACTGAAATAGTAGAAATCTTTCTGGCCCATCAATGGTGGTCCATTACCGCACTGGTGGTATGCGTGATTGGTGTCACTTTGTGTTGGTTTGGCGGGCTGATGGCAGCGCTGACGGCCCTGGGCAATCGGCGCTGGGTTTGGGGGATAGCAACAATTTTTCTCGGACCGATTACCGGCATCCCCTATGCGCTGAAATACCAGGAGGCGGAGTACGCCCGTTCGCTGATGCTGCGGGGCGTTTGGGTGCTTCTGGTGGGCCTGGTGATCGCGGCGGTTATTTTGATGCTCGGCCGCTAAATTCCCCTGTGTGCGACGGTTTCAGGCTGGTTCGCTTCCAAAATGGCACCTTGCCTATTTCGTCTGTATAGGGGCATGCGCCTCTTGTCTTGCGCTGCCCGGTCACAGCCCCGCTTAAAATAGCACTCATCCCGGGGCCAATCTGAATTCAGCGATGGCGGCTTTCCACCAGGCGGTGCACACACAATCGCTCGCGTGTATCGAAGAGGCGTCTCGTACACAGGGCGACGGCAGCAAATGTACCAAAACCGGTGCCTGCGGCAATGGTGAACAAAATCAATATCTGGTATTTCACTGCGATGGTGGGGGAGGTGCCCGCCAGTATTTGCCCCGTCATCATGCCCGGCAGAAAAACTATACCCGCAGCGGCCATGGAATTGATCGTTGGCATCATGCCCGCCCGCATGGCGTCGCGGCGGAATTCAATGCAGGCCCTGCCCCAGGTCTCCCCCAGCATCAGGCGATTCTCGATAATTTCCCGCGAGCGCCACACGCTCTCTGTGAGGCGGTCCAGCCCGAGCGCGATGCCTGTCATGGTATTGCCGAGCAACAAGCCGAGCAGGGGAATAGAGTACTGGGGCTGGTACCAGGGTTGTGGCCCGATCAGCACCACCAGGCTCAGTATGGTGACACTAAAGGCGGAGATCAGCATAGACAGCGTGCCGATGGCAAAACTCCAGCCGCCAGCCAGGCGATACTTCTGTCGTGACACCACCTGCTGGCCGGCAAACAGTAACATTGCCACACCCAGCAGGCTCACCCACAACAGGTTGCCCAGGGCGAACAGGGCTTCCAAAACCACACCCACCAGTGCCAGTTGTATTGCCGTACGTGCCGCCGCGATCAAAAGCGGCCTGCTGAGCTGCAATCGGGCCATGTGGGTACAGGCTGCCAGAGCCACTACCAGCGCTGCTGCCAGAGCCAGTTGCCACCAGGCCAGGTCGATTACATTCACAAAGGTATCTCCTGTTCTTTCACGCGTTTGTCCTCAATAGCAAAATACCGGTTCGCCACCCGGCGGATCTGTGCCGGGCTGTGGGCCACCCAGATCACCGGGTACTGTTTTTCCCGAATCACCTCCAGCAAAAAGGCCTCGGTTTTCAAGGTGGAGTCTTCATCAAGATTGGCCGTGGGTTCATCCAGCAGCAAAGCCCGCGGCTCGTAGGAGAGAGCCCGCACCAGTGCCAGGCGCTGTTTTTCCCCGGTGGAGAGTTTTGCCATCTGCCAACCGTCTGCCTCTTCGGGAAAGCCCAGCGCAAGAAGTGCCTGGGGCATGGGTTTGGCCAGGTGTGCACCGGCTGTCTCATACCACCAGGCGCTTTGCGCCGGTACCAGCATAACCTGCCTGCGCCAGCAGTGGCCCGGCATTGAATCCTGTTTCCTGTTGTCAAGACTGGCACTGCCACTGTGTGGCTCCAGATCGGCGATGGCGCGCAGTAGACGGCTTTTGCCGGAGCCCGAGGGCCCCGACAGGCACAGGACTTCCCCCGCTTTGACGGTAAGATCTACCCTGTTAAGAATATCGATACCAAGATTGGTTGTGTTTAGAGAAAGCATAGATTTAGTAGACACAAATAGTTTCAGATAATCAAACAATGTAGTTGAATACTGCAAAATGCTTGTAACTCATCTGGTGTTCAACTAAGCCCGACAAGTCTTGCCTGGCTGTCGCACTTGTAACATTCGAGAGTTTTACGTGGTAGTTTGCATCTCAAAACTTGTAACAGGCTGTGGTGAGTTACAGCATTGTTACATACCACTTTAATTTGATAAAAAGCACTATCTGTTCTGCGGTAGCCTAACGTCAAATAGGGCTCTTAAATTTTTTATACAATTGAATTGAACTGGAAGAAGCGTTTTTAATTGAAGCCACTCATCGAGTTGAGTCCTGCCAACTCTCAAATGCCTACTGCAATACCCAGCGTATGAATCCGGCCAAGAATACCGGAGCCCGGTACCTTATTGGTCCACCTCCCAATAGCGGTTGTCAGAATTCTGTTGCAGGAAGAGTTTTGACATTGAATGTTTGTGTGATTTAAACAGGCACACAAGGTCAAAACATACAGATAATTTTTCATAATGGCATGTTGTTGATTTAGCAAGAAAGGTTGTGATATAAGAATTGATTATAGGATCAATGCCAAAAAATTGAATTTCGCTAAAAATAATAAAAATTCTTTGTATAAGGGTGGCGCTTTAAGTGAATCCTGTTAAAGGAGTTTTGGCATGTATGTAACTTTATGTAATATGACGATATTGTGACTGCGAAGCCTGAACCACATTGTGGTTCACGGGCTAGCTTGCCAGGCAGGTCATAGCTTTTGCTTTTTTCCTTGAATATAGCGCTTAAAAAGTAAACCGCCTGGCGGCTAGTGTGAAGAATCTACAAGGAAGGAATTAAGATAGAGTTTGCCACTGAACACCGCAACAAGCTGGCCCAGCGTCGTTCACTGGATCAATTCAGTCGACGAGTGAGAGAACTGCGCAAACGGCGCGAGGATATTTCGCGTAAGGCCAAGCAGCTAAAGCTGGATGTGATTCAGAATCGGGTCAATGTGGTGTTGGCTAAAGCGTTACAGAAATAGATGTAACACGGATTTTTATAAATTGATCACACCAGTTAGGGGTGCATATGAAGGCGAATGTGCAATTGATCACTCCTTCTATATAGTACGCTAAGATTCGCACAAAATTTTTTGACTGAGGCCGCTAAAACTACACTAATAGTATTTTGAAAGTTGGTTGAATTTATATAAGGATTGTTAGAATATGGACAGGGCCGTTATTCGATTTATTTTTATTATAATTTTAGTGTTTTCAAACTTGGTACTTTCCTCCGCATCTTCATCTCCATCACCGCCAGATTTTCAATGTAGAGGCGCTGCGCCACCAGTCATGGGGTTTGTAATATTGCCGACATCGGACACAGATGGAAGTTATGAATTAAGACATTTTTGCCGGATTTTTATTATTCTTGGTCTTGCAGTGAGATAAGGGTTGAAGAAAGCATAGACGACGGCAGTTACGTACTTTTTAATACAGTCTATCCATCAAAAAGCCTAAACTTTTTTGGGCAAGATTCTGCAGTGTATCAATATAGAATAAAGCATTTTTACACTGGGGATTTTAACGGAAGTGAGTGGATCTATTCCAACGAAATTAAGGTCGTCAGAAAACCAAATAGACCGAATACAATCAGCTTTTCCAACAATGAAAGTGATGCAGACAGGGATGGTGTATTTAATCTTAACTGGGTTGCCTCAAGTACATCGCCAAAAGTCACCGGATACCAAGTCTCTCAGTGCAAGGGTTCCTGTAGCAGTAGCAGCGGTTAGTTTTAGATAATCAAACAATGTAGTTGAATATTGCAAAATGCTTGTAACTCATCTGGTATTCAAGTAAGCCCAACAAGTCTTGCTTGATTGTCGTGCTTGAAATGTTGGAGAGTTTTACAGAGAGTGTAAATTAAATTATGTAACTACCTATGCCTCCGTACTATGAGCCTTAGAATGCCATGAGCAAAACCAGGTCGCATAAGCGGTATGCACTCCAAAGTTGAATCCGCGAAGCCATTCGCACTACTGATAACAAGACATGGAAGAGGCGGAGATGTTTAGTCAATGGATAAACCGAATGGACGCACAAATGGAAGATGCATAAAAGTACCTAATTACCACTCTTGCTAAGCCATACTCAACTGTATATAAATACAGCTATCTTATTGATCTACAAGGGGGTCCGCCATGGCCCGCAACAAAGTACAGATTCAGAAAGGTATCAGTCTGACTGAGTTCCTCAAGCAGTACGGTACAGAGGAGCAGTGCTTCGACGCACTTCATCGCTGGCGGTGGCCGGAGGGCTTCCGCTGCCCTCATTGCGGCCACAATCAGTGCTGCCAACTGTCCTACAGGAAACTACAGCAGTGCAACCGATGCCATCGACAGACTTCAATCACCGCCGGCACCATATTTGACTCCAGCAAACTACCTCTCACCGTCTGGTTTCAGGCCATCTACCTCATCACCCAAGACAAGAAGGGCATCTCCAGTATGAACCTGGCCCGTCGCCTGGGAATCTCCTACAACGCCGCTTGGCGCACGAAACAGAAACTCATGCAGGTAATGGTGGAGCGAGACCAGCAGTACAAGCTATCTGGCTTCATCGAGTTGGACGATGCCTATCTCGGCGGTGAGCGTACCGGATGCAAGCCGGGACGCGGCGCTGAGAGTAAGACGCCTTTCGTGGCTGCGGTTGAAACTACGAAGGAAGGGCAGCCCACCCGGATCAAACTCTCTGTAGTGCAAGGCTTCCGAAACACTGAAATCGCCGCTTGGAGCAAGCGTTACCTAAGCAAAGGCAGTATCGTTATCTCGGATGGTCTGGCGTGCTTCAATGCTGTTACTGAGGCCGGCTGCGACCACGACAAGATCGTCTGCGGTGGTGGCCGCGCCTCCGTTGAGGAGCCCGAGTTCTACTGGGTGAACACGGTACTCGGCAATTTAAAAAGCGCGTTGCGCAGTACCTACCATGCGATACGACCGAAATATGCACAGCGCTACCTGGCGGAGTTCCAATATCGTTTTAACCGCAGGTTCGACCTGTGTGCACTTATTCCCCGGCTTGTCTACGTTTCTCTCCGGACGCCACCAATGCCGGAAAGATTACTGAAACTTAGCTTAGATGGTAATTAGGTATAAGTATGAAAAAGAATGAAATATCTGTTCAGTGAATTTAAGAAATAAAATTAATTGCGGTCGTACTCCAGAGTGACGTAGGTTGGATAAGCAAAGGCGCTGCCCGACATTGTGAGGATGCTCAAAATTCTGTGCCAGCTGAGTAGCCTAATATATTTTTCCAGGAGATTTGAGAAGTGAATTGTCAACTACGGTGCCGAATGCGCAGTGTAAAGCGGTTCCGGCGCACTGCGCGAAGTATCTATCAGCGGTAAGGAATTTATACTTCACCTCGTGGGGGCGTGCTGTCTAGTTCGCACCGCATATACACAGGATATTTACTTTTCCCCAAAAATCACTGGAATTAATTGCAACACTAACTTTATGAACTAATCAAATTTTGTCGGTATTGTCATATATGTCTATTTAGTATCAAGTGGCCATATGATCTAAAGAAAGTTGATGCCAGCTTGTAAAATTAAGTCGTTGTATTGGCGTGATATTGATTTAAATGAAGAAGTTGTGTTATAAGCTTTAGTTATATGGATAACAGGAAAATAATTACACCTCTTTAATCAAATAATTAACACATAGGTAAACCACCGCCTTTGGCGGTGAGACTTGACAGGGCTCTGCCGTTCAGTCGTGCAGGGTAGAGAATATGGCCTCCCATGAACCGGCAAGTTCTATAAGGAGGCCATATGAGAGATTGGCAGAGCCAAGCTCACGTCAAGCATTATTGCAGGTATCACATAGTATTTGTGCCGAAGTATCGAAAAAAGGCGATATTCGGGACCTTACGCAGAGAAATTGGAACGATATTCCGTGATCTTTGCCGCCAAGCAGGAGTTGAGCTGGTAGAGGGCTATGCAATGCGGGATCACATCCACATGCTGTTGATGATCCCACCGAAGTTCAGCGTGGCTAATACAGTAGGACTTCTGAAGGGTAAGTCGGCGATTCGAATATTTCGTGAGTACTTGCAGGTGAAGAGAAATTTCACCGGTAGACATTTCTGGGCCAGAGGCTACTGCGTAAGCACAGTTGGCTTAGATGGCAGATGGTTCGAGAGTACATTAAGAATCAAGAAAGTGAGGAGCGCCGCCAGGAGCAGATGAGACTGGAGGGGCTGTAACATAGCCCCCTCTGGGGGCTTTCATCATACCACCCGCTCTGCGGGTGGTTACTGATTTTTATTTTTTGAGAAGACAACAAGAATTAATTTATTTGTTGCTATGAAATTCGCTCTAATAAACAGGGATTATGATGATTCCCAGGATGTAGGGTAATCTTTTGCCTGGCGATAAATTTGTGGGCAGTGCTTGTCGCGCTTCATTCTTTGTATTCATCCATGTTAAGTGGCACGACTGTTTCAGATTATTCTGGGGATCAAATTTGATCTTTTATATATTTCTATAAATAGTAGATAAGTGGGAAAAGTATGGATAGAAGTTTAAGGTTAACAGGTTGGCTGGCTGTTATTGGGGTTCTTTCCTTGATTAGCTTACCGGAGCGAGCCTTGGCCCGGTGCGGGCGTATATTTGAACCTGGAAAAAATACAATAAAATGCCAAGTTGAATTGCCGCAATTTTTTACACTTAGTTACACGAACAGACAGGCCACTTTGCGCTGGACAGCCTATGACCTTGAGCATGTATTATTAGATAGGAGGCATGAAGATTATTCTATTGTGCAAGTCCTTAATGGAGTGGAAACAACTCTTGACCGGAATCCGCCCTTAACAGGGTCTAGGGTCGTGAATTTAACGGCTGACGGTGCTTATTCTTTATGCTACAGGGGGACTGGGCTAAGTGGCTCTATTAGGAGTGGTCGTCCCGGCAACGTGGCAACCAAAGAAGTTTGCCGTGCTGTTGCTGTCACCTCGACACCCACAACCTTAAACTATCCGAGTACTGATCTGGACGGCGCCTTTACCATTAGCTGGTCTGCCCGTCCCGGTGCTAATCGCTATGAACTCTATCGCCGTCTCAATGGTGGTGCCTGGAGCCGGATTTATAATAGCAGTGGCACCAGTTTTAATGAGAGTGGACGCTCTGCAGGCAGTTATCAGTATCGTGTGCGGGCCTGTACTCCTGATATGTGCAGTGATTACAAAACGGGAGGAACGATCGTTGTTGGGCCACCGCCAGTTCCCGGCTCAATCAGCGTACCCGGCTATGTATCTTCCAGCAGTGCCAGTCTGAGCTGGGCCGCCAGTAGCGGCGCCACCCGCTACGAACTGCAGCAGCGCAAAGATGGCGGCAGCTGGTCCAGCAATATTTACTCCGGCGGTGCCACCAGTACCGATGTTAACAATCTGGAGCACGGCAGTGTCTACCGTTTCAGGGTGCGTGCCTGCGCCACCTTCTGCTCTTCTTTCCGGGAGAGCGGCAATCTGGAGGTATATTTTCGCCCCGGTGTGCCCAGCCCCAGTGTCTCTCCCGGCAATAGCCCCGATGGCAAATACACCGTAAGCTGGAACAGCAAGGCATTTGCCACCCGCTATCAACTTGTCAACGAGGGCGGCACTGTGGTGTATAACGGGGCCGGCTTGAGCAAAGGCTTTGAAGATATTGCCAACGGCACCTACCGCTACAAGGTGCGCGCCTGCAATGCCAAAAACACCTGCTCAGCCTACTCCTCCCTGGTTGCGGTAACGGTGGATCGGGATGTGAGCAAGCCGGTGCTATCGATTTCCCAGCCAACACCGAATATCAGCGGCAAGCTGACACTAACCTGGACAAAAATCACCAAGGGTGGGCTCAGTGTTAACTACAGGGTGATAGATAGCGGCAATAACCAGGTCTATCTGGGTACGGCGCTTAGCCACCAGCTCAATAATTTAAGTGATGGTCGCCACTGCTACCGGGTGCGGGCGGAAACCGCAACGGATCAATCCGGCTATTCACCGGAAGCCTGTGCCACCGTGGCCCTGTTGCAGCCGCCGGTGTCCCCGAGTTATATCACGCTGCCGTCCTCCACCGGTGAGGCCTACACGGTCAGCTGGCCGGCAGCCGACAGGGCTGACAGTTATGATCTACAGCAGCGGTTGAATGGTGGCAGCTGGAAAACGGTGTACAGCGGCGCCAGTCGCAATTATAGCTATAGTGCCACGCCACTGGTGTACGGCACCCATGACTACCGTGTGCAGGCTGTGAACCAGGCGGGTGCATCGGCCTACAGCGATGTCTATAGCGTGACTTTGGAACTGGATCCGACGGTGCAGATTCGCAAGCAGCTCTACTACAACGAGGCCGATACTGTTCCGGCGGCACAGGAAAATCCGGCGCAGGGTATCTTCTCGCGGGACAAGGCCGCATTCCGTTACCTGGATTTGATGTATATCGTCGACGCCAACACCAATACGGTGATCAACCGCTTTGCCAGTGGCGAGCCGACAGCAGCGTTTTCCTCCCTGTATGGTGTTGCCGAGCGCAACCGCGCCACAGCGGTGGAAGCCTTTATTTTCGAGCAGCTAACACACTTCCCGGACAATGAAAACCTGCAGCGTTTCACCCTGGATGTCTACTACGATCGCGCGGTGGCGGAGATGATCCTGGCCAATGAAGCCCTGGACAAAGCCCGCATCAG
Organism: Microbulbifer sp. MI-G; assembly: GCF_030440425.1. Taxonomy (NCBI): domain Bacteria; kingdom Pseudomonadati; phylum Pseudomonadota; class Gammaproteobacteria; order Cellvibrionales; family Microbulbiferaceae; genus Microbulbifer; species Microbulbifer spongiae. Next base: position 640,253 of record NZ_CP098023.1, read on the forward strand.
CCGCTTGCGCAACGAAGCGGTGAGTGTCGAGGTTGGGCATATCGAAGCTGCACACCAGCTGCTGGATGACGCCCTGGAGCAGTACAACTCGCTGCTGCAGTATGCCCCGGAGTTCCTGGCCCAGTGGGGGCCCGGGCGGGGTCAAATCAGCCCGCGTTACTATGACCCCAACGACCTGGCGCAGAAAGACGTGACCCCGGCGGAGCGGCTGTTTACCGGCTACAAGGATGTCACCATGCTGTATCAGTTGATGGGCAGGCTGGCCTCTACCAAGGTAGAGCAAGCGCGCCTGGCGGTAGTGGCGGGGCAGACCAATACCACAATACTGGCGCAGATGATCGAGAAGATGAATACGCTGCGCAGTGACCTAGTGGCCAGGGAGCAGTCTCTGCGCGGAATTTTCCCGAACACCGATTTTACCCAGGTTTCGGGGTTTTCCGGTCTTCCAGAAGCGGTTTCTGCCTGGCAAAGCTACATGCGTGATTTGGAAAATGCGATAAGCTGGCTGACGGGAGAAGCCAATATTCTGGGTCTACCCCAGGATGCGGTGCTGTTGGTACAGGGCTACGGCATTGACGGCAATACCGAGTTTGATTCCTTTAACGCACTGAGTGATTTCCTCGGCAATGACAGCAGTGGCCCTATCGCCACAGCACAGAGCAGCCTGGCTGCGGCGAGAACCAGTTACGACACCTACCGTCACAGCGCCGACACCCTGGCCACAGAGTACACCGATCGCCACCAGCAACTGGGTAACTGGTTATTTAGTTTGCTGGGCTGGGAATTTCCGGAAAGCTGTTTTAGCCAAGACTGTATCATCGCTGAAGAGTCTGCGCAGGAAGGTAGTGAGATCTCGCTGCAGGCGAACAATATCGATATTGCGCAGATCGCCCTGGATCGCAATCTGCAGCGTATGGAGGATCTGCTCGCTGCGATCGAAATCGAAATTGAGCGGCGTGCGGAGGAAGAGGAGATTGTCGACTGGCAATCGGCAATTATCTTGGATTATGGTGCCCAACAGGTTTTCATTTCAGAGCAGATCACTAAGATCAAGAAAGAAGCCGAGCAGTCCAGGCGGAGATTAAGCATTTTCAAATCTGTTGTTAATGTGACAAAAAGCATCTTGCCCGTGAAAAATGGTGGGAGTGGGGGCTCTGTTACTGATTCCTTGCTGGACGCGGCAATCACTATTGCCGAGCATAATATCAATATAAAGAGTATTAAAAAGATAGGTAAATTAGAGGCGGAGAGCATTCGCTTGGCTGCAGAGGAGCGCGCAGCGCTGAATGACAGTACCAACCGGCTGCTGGATGTGGAAAGTAAAGCGCGGGTGCGCACCATGTGGCTGGAGGCCAACACCATCGCCCTGGATATCGCCCAGGCGGAAGCGACGGTTGAACAGGAAGTGGAACGCCTGGCGGGTATGCTCAACCAGGCGCAGCGGGTGACAAACCAGATATTTACCGCCAACAGCAACCTGGCGGAGCGCTACTTTGCCGATCCGATCCACGGCAGCCGCCTGACCACGGAGATGCTGCGTGCCGAGCGGCACTTTGAAGAGGCACAGAAGTGGCTGTTCTACGCTGCCAGCGCGCTGGAATACAAATGGCAGGAGCCCTTTGTGGGCCCGGTTAGCCGGGGCAGGAAAGAGGCGGTGTATACCCTGCGCAACGCGGAGGAACTGCGGGATTTCCACAGTGAAATGCTGTCTTTCGACCAGCTGCGCAATCTCAGCGGCACCCAGCAGGCCACGGACACCTTTTCCATCAAGGACCATGTGTTCGGTTATGTGGATGCCATCGGGGGTATCGCGCAAACCTATCCCCACCCGGACCCGGCCCGGCAGGATGGCCCGCGCCTGAGTCCGCAGGCGGCATTCCATGAAAAGCTGCGCCTGCTGTCGCGCAACTTCGGCAGCGATGTCTGGGTAACGGTGGAGTTCAGTACCGTGAAAGAACTGCCGCGCAGCAATTTCTTCCTCGGCCCGGTGGTGGCGGGCACGGACGATTTGGCCTGCCTGGCTACCGGGGGTACTTATCTGGACAAGATAGAGACCATTGGACTCAATATTCCCCTGAGCTACTCCAGCAGCAATGAGAGTGAAGCGCCGGCCTTCCTGACCTATGGCGGTACCAGTGTGGTGCGCAGCAAGACACCGGGCAGCCTGGTGGTGAATGAAGACGGTGTGGGTATTGCGGATGAGCTGGTGACCTATAGCACGCGTTTCTGGAATACCGTGGAGGGTTCGCAGCTGGCATTCCGTGACAGTTACCGGGTATCCATGGCGGCGGACCTGGATGTGCTGAGCAGTGAGCCCGGTTCCAGTTCCACTGTGACCAGTGTTTTTAAAGAACGCAGTGTGGCCGCCACCGGCTGGCGGCTATCGATCAAGCTGGCGGATCGCTTTGGCCCGCTGGTGGACATTACTGCGATGCAGGATATAGAGCTGATTTTTAATCACCGCTACATTTCCAGGAACTTCGACACCTGTGACGATGACGGTCCTGGCGGCCCGCTGCTGCTGCGCAAGACTGCTCCGCTGCGCAAGGCAACTCCGGAGTGATGGGTTAAGCCTGTATCTCCTGTTCCAAACAGGGTGGGTCCGGCAATCAAGCAGGTCTTCTTTCGCCTGTTTGATTGCCGCAACCACCATGCTCGCAGAACAATATAGGCATACTGATAGAAAGTGTATGGAGTGATCTCAAAAGTAATGCTCCAAAAATCTATTTCATGCGCATTACCCAGTTCCATGCCGATTTTAATCAGTTGAAAAATTCTAACTGCTTTGCAGTGGAGTAATGTCTCTTGTGACACAGGTTTTTCACAGAGTTAAATTACTCTGAAATAAATGTATTTAAACTGATGCCACTCATTGAGTTGAATTCTGCCAGATTTTAAATTCTTCTTGCAATACCGAGAGTATTCATCCGGCTAAGGATATTGGATCCCGGTAGAATATTGGTTCATCTCTTCAATAGCGAGTATCAGAAGTCTGTTGCAAGAAAATTTCTGAAATTAAATATTTGTGCAATTCAAGGAGGTATAAAAGTCAACTTATATAGGTAAGTTTTCGCAGTGGAATGTTGTTGATTCAGTAAGAAAAGTTGTGATATAAAAATTAGCTATAGGGGCAATGCCAAAAAATTAAATCCATTAAAGCTAATAAAAATTCTTCGTGTAATGGTGACGCTTTGAGTGAAGTGTACAAAAAGGAGTTTTGGTATGCTTGTAACTTTTTGTGGTATGGCGATGCTGTGACTGCGAAGCCTGAACCGCATTGTGGTTTAGGCTAGTCCAAAAGGGAGACTCTCCAGATTTTCCGGGGAGGCACGCGAAGTTTGAAAGGTCAGGAAGTCCCTAAGTAACTCCAATGTGTGAGCCGCCAAGCAACACACAAAGAAGTCACCATGAGACAAGTGGACAGTTTAAGTCATACGAAATGGGAGTGTAAGTACCATATAGTTTTTATCCTAAAGTATCGTAGAAAGGTACTATTTGGACAGATGCGCAGAGAGTTGCCCATGGTATTCCACCAGTTGTCCGGGCAAAAGGAGAGCCTGATTGAGGCGGGGCACGTAATGCCGAATCATGTCCATATGATGATATCTATTCCGCCCAAATATGCTATCTCCCAGGTGGTGGGATATATCAAAGGGAAAAGTGCTATTTACATTGCGAGGACCTACTCTGGCCGGCATAGAAGTTATGTAGGGCAACACTTCTGGGCGAGAGGTTACTTTGTGTCCACCGTTGGTCGTGATCAGAATGTGATCTGGGGGAGTATTCGTCATCAGGAGAAGGAAGATCGGCGAGTAGAGCAACTGAACTTGGTATGAAGATATAGGCAGCCCCCTTTGGGGGCTCAAGGAACGCTAGTTTCGTACAAACTGTTTTGAGCGGTTCACGATTAAAGCCATCGGTTTTGCCGGTGGAAATTTACTTTGCCAGGTAGACCATCGGTTCTGCTTTTTTTACCTTGAATATATAAGCGCTTCAAAAAATTGAACTACCTGGCGACTAGTGTGAAGAATCTTCCAGGAAGGAATTAAGATAGAGTTTGACGTTGAGCACTGCAACAAGCTGGCCCAGCGTCGTTCACTGAATCAAGTCGGTCGGCACTAGACCGAATGGCGCGAACGTATTTTAGCCGAGGATATTTCGCGCAAGGCAAGCAACTAAAGCTGGATGTGATTTAGAAGCGAATCAATGTGGTATGACTAAAGCTTTACAGAAATAGATGTGATGCGACTTTTTATGGATCGATTACGTCAGGTTAGAGGTGAAGATGAAGGAGAAAGCGCAACTGCTCACTCCTTCTGTATAGTTTTCCAAGATTCGCGCAAGAATTTTCTGACTGGGACTGGGACTGGGACTGGGACTGGGACTGGGACTGGGACTGGGACTGCCAAAGCTGCACTGATAGTATTTTTAGAATTGATTGAATTTATATAGGATTTGTTAAAATATGGACAGGATTGAGTTTCGATTTATTTTTATTATATTTTTAGTGTTTTCAAATTCGGTATTTGCGCAAATCCACCTACCGCCAACTGAGATATGCAGGGGCCTCAGTGCGCCACCAGTCACCTCTGTTTCATTGCCGACATCGGACGCAGATGGAGGTTATACGCTAGAGTATGTTCCCGTTGGCACGAATATTTGCAGTAATACGGTGGTTGAAGAAAGCAGAGACGGCGGCAGTTACGTACGGGTCGATAAGGGTTTTTCAGGCTCAAGCGTTCGTCGCGTAGATTTTTCTGGGAAAGATTCAGCAGTGTATAAATATAGAATACAGCATTATTATTTGGAGCTTGGCAGAGGAAGCTGGGTTTATTCCAACGAAATTAAGGTTGTTAGAAAACCAAATATTCCCGGCAGTGTCAGTTTCTCCAATAATGAAGGCGGCACAGACACGAATGGGATCTTTACTATCAACTGGGCTGCCTCAAGTACACCTCCAAAAGTAACCGGATACCAAGTCTCTCAATGCAAGGGTTCCTGTAGCAGTAGCAGCGGTACCTGGTCGCAAATCTACTCTGCAGCCAATACGGGAGTCCGGTCTATAAAGGTACCGGGTTCTGGTAAGCTGGCAAATGGAACTTATAAATACCGTGTACGCGCATTTGTAACGATCAGTGGTACCTCCAAGTATAGTGAATGGCGTTACAGCCCTTCAATTACTGTCGCTGTACCGCCCCCACGACCAGCCTCAATTAATGTGCCCAGCTATTCCTCTTCCAGCAGTGCTGAAATTAGCTGGGCCGCCAGCAGCGGTGCCACCCGATACGAAGTGCAGCAGCGCAAAGATGGTGGCAGCTGGTCCAGTAACCTTATTTATTCTGGCAGTGCCACCAGTACCAGTGTTGACAGCCTGGAGCACGGCAGTGTCTACCGTTTCAGGGTGCGCGCCTGCAATGCCGTCTGTTCCGGTTATCGGGAGGGCAGTAATCCTCTGGAGGTGTATTTCCGCCCCGGTGTGCCCAGCCCCAGCGTCTCTCCCAGTAATAGCCTCGATGGCAAATACACGGTGAGCTGGAACAGCAAACGATTTGCCACCCGTTACCAACTTGTCAACGAAGGCGGCACTGTGGAGTATAACGGGCCCGACTTGAGCAAAGACTTTGAAGGTATTGGCAACGGCACTTACCGCTACAAGGTGCACGCCTGCAATGCCAAGGACACCTGCTCGGCTTATTCCTCCCCGGTCACGGTAACGGTGGATCGGGATGTGAGCAAGCCGGTGCTATCGATTACCCAGCCAACGCCCAATATCGACGGCAAGCTGACATTAACCTGGACAGAAGTCACCAAGGGGGAGCTCAGCATTAACTATAAGGTGATAGATAGCGACAATAACCAAGTTTACCGGGGTCCGGCCCGCAGCCACATGCTCCGTAATTTAAGTAACGGTCGCTACTGTTTCCGGGTGCGGGCGGAGACCGCAACGGATCAATCCGGCTATTCACCGGAAGCCTGTGCCACCGTGGCCCTGTTGCAGCCGCCGGTGTCCCCGAGTTATATCACGTTGCCGTCCTCCACCGGTGAGGCCTACACGGTCACCTGGCCGGCAGCCGACAGGGCTGACAGTTATGATCTACAGCAGCGGTTGAATGGTGGCAGCTGGAAAACGGTGTACAGCGGTCCTAGGCGAAATTATGAATACCCTGACAGTGACATGCCACTGGTGTACGGCACTCACGAATACCGTGTGAGGGCTGTGAACCAGGCAGGTGCATCGGCTTACAGCGATAAGTATCCCGTGACATTTGAGCTGGACCCCACGGTGCAGATTCGCAAGCAGCTCTACTATAACGAGGCCGACAATGTTCCGGCGGCACAGGAAAATCCGGCGCAGGGTATCTTCTCGCGGGACAAGGCCGCATTCCGTTACCTGGATTTGATGTATATCGTCGACGCCAACACCAATACGGTGATCAACCGCTTTGCCAGTGGCGAGCCGACAGCAGCGTTTTCCTCCCTGTATGGTGTTGCCGAGCGCAACCGCGCCACAGCGGTGGAAGCCTTTATTTTCGAGCAGCTAACACACTTCCCGGACAATGAAAACCTGCAGCGTTTCACCCTGGATGTCTACTACGATCGCGCGGTGGCGGAGATGATCCTGGCCAATGAAGCCCTGGACAAAGCCCGCATCAGCCGCTTGCGCAACGAAGCGGTGAGTGTCGAGGTTGGGCATATCGAAGCTGCACACCAGCTGCTGGATGACGCCCTGGAGCAGTACAACTCGCTGCTGCAGTATGCCCCGGAGTTCCTGGCCCAGTGGGGGCCCGGGCGGGGTCAAATCAGCCCGCGTTACTATGACCCCAACGACCTGGCGCAGAAAGACGTGACCCCGGCGGAGCGGCTGTTTACCGGCTACAAGGATGTCACCATGCTGTATCAGTTGATGGGCAGGCTGGCCTCTACCAAGGTAGAGCAAGCGCGCCTGGCGGTAGTGGCGGGGCAGACCAATACCACAATACTGGCGCAGATGATCGAGAAGATGAATACGCTGCGCAGTGACCTAGTGGCCAGGGAGCAGTCTCTGCGCGGAATTTTCCCGAACACCGATTTTACCCAGGTTTCGGGGTTTTCCGGTCTTCCAGAAGCGGTTTCTGCCTGGCAAAGCTACATGCGTGATTTGGAAAACGCGATAAGCTGGCTGACGGGAGAAGCCAATATTCTGGGTCTACCCCAGGATGCGGTGCTGTTGGTACAGGGCTACGGCATTGACGGCAATACCGAGTTTGATTCCTTTAACGCACTGAGTGATTTCCTCGGCAATGACAGCAGTGGCCCTATCGCCACAGCACAGAGCAGCCTGGCTGCGGCGAGAACCAGTTACGACACCTACCGTCACAGCGCCGACACCCTGGCCACAGAGTACACCGATCGCCACCAGCAACTGGGTAACTGGTTATTTAGTTTGCTGGGCTGGGAATTTCCGGAAAGCTGTTTTAGCCAAGACTGTATCATCGCTGAAGAGTCTGCGCAGGAAGGTAGTGAGATCTCGCTGCAGGCGAACAATATCGATATTGCGCAGATCGCCCTGGATCGCAATCTGCAGCGTATGGAGGATCTGCTCGCTGCGATCGAAATCGAAATTGAGCGGCGTGCGGAGGAAGAGGAGATTGTCGACTGGCAATCGGCAATTATCTTGGATTATGGTGCCCAACAGGTTTTCATTTCAGAGCAGATCACTAAGATCAAGAAAGAAGCCGAGCAGTCCAGGCGGAGATTAAGCATTTTCAAATCTGTTGTTAATGTGACAAAAAGCATCTTGCCCGTGAAAAATGGTGGGAGTGGGGGCTCTGTTACTGATTCCTTGCTGGACGCGGCAATCACTATTGCCGAGCATAATATCAATATAAAGAGTATTAAAAAGATAGGTAAATTAGAGGCGGAGAGCATTCGCTTGGCTGCAGAGGAGCGCGCAGCGCTGAATGACAGCACCAACCGGCTGCTGGATGTGGAAAGTAAAGCGCGGGTGCGCACCATGTGGCTGGAGGCCAACACCATCGCCCTGGATATCGCCCAGGCGGAAGCGACGGTTGAACAGGAAGTGGAACGCCTGGCGGGTATGCTCAACCAGGCGCAGCGGGTGACAAACCAGATATTTACCGCCAACAGCAACCTGGCGGAGCGCTACTTTGCCGATCCGATCCACGGCAGCCGCCTGACCACGGAGATGCTGCGTGCCGAGCGGCACTTTGAAGAGGCACAGAAGTGGCTGTTCTACGCTGCCAGCGCGCTGGAATACAAATGGCAGGAGCCCTTTGTGGGCCCGGTTAGCCGGGGCAGGAAAGAGGCGGTGTATACCCTGCGCAACGCGGAGGAACTGCGGGATTTCCACAGTGAAATGCTGTCTTTCGACCAGCTGCGCAATCTCAGCGGCACCCAGCAGGCCACGGACACCTTTTCCATCAAGGACCATGTGTTCGGTTATGTGGATGCCATCGGGGGTATCGCGCAAACCTATCCCCACCCGGACCCGGCCCGGCAGGATGGCCCGCGCCTGAGTCCGCAGGCGGCATTCCATGAAAAGCTGCGCCTGCTGTCGCGCAACTTCGGCAGCGATGTCTGGGTAACGGTGGAGTTCAGTACCGTGAAAGAACTGCCGCGCAGCAATTTCTTCCTCGGCCCGGTGGTGGCGGGCACGGACGATTTGGCCTGCCTGGCTACCGGGGGTACTTATCTGGACAAGATAGAGACCATTGGACTCAATATTCCCCTGAGCTACTCCAGCAGCAATGAGAGTGAAGCGCCGGCCTTCCTGACCTATGGCGGTACCAGTGTGGTGCGCAGCAAGACACCGGGTAGCCTGGTGGTGAATGAAGACGGTGTGGGTATTGCGGATGAGCTGGTGACCTATAGCACGCGTTTCTGGGATACGGTAGAGGGCACGCAGCTGGCGTTCCGCGACAGTTACCGGGTATCCATGGCGGCGGACCTGGATGTGCTGAGCAGTGAGCCCGGTTCCAGTTCCACTGTGACCAGTGTTTTTAAAGAGCGCAGTGTGGCCGCCACCGGCTGGCGGCTGTCGATCAAGCTGGCGGATCGCTTTGGCCCACTGGTGGACATTGCTGCGATGCAGGATATAGAGCTGATCTTTAATCACCGCTACAAGTCCAGAAACTTCGACACCTGTGACGATGGCGGTCCCGGCGGCCCGCTGCTGCTGCGCAAGACTGCCCCGCTACGCAAGGTGACTTCGGAATGAGTTAACCCTGTTCCTGCTCAAAACAGGATGAATCCGGCAATCAAACAGGTTCTGCACACTGTTTGATTGTCGCTTTTAAAAGGCCGGTGCGGTTTTTGCTGTTGCAGGGAATCCCACCAGCCTTCTGACAAAAACGGTTTTTTGTATCGCTGATAAACCCGACCGGGTTTGATGGCGAAGCAATACTGCCCCGTACCCCGTAGGTGTCTGCAGCAAAGACGCCGATAATAAAAAGGGAAGTGTATGTTGCGTAATGTTTTGCTTGGCTGCTGTCTGCTTTTGTCGGCCAGTGCTGTTCTGGGAGCCGATGAACACACGGCCCTGCAGGCACCGGTGCTCAATTTGCCCACCGGTCCCGGCAGTATTGCAGGGCTTGGTGAAGCCTTTACCCCCAATTTGAATACGGGCACTAGCTCGCAGCAGATGCGCCTGGCAGTGCCGCCGGGGCGCAACGGTCTGGTGCCGGATGTGTCGGTGGCGTACAACAGCGGATTCGGCAACGGGCTCGTGGGTCTGGGCCACCGGCTGACCATGCCCTTTATCCAGCGCCAGACGGACCAGGGTCTGCCCAATTACTCCGAATGGGGCCGCGCAGATCAGCAAGACAACGACCACGACGGCAGTACAGACGAGTTCGATGAGTTGGATACCTTTATCAACCATCAGGGCGAGGAGCTGGTGCTGGTGGAGGGGGACGTTTATCGGACCAAAAATGCCACCGACTTCGCCCGCTACCAGCGTCTTCCCGAGGGCTGGATGATCACGCAGCCCGATGGTCAGCGCTGGTACCTGGGACAGGATACCGGCAGCCGCATCAGCAGCGGGGATGGTACAGCGGTTTTTGCCTGGTATTTGCAGGCCATAGAGGACACCCATGGCAATCGCATCGAATACCATTACAGCAAGCTGGATAACAGCGCACAGATTTATCTGCAAACGATCAATTACAACAGCAATGGTGATATGGCGGTCCACTTTCACTATGAGAGCCGCCCCGACATCCTGACCAATTATAAAGCCGGATTCGAGATCAAAACCGCGTACCGCTTACAGCGTGTCGAAACACAGTTTGCCGGGCGTTCCTTGCGCAACTATGCCTTTTCCTACCACCCAATGAGCGCCTGGCAAAGCCAGTCCCTGTTGCGGGAAATTCAATTGACTGCCGGCGCGGGGTCATCGGCACAGTCCCTGCCGCCGGTGCGCTATGACTATACGCAGTACCGGCAGGACCAGGTGCTGATGACGTCGATGCCGGCGGCGAGTCGGGTGTCCCTGAGTAGCCCCGACGCAGCGTTTCTGGATATGAACCACGACGGCCTGCCGGACGTGATTCATACCGGTCCCAACAAGGATGCCTACTGGCTCAATCTCGGCCCCGACGCCGACGGCCTGCCGCAGTGGCAGGGCTATCGTGAAATGAACACCTTTTCTACCAGCCGTATCTCGGATGCCGCAGTGACCTGGGCCGATATCGATGGTGACGGCGCGGTGAATATGCTGCAGTACAGTGCTGGCAGCACACACTATTTCCATCTCGATGAAACGCACAGCTGGCAGTACAGCGGCGTTATCAATGGATTGAATCTTCCCCTCAACAGCCCGCATGTGGGCATGCTGGATATTGACAACGACAAACGTGTCGATGTATTCGCCACCATATTAAACAGCAGTGGTGCCGTTTTATCCCATATGGTGCAGTTGAACCACCCCGATGGCTGGTCGCGCCCGATTGAGCTGCCGATGCCTGCGCGCACTCAGAGTATGCGTTTGGGCGATCCCAATGTCTTTCTCTATGACATGAATGGCGATGGCCTGGCGGATCTGGTCACGGCCGGCAATGGCTATGTGGCCTACTTTGCCAACCGGGGTCTGCAGGGCTTTGCACCAGCGGTCGTGTTCGACAACAGCCCGAATACCCTCTACAACGCCGACTTTATACGCATTAGCGATATGAATGGCGACGGGCGCGGCGATTTGGTGTACCTCGGCGGGGAGCGGGTGTCCATCTGGTTGAATCAGGGTCTGGACACTGACCAGCACCAGCAGGCGCTGTTTGGCCAGGAGCAAGTGATTCAGGCGCAGGGGAATCTGTCCGTTCAGGCGGTGCGCCTGGTGGATATCAACGGCAATGGCTCCACAGATATTGTGTGGTACAGCCCCGGCCGCGGAGACAACACCTTTTATTTTGCCGAACTGTTTCCCGATGAGCAGCCAAATCAGTTAAAAAGTATTGATAACGGACTGGGGGGGGCCACAACCCTCGAGTATGCCTCCGTTGCCGGGGAAATGATCAGAGACCGGGATGCCGGCACCCCCTGGAATCAGGGGGTGCCTGTCGCCATGCAGGTGCTCAAGCAGATTGTTGTGGAGGACAATAGCGGTGGTGCGCAGCAAATTACACAAATCGATTACCGCGATGGCTTTTACGATAGCGCCGACAAAGAATTCCAGGGCTTTGCCCACACCGAGGAACGGCGCCTGGGAGATGCCAGCACCCCGACACTGATTAGCCACTACCAATTCCATTTGGGCCAAAGCCCCGATGGCACGGAACAGGAAGCGCTGAAGGGCAAGATCAAACAAATGGAAACCCGCGATGCCCTGGGCGCGGTGTTTTCGCGCGAGGAAAACCAGTGGGAGCTACGCCAGTTGCACGGGGGCTACGGCCAGGAGGCGCGCAGTGTCGATTTTGCAGCAATGACCGAGCGCAGGCAGTACCTGCTGGAGCGCGGCAATGGGGTACCGGTGACGCTTGCCTGGGAATATGACTACGATCATTACGGCAACACCACCTATATCAAGGAGCTGGGCCGCACCGAGGGCAACTGGGGGGATGAACGCATCACCCGCTGGCGTTACAGCGCGGAATCCGCCTCTGCACAGGGGCACTGGTTGCTGCACCTGCCCATTGAGCGCAGCGTCACCGACCTTGCGGGCCAGGCGGTGGCCAAAGAGCAGTGGTTTTACGATGACGAAACCTTTTCCGGCGGCAACCTGGGCGCACTGTCCAGGGGCAACCTGACGCTGCGGCGTCTATGGCATCAAGCGGATAATTCGGCGGCGTATATCGCCGCGGAACGCCACCGCTACGATGCCTACGGCAACCGTATTCAAAGTTACGACCCGCTGTGGAGCGAAGAGCCCGGCCACGCAACCGAGATCACCTACGATGCGCAATACCACACCTTTGCCACCCAGGTGCGGCTGCACACCGGTACCCAGTGGCTCACCGCCCAGGCGGATTACGACAGGGGCCTGGGTGTGCTCACCGATTACCGCGACTTCAATGGGCAACTGAACCAGTACCGTTACGACGCCCTGGGCCGGCTTACCGCCAGAATTGAACCGGGCGACAGCCTTCAATACCCCACCATTGCCTACACGTACCAACTGGCACAAACCGTGGATGGTCACCGCCTCAACTGGGTGGAAACGCGCCAGCGCGAGCGCGGCGGCGCCAGTGGCACCATCGACAGCCGTCACTTTTACGACGGCCTTGGGCGCAGCCTGATGCTGCGCAGCGAAGGCGAACAGTCCGGGCAGGTCATCATCAGTGAACACCACCGCTACAACGCGCGGGGCCAGGTCTCTCGCACCGCCCTGCCGTATTTTGCCGAGGGCCTCGCCTACCAGGCCGGCGACCAGGGGCCCCACCAGCGCCGGTACCGCTACGATGCCCTGGGGCGTATGCAGGAAACCCGCCAGCCCTATTCCGCAGAGAGTGGGGAAAGTGTCTTCAGCCGCATTACCTACCAGCCGCTGGTGCAACTGCGGGAGGATGAAGAGCAGACCCGCGCCAACAGCCCCCATGCCGGTGCCGCCAAGCGGCTGGTGTTCGACGGTTTGCAAACTGCTCGGGGTGAATACCGCCTGCGGCAAGTGGATGAAATTGTCGGTGCCAATACCCAGGGCGGCGCTGGCGGTGCCACCTGGTCGACGTACTACGACTACGACCTCAACGATAACTTCACCCGCCTGCAGGATGCGCAAAACAATGTGCGCAGCATGCACTACGACCACCTGGGGCGGATGCGGTTTTTGGACGACCCCAATCGCGGGCAGCGCTGGCAGCACTTCGATGCCGCCGGCAACCTGCTCGCCACCCGCGATGCCCGGGGCCAGGAGCGGCACTATCGCTATGACGGTGCCAACCGCCTCCTGAACGAATATCACCTGCCGCCGCGGGGAGAAGCGCCGGCCGGCGGGCACTGGCAACCGGATGTGCAGCTGGGCACTACGGCCCCTGTGGTGCGCTACCAGTACGACCAGCGCAGCGAAGCGGACGGTGGGTTTTTACGCGGGCGCCTGGCCAAAGTCACCGACCAGGCCGGCTTTGAACAGTGGCGTTACGACGCGCGCGGGCAAGTGGTAGAGCGCCAGCGCAAAATCCTCGGCCCGGATATCGACAGCCCCCTCTACACCACGCGCTTTGTCTACGACAGCGCCGGGCGCCCGGTAAAACAGTTCTATCCCGACAATACCCGGGTGGATTTCCACTACAACGCCCGCGGTCTGCTGGAGCGGATTCCGGGTGTGGTGGAACAGCTGGACTATACCCCCAACGGCGTCCTGCAACACCAGGGGCTCGCCAACGGGGTGGCGACCCACTGGGACTTCGACGAACGCCAGCGCCTCGCCGCCCTGCGCACCGTGCGCAGCGCAGACGCGCTGCAATTACAGCAGTGGGATTACCGCTTTGACGCCGTCTCCAATGTACTGGGCATCGACGACCAGCGCCCCGCCGGCGCCCTTGCCGCCATGGCCGCTGAACTCGGCGCGGCCGCCCAGGCAGCGTCACTGGCACACAATGTGGTCTACAGCTATGACGACGTCTACCGCCTGACCGGTGTGGCCAATGATCGTGAGCAGACGTATTACAGCTACGACAAAATCGGCAACCTGCTGCAACTGGGCCGTTCCCCCGTCAACCTGCCGGACCTGGCCACCAGTGACGCCATACAGATCACGGACCTGCGCTATGGCGGCAGCGGTGAAAACAGTAACAGCGGCGCCTCCAATCGCACGAGCCGTGGAAATCTGCCCGGGCCCCAGGCCCTGAGCTGGGCCGGGGCAAGCATAGCGTACGACGACAACGGCAACCGGATTCAGGCCGGCGACCAGCACTATCAGTGGGACCACGAGCAGCGCCTGGTCACCGCCGGCAACTCCCAGGCGGCGGATCACTACGGCTATGACTTCAAGCACCAGCGCCGCTTTAAAATCACCGAGGGTACCGGTGGGGCCCGCAGTGTTACCCTGTATATCGATGCAGATAGCGAGGTGCGCGACGGCCAGCTGCTGAAATACATCCGCCTCGGCCAGCGGCGTATTGCCCGCAGTGACCGGGGCGGGGAAACCTTTGCGCCCAGCGCCTACTACCTGCACACCCACCTGGGCTCCACCGCGCTGACGTTGGATGCCGATGCCGGGCTGGTCAACGCCTTTACCTATAAGGCTTATGGCGAACTGGACAGTGTCCTCGGTGACAGCGCGGCGGCGCCCTACGGCTATACGGGCAAGGAGCGGGATACAACCACCGGCCTGGGGTATTTTGAGCGGCGCTACCTGCAATCGGCTTTCGGCACCTTTATCAGCCCGGATCCGCTGCTTAATACCGCGGCGCGCTTTACCGATCCGCAGCGCTGGACGCCTTATCGCTATGGGCGCAATAATCCGATCAGTTATGTTGATCCTAATGGCGAGTTTGTTTTTCTCGCTATTACAATTGCAGTTGTAGCCTATTCAGCATATGAAGGTTACCAGGCGGGTGGTGCGTCCGGTGCAGTTGCAGAAGCGTCAGGCTATAATGACGCTATAGTGGCTTATAATGATTTTAAAAACGGGGATTATAGCGGAGCTGCTATAGCTGTTGTTGGCGTGGCATGCAAACTTTGTAAAGGCGCAGATAAGGCTATAGAGGGCGCGAAGGATTTAAACAAGACTAAAAACAAAACAGATCGGCTCAAGAAGCATATTTTGAATGGTGAGTTGGATGCAGCTAAAAAGGAGTCTTCTGGAGAAATTGTAGCTCGCAAGCTTGATGGCACTCCTTGGGATCACGTTACTGAAGTGAGAGATGCACAACGTGGCCTACTAAAACGTATTAAATCAATAAAAAAACAATTAGGTAGCAATAAAATTGATGAAGCAAAACGCTCTTCCCTAGAAAAGGAGCTTGGTGAGGCGAGTCGTTTGTTAGATAAAACAGAGGGTTTTCTTCCAAGAAAATGAATACCAAGAAACTTTTAGAAAAAGCATCTACAGGTACAATTACAGAAAATGAAGTAAAACTTGTGTATAACGCACTCGTAAATCATGCCAGTGATGAATACGATTTACTTCTAACCCTGGGCCGAGCTGGAGCAAAGCAATATAGGGATGTGGTTGAGGGTTACCTAAATTCACCCCATGACCCTATGCTTGCTCGTGTTGCTTTACAAATACTATGTCGCTACTGGGGGTTAGCTAAAGAATTTAAAGATACATTAGCGAAATTCATCAAAATAGTGGATTGGGACGAAGAGGAAGATGTCCGAATGATGGCAATCGGTTGTGTAGCTGAAGTCTTTAAGCAAGAATCTAGTCCAGAGTTACTTGGCTATGTTTATGATGTGTTTGAAAATCCAGAGGAAGATGAAGTTATACGCGGCGCTGCCTACGAAACCCTTGCGTTAGTAGCAGGTAAGTCAGTAAAGGAACTTCCGCAGCCGCAACATTTTGATTTGAATAAAGATGTTGACCCTTCCGTTCTTAAGCGGACTAAGAAAGTTATTTTAGGAGTCAATTGTTAATTCAGCTGAAGTTTTAATGTTGCGAGAGAGTAAGTGCCCAATTAACTCACCTGGATTAGTTCATACCAAATCTGCTCTGTAAATTAGGCGCTCGCCTGTTGATAAGTGGGCGCCTAATTATGAGTGAACTAAATCACCTTGGGTTTGCCGGAGGCAATTTGATTTGAGTCATGCCGCTTGGGAAGACTCAGCTTGTTGATAATACAAGTTTTTGTATTCGGCTGGAGGCATATCGCCAATTGGCCCGAAAATGCGGCAATAGTTAAACCAATTGCCCTAGGTCAAGGTTGCGCGTTCATCCTCATCTAGACCTTTCCAGTGCCTGCCCCTCTGTAGAGGATCTCCATTTTGAATAAACTGTTGATGGTTTCTGCCAATGAGTTGTCGTAGGAGTCGCGGAAGAAGATGCCTGGAAGCCCGTATCATTAAGCCGCTCGGTCTATCGAATCGACAGCATGCATCGGCATCCAGAAACATACGCTGCATTTCGTGGGGGTTCGTACTGCCCTGTTCGTGCCGGATACACAGTTGCAGTTAACCAAAATCCCTGGCCAATCGTTACCCGCCAGGGAAACTGAATTCGGTGTCGCCTAAAGCTTCGGCTTGATTGTATTCCCTGTAAAAAAGGATTACGGTAAGGTCTGCTGCCCTACCGCCAAGCGGTAATCCGGCCTAAGCGAACAAAAAAACAGAGAATAAAGCCGAAAAAACGCTTAACAGTCATTGTGATTCCGCCCGCAAGGCGCCCTGCAACCGGGGCGCTTGCGGGCAATCCACAGCCACAACTAAGCTTCAACCAATAAAGCAGGACCGCATCATGACCGCGTAAATGATAGAAAAACGCCACCCCCCGGTGCTGGTAACACCGAGGAATGGCTAACCCCAATAGATAAACGAACTATCTAGCGAGGCTGTCTTGAATGATACGCCATACACTCGTTCGTCTTCAATAAAGGTCTTTTTGAAGGTATGCATTTCGGGTCACTCCTGCCCCCGGCGGCGGAGTGTGCTGTGGCGTTGCGTGATGATTGGTGTGGTCTTTTACTTCAGCCGCGCACCGCCTCTCTGGCTGCGCGCCCTGCATATTTCCCTTTGTTTTTTTCCACATGGACTACGCCTGCGGCGGGAGAAACCGCACAAAGCGCTGTGCTTTTTCGGCACCTTTCCGTCACAGGCGAGTCAAGGAGCCTATAAAAATGCCTATATTACCCTGTCGATTGTTTCAGCCGGTGGAGCTGGGGGATTATTTCACCTTCACGCTGGTCGCCATCAAAGAGAATGCCGTAGACCTGCATATTGCGCCCGGCAGGGGCAACCGGGTGATGCGGGCCGTGCATTTCCTGCAATGGTTGGACGAAACCTACCCACTGGACGAAGCCCGTGCGCTGGAGGAGGGGCCAATCGAAAAGCCCCCAGCCATTATCAGACCATTCAAGCCGCGACCCGATAAATAAACGGGGCTCTGAGAGTCAGAGCGGGCACCTCGAAAACCTGTGCAGCCATAAGCAGCATCGCCAGCGCTTACCTGCCTGTGCTGTCACTGCGGGGAGGTAAGCGCGTCGGCTACCGGGGCTCTTTCGTTTTTGCACTTGCAGCGGTAAGCATCATGCGCTTTCCTGTGGGCAAGGTTTTACCGCTTTGCAGTATCCTGGCTGGAAACAGAAAGCGTCTATGGGCACAGGCGGAGCGGACTTGGTGGTGAAGGGTTTCGAGTAATCCCGAAAGGCAGTCAAGGATACAATCAAGAGAAAGCGGGATTGCAACTAGACGAAACCCGTTTTACAAGGCAATCCGTTGCGGGCAACGGCAGAAGCTAGAAGTTAGAAGCTAGCAGGGCGCGGTCGACTGCTTAAAGGCATTAACCATCATTTTCGCTTCCTTGAGGCTCAGTAAATAGCCTTTCAGGGAATTGATTCCTGCACGCACACCGAATGTGATCAGGTGCAGTTCAAGTGTGAAGGCCAGTTCCGATTTCAACTGGGGGGTAAATGCGAGAAAGGCTTTAAAAATGGAGTGGTGTATTCTGTTGAGCAGATTTTGTATTTCTGTATTGCTGGTGGATATATTTTTAGCCTTGTTCTCGAAGGCTTTCAGTTCATCCAGGTGCACAGAAAACCGTTTGAGATTGAAGATAACCGTTCTCTGCTCGCTGTAGCTCGCAATCATGGTACTCAGGGCATCGTTGATCTTTCTGAGGGCGATATAGTCTGTTCTGGTGAGATCTTCGTAAGCGTTGGAGAGGTAGCGGATGGCATCCCTGCGCAACTGGCAAAGCTCAAATAAATGCTGATCATGCTTTTTCATCTCTGCAAGCCGGTATAACTGAACGGCCGTGCCGAGCAGGGCCATTGCCAGCAGTATATAGAGCATTAACCAGACTCCTTTTCATTGACGGGCTTTCTGGGTGCCGTCTTTCTGGTTGGTGGGGAGTAAGAAAAGGCGTTGTCCATCAGCTTCAGAAACCTATCTCGGTATTCCCGATTATCCGCTGCCAGCCGATCGATTTCAAGCTGGCGATCTTTCAGGCGACCGCGGTACATCCAGAACAACAAGTAGTGTGCAAAGATGAAAAAGATGACAAAGAGACCGTTCTTGAGGCCCATCTCCTGCACAAAGGAGAGTATATCTTTGAGCGTATCGGTCATGCAGTCCCTTAAAGCCGACTTATTATAGGATTCCGGGTATTTTTAACTATCGGGACTATTGAGGCAACTGGATTCATCCCCGCCCACCTGGGCAAAACCTGCCTTTGTCTACCGGTTCCTACTCTGCGTATGGCGCTCAGAAAACGTAAACCTGCCTTACCATTCTTTGCGGAATTTTCAATCTGTCCTGTCAGGGTTGTAAAGGTCCCTGAGGCTGGGGGCCCAGCGTAAACAGGCTGTTTTCCGGTATTGACCTCAACCTAAGTTGCGCTGTTAGGCTGCCCCGTATTGAAACCCGGCCCGGAGGATAACAGGCAGATGACAGCGGACACACACGGCATTGATTTGGACAGCTACTTTGCACGTATTGGCTACAGCGGCAGGCCGGCGCAAACGCTGCAAACCCTCAAGGCACTGCTAGCCCGGCATATTGACAGTATCCCTTTTGAGAATATCACCCCCTTTCTTGGTGAGCCGGTCAATATTGAACTGGCCGCCATTGAGGACAAACTGGTGCATCACCAGCGCGGGGGCTATTGTTTTGAACAGAATGCGCTCCTGCGCGCGGTCCTGCAGCAGATCGGTTTTCAGGTGACGGGGCTCGCTGCCCGTGTCCTGTGGCAAATGCCCGAGGGGCATCAATCCGCTCAGTCCCATATGTTACTGCGGGTTGTGTTGGAGGGTGTCCCCTATCTGCTGGATGCGGGGTTTGGCAGCAATACCCCCTCGGCCCCTTTGCGGATGGATTCTGCTGCCCGGCAGAGCACCCCCCATGCGGTTTACCGCCTGACATTAATAGGGGAAGAATACCTGCTGGAAATCCGCATTGCGCAGGGTTGGGCGCCCTTGTATCGCTTTGATTGCAGGCCACGCACCGCGGGGGATTACAAAATGGCCAACTGGTATTGCTGTACACACCCGGAGTCCCGTTTTGTGCAGCAGCTGATTGCAACGCGAATAGTGCCCGAGGGGCGCCATGTACTGCTGGACCGCCAGTTGAGCTACCAACCGATCGATGGCCCCAAAACCGAGAAAACGCTGGCCGATGTGGGGGATTTGCGCCGCACATTGCTGGCGGTGTTTGGTATTGAGGTGCCCTCCGGGGCAGGTGCAGATCGCAAATTGGCAGGTATTTTTTAAAAGGTGGCCGCTTAACCGGGCTGGTGGCAGATCCCCGTCTCGAGCCCTGCGCTTCAGGCTGGCCCGGTGCGCCACCCCCTTTGAACCTCCCGTTGCGGTCCGCCATAATCCGCCCCTCGCAAATCGAACAACGAGTGCTGCATGACCGACACCACTGTCTACGAGGCCACCGAGCGCCTGCCGCTGAAGGCGTATACCGAAAAAGCGTACCTGGATTACTCCATGTACGTGATCCTGGACCGCGCCCTGCCCAATATTGGTGACGGCCTGAAGCCGGTACAGCGGCGTATTGTGTACGCCATGAGTGAACTGGGGCTGAAGAGTTCCGCCAAGTACAAGAAATCTGCGCGCACGGTCGGTGATGTGATTGGTAAGTACCACCCCCATGGCGACAGTGCCGTGTACGAGGCCATGGTGCTGATGGCGCAGCCGTTCAGCTATCGCTACCCGTTGGTGGACGGCCAGGGCAACTGGGGTTCGCCGGACGATCCCAAGTCTTTTGCCGCCATGCGTTACACCGAGTCGCGGATGGGCAATTATTCGCAAGTGCTGTTGTCGGAGCTGGGTCAGGGCACGGTGGACTGGCAGCCCAATTTCGACGGCACTCTGGAGGAGCCCTGTGTGCTGCCGGCGCAGGTACCCAATATCCTGTTAAATGGCACCACCGGTATTGCGGTTGGGATGGCCACGGATATTCCGCCCCACAACCTGTGCGAAGTGGTCAACGCCACCGTGGCCCTGCTGGAAAACCCCAAAGCCACCGTCGAGGACCTGTGCGCGCATATTCCCGGCCCGGATATGCCCACAGAGGCGGAGATCATCACCCCGCGCGAGGATATGCGCAAACTCTATGAGACCGGTCGCGGTTCCATCAGGATGCGCGCCCTGTGGAGCGGGGAGGATGGGGATATCGTGGTCACCGCGCTGCCCCACCAGGTCAGTGGTGCCAAGGTACTGGAGCAGATTGCCCAGCAGATGCAGGCCAAGAAGCTGCCGATGATTGCCGACCTGCGCGACGAGTCGGACCATGAAAACCCCACACGTCTGGTGATCGTACCCCGCTCCAACCGGGTGGATGTGGAGGCGGTGATGCACCACCTGTTTGCCACCACCGATCTGGAGCGCAATTACCGCGTCAATATGAATATGATCGGCATCGACGGGCGCCCCCAGGTGAAAGCCCTCGATAAAATACTGCGCGAATGGCTGACCTTCCGCGCCACCACCACCCGCCGCCGCCTGCAGTTCCGCCTGGACAAGGTGGAGAAACGCCTGCACCTGCTTGCGGGGTTGCTGATCGCCTTTCTCAATATCGATGAAGTGATCGAGATTATCCGCACTTGCGATGAGCCCAGGCAGGAATTGATGGAGCGCTTCGAGCTGACCGAGGTGCAGGCGGATTACATTCTCGATACCAGGCTGCGCCAGTTGGCGCGCCTGGAAGAGATGAAGATTCGCGGTGAACAGGCGGAGCTGGAAAAAGAGCGGGATACCCTCAGCAAAACCCTGGGCAGTGAGCGCCGCCTGAAGACTTTGATCAAGAAAGAGTTGTTGGCTGCCGCCAAGGCATTTGGGGATAAGCGCCGCTCGCCGATTGTCACGCGGGAAGAATCCAGGGCCTTTAGCGAAGCGGAGCTGCTCTCCGCCGATCCGATCACCGTGGTGCTGTCCAGGAAGGGCTGGATCCGCGCGGCCAAAGGCCATGACATCGATCCCGCCGCCCTCAGCTACAAGGCCGGCGACGGCCTGGGTTTTGCCGCGCGCGGCAAGAGCAACCAGCCGGCCCTGCTGCTGGATAGCACGGGGCGCAGTTATGCCATCGCCGCCCACTCGCTGCCCTCGGCACGGGGCCAGGGCGAGCCGCTCAGTGGGCGTATCAACCCGCCTTCCGGGGCCACTTTCGAGGGGTTGTTGATGGGCCCGGACAACCAGCGCATCCTGCTGGCTTCCGATGCCGGCTATGGCTTTATTGCCCGGTTGTCGGACCTGCAGTCGCGCAACAAGTCGGGCAAGGCCCTGTTGACCCTGCCCAATGGCGCCCGGGTACTGCCCCCCTGTGTCCTGCATTGCCCGCAGGAGGCCCTGCTGGCGGCGGTGACCTCCGAGGGCCGGATGCTGGTATTTCCGGTGAGCGAGCTGCCGGAGCTGTCCAAGGGCAAGGGCAACAAGGTCATCAATATCACCGCGGCGCGGGCGGCCAGTCGCGAGGAAGTGGTGGTTGGTGTGGCCGTGCTGGAAGGCAAAAGCCAGCTGCTGGTACACGCGGGCAAACGTCACACCAGGATCAGGATTTCGGAGATGGATCACTACCGGGGCGAGCGCGGCCGCCGGGGTAACAAGCTGCCGAGAGGCTTCCAGAAGGTGGACAGGATTGAGGTGCTGGAAAAGTAGGCACAGCACACCTGCTGCCAGTGGGGCAGGCGGCCGCCAGGGCCGCTTTGCGCACTGCCCGCCACACCACCATCCCCTGGCACATTGATGAAATATTCATCAGGCCTATAATGGGGCCCCTAAAGAGGTAGAGCGCGCCAGGAAACGGGTTTGTGGCCGGGCTCCGTGTCTGGCTGCCCTGGGCCATGTGCCGGTCACCGCACTGTGGTATCCATCCCGTCAGAAAGCCGAGCTCCGATACCGGTGTGAACCGGAACAAAAAACGGGCGCAGCAGACCCGCCCGCAGGCGCTGGTGGGGTTTTGCTTTGAGAGCGACAACCCTGTCAGTGGCCATGGCAGGCTGCACAGAAACCTGACACCCGAAGAGAGTGAATGTGACGGACAAGCGGCACTTAAAACTGGGCCCTGTGGCCCTGCGCAAACTGGGCCTGGTGCTGGCGGTGGTAATCCTGGCAGCCGGCTGGCGCCTGTTTGGCGGCACCCACCTGGTGGAGGCCGAACATGCCTTTGTCAAAGCCGATAAGGTCTCCCTGGCTCCGGAGGTGAGCGGTGTCATCACCCGGGTGCTGGTGCGCGCCAACCAGCCGGTGCACCAGGGACAATTGCTGATCCAGATAGATCGCACCGCCTTTGAACTGGCCGTGGCGGAAGCGGAGGCGCACCTGGCCCAGGTGCGCAACGGGCTGCTGGCGCGTCGCGCCGAGTATGCCGAAGCCGATGCAGCCCTGCAGCAGGCGCGCAAGGATGCGGAATTCTACCGGCGTCAGTTGGCGCGCAATGAAAAGCTCGGCCAGATGGCTTTTTCCGAGGCGGAACTGGACAGCGCGCGTCAGCAGCTGGAGCAGGCCGGGGCGCAGATTGCGATCAATGCCGAGAAGCTCTCCAGCCTGCGCGCAAAACTGGGCGGTGATCCGGACATCGCTTTGGAGGAGCAGGCCGATCTGAAAGTGGCCCAGGCGCAACTGGACAGGGCCCGCTTCCAGTTATCGCGCACCCGAATAATCGCCCCGGTGGACGGCACTATTGCCAATACCCTGCCCCAGGTGGGGGAAATGGCCACGGCCGGCACCCGCCTGCTGGACATGATCGATTCCAGCGAACTGTGGGTGGAGGCGGAGCTGGAGGAAACCGCGCTGGGCCGTGTGCGTGTAGGCCAGCAGGCAGAGGTTACCCTGGCGGCCTATCCGGATTTCCGCTGGCAGGCCCAGGTGGACAGTATGAGCCCCGCAAGCAGCAGCGAATTCACCCCGTTACCCGGGCAAGATGCCAGTAGTCGCCGGGAGGGGGTCGTGCAGCGGGTGCCGGTGCGGCTGCGCCTCTACCCCCTCAAGGATGCACCGGCCCTGCGCGCAGGCATGAGCGCCGAGGTGCGGATTGATACCGGCGAGGACGACAAGGTTATAGCGGCGCGGGCCTCCAGCGGCGCGCGCGGCAGGGTAGTCCTGTAGTGCCTGCAGAGGCGTTTCCCGCTGCCGGGGGACCGCCTGGGGGTGGGCCTGGAGCTTACTGCACCCGCTGCCAGGTCTGGGTGCGGTAGAAGAACCCCAGGTAACCGCGCAGCTTGAGCGTATTGTCGCCCTCGAGCCAGAACTTGCAGTCGTACACTTTGCCCTTGGTGGGGTCCATAATCTTCCCGCCCGAGTATTGGTCCCCCTTCTTCACCATCCCGGTAATCACATCCATGCCCACAAGCGGTTTGCCTTTCAGGTCGCCGGGGCATTTTTCACAAATGGTGTCACTGGGCCTGGAGAGAAGCGTTGCGATTTTGCCGTAGTATTTGCCACCTTTTTCGTAGATTTCCACAATGGACTTGGGCTGGCCGGTTTCATCGTCGATGGTGCGCCACTGGCCCACAACGTCTGCGGCACTGGCCTGCAGGGCGATCAAAAGGCCGAGGGAAACCAACAGCAGGTTTTTAATCATCGGTTGTTGTTCCTCTATTTATTTGTGACCAGGATATTATAAAAATTCATACACCGCGATGCCGGCGGGCTGCCACCCACAACGGGTATCCGCAAAAAACCGGCCGGCGGCCTTATCCCGACAGCATTCCGGTCACTGCGCCTCAGGAAGAGCAGCTGAGCGGGATGCGCTTGGCGGATTCCGGTGGGGCAATGGCCCAGGCCTCGTGCTGCGGGTGCTCCTCGAAGGGGGACTGCAGCAGCCGGCGCAAGGTCCGCAAGGGATGATAGTCGCCCTTTTCGGCAGCCTCGATGACCTTCTGTGCCAAATAATTGCGCAGAATGTACTTTGGGTTCGTTTCTAGCATGGCGGGGCTGCGCCTGCCGGCGTCGCTGTTTTCCCGCGCCAGACGGCTGTCGTAGTGCTCCAGCCACTGTGCCAGTTCGCTGTGCTGCGCGGGGGGGATCCGCTCGCGCAGTGCCGAGGCCGGCCTCTCGCCGCGGTAGCGGGACAGGGTGCGAAAGAACAGGGCGTAGTCGGTCCCGCTGTGCTGCAGTAACTGCAGCAGCGCCGCACACAGTTTGTGGTCGCTCTCCTCCTCGGTGGCCAGGCCCAGTTTGGCGCGCATACGCGCGGCGTAGGCGTCGGTGACCATGGGCTGAAACTGTTCCAGACAGTCGCGCAGGGTGTCCACCTCCACAACACCGGAGAGGGCATGGGCCAGGGCGTTCAGGTTCCACAACACCACCCCGGGCTGCTGTGCGAAGGCGTAGCGACCGGTGTGGTCCGAGTGATTGCAGATATACGCGGGATCGTAATCGTCCAGGAAAGCGTAGGGGCCGTAGTCGAAGGTATCGCCGATAATCGACATGTTGTCGGTGTTGAGTACGCCGTGGGCAAAGCCCTCCGCCTGCCAGCCCGCCACCAGTTCCGCGCTGCGTCTGGTCGTGAAGCGCAGCAGCGCCTCGGCCTGCCCGCCCGCGCTGAGCCCCTCGGAATCCGCCACAAAGCGCCTGCAGATCTCGCCGATCAGCTGCTGCAGGGCCTGCAGTTGCTTGGTGTAAAACAGGTACTCGAAGTGGCCGAAGCGCACGTGACTCTCGGCCACACGAATCAACATCGCGCCCTGCTCGATCCGCTCGCGCGTGACCGGCTCGTCGCTGCCGACGATGCACAGGGCACGGGTGGAGCGGATGCCCAGCCCGCTCAGGGCCTCCCCCGCCAGGTACTCCCGCAGGGTGGAGCGCAGCACCGCGCGGCCGTCGCCAAAGCGGGAGTAGGGGGTCAGTCCGGCGCCTTTCAGGTGCAGCTCCCAGCGCCGCCCGGCCTGTTCGATCTCACCCAGCAGCAGCGCGCGGCCATCCCCCAGGTCCGGGTTGTAGACCCCAAACTGGTGACCGGCGTATTTCATCGCGAAGGGGCGGCTGCCCTTGAACAGCCTGGCCCCCGATCCCAACTGGGCCCAGGCGGGGTTTGTGGCCTCTTCGGGATCGATGCCCAGCAGCGACAGCACGGCCGGATTGGTGTCGATCAAGCGGGGATGTCTGAACGGCGTGGGCTCGATCGGGGTGCCAAAGGCATCACCCAGATCGGCGTAATGGTGGCTGAGGGTAACTTCGCTGAGTTTCATAGTGACTGAGTGTAGGGTGGAAAGTGATACGGGGCCCGCTGCGCAGGGTACGCGGAGACTCAGGCATGGGGAAAGTCATACGGCCAGCAGACGCAGCGGGTGGGGTTGCGACTGCCAGTGCTGCTCCTCCTGGTAAAGCAGTTCCTCAATGGCCGGGCTGGCGTCCAGCCATTGGCGTTCAACCTGCAGGCGGTAGGCGTCTCCCTGGCGGGCCAGGTTGATGCCT
This sequence comes from Microbulbifer sp. MI-G, assembly GCF_030440425.1. Taxonomy (NCBI): domain Bacteria; kingdom Pseudomonadati; phylum Pseudomonadota; class Gammaproteobacteria; order Cellvibrionales; family Microbulbiferaceae; genus Microbulbifer; species Microbulbifer spongiae. The sequence continues at coordinate 666,196 of NZ_CP098023.1, forward strand.
CGCAGCGAGCGCTCGCTGCGGTCGCGGTGGATGATACAGCCCAGACGCAGGCACAGCAGCAGATCCGGATTGGGGTGGAAACCGTAGTGTTCCCTGGGTTTTTTGATACGGCCGCGCTGGTTGCGCACCAGGTAGGCCAGGTGTTCCTGTTCGCTTTTGGAAAAACCCGCCATATCGGCGTGTTTGATCATATAGGCGCCCAGCTTGCGGAAGTTGCTGTGGGTCAGTGCCAGGCCCAGTTCGTGTAATTGAATGGCCCAGCGCAGCCGCTGCCTGTCCTCCAGTGGGCAGGTCGGGCGCAACTGCTGCAGCAGCTTGAGGGCGGTATCACTGACACGCCGGACCTGGTTGGTGTGCACCTGCCAGCGCTGCATCATCGCCCTCACGGTCTCGAAGCGACGGTCCCCGCCGTGCAGCCGCCCGGCCAGGTCGTGCACGATGCCTTCGCGGATCCCATAGGGAGAGACCGCCATGCGCTGTATGTCCAGTTCGCAGAAAATGGCGTGGAGTATCGCCAGGCCGGCGGCAAAGACCGGGCGTCGCTCCTCTTCCAGGTGGGGCAGGTCCAACTCTGCGATATGTTCTGCCGCGGCGACCGTGCTTGCCAATTGGTCGATATCCCCGCGTTTGATATCCGCCACCTCGCCGCCGTTGAGTACCCGGGATACCGCTTTGACGGTGCCGGAGCAGCCAATCACTTCGGCTTCTGCGGCCATGTGTTGCAATTCCTGCAATTTCGCGCGCGCCGCCCGCTGTGCCCGGTGGAAGTGATTGACGGTGCACCTGCCAATAATGCCATCGGCAAAATAGCGCTTGCTGTAAACCACACAACCCAGATACAGGCTCTGCAGTTGCTCCGGCGTTTCACTGGCGCGCACCAACTCGGTGGAGCCGCCGCCGATATCGATAATGCAACGCGGCCGGGGCGGCTCGTCCGCAGCGGCCATCACTCCGGTATAAATCAGGCGTGCCTCCTCAATGCCACTGATAATTTCCACCGGTGTACCGAGGATGGACTCCGCCTTTTCGAGAAAGGTGTCCGCACTGGCCGCCGCGGCGCGTAACGCCTTGGTGCCCACCACGCGGATATGGTCTGCGGGCAGCTTTTCCAGTACCGGCCGGAAGCGCTGGAGCGCCGCCAGGGCGCGCTCGGAAATCACCGGGTCCAGGTGGCGCTTTGCATCGAGGCCCTCGGCCAGGCGCACCATGGCGTGGTCCGTATGCAGGCGCAGCATGCGCTGACCGCGGAATTCCGCCAGCAGCAGGTGAAAGCTGTTGGAACCCAGGTCGAGGGCGGCGTAGCGTTCTGTTGGCGTCTGCATCGGCATCCCGGCTCCCTTAGTGAATTGAGACGGTTATCTGCTCTACTATTAGCGGTATCACCCAGTGATCAGGATAGGCGTCCCCGGCCTTTGAGGCCGGGGTGCGCTTTTGCGGCATTCCCCGCATCTGGGGGCCGCAGCCGGTTGCCACTTCCCCGGGGCAGATGGCAACTCACAGGAAGCCGAAGGTATTTTCGCAGATTGCCCATGCCTAATGATATACCCCTCTACCCGAAAGAATTGAGCTGGCTCTCCTTCAACGAGCGGGTACTGCAGGAAGTGGAGGATGAAAGCGTGCCCATTATCGAACGGGTGCGCTTTTTGGGGATTTTTTCCAACAACCTGGATGAATTTTTTCGCGTGCGCGTTGCGGATGTGCGCCGACTTGCGGCTTTTGCCAGAGGGGAGGCGCAGAAAAAACACTTTGCCAAGCTCCTGGGCCAGATAAACGAGCGGATATTGCGCCTGCAGAGGCGCTATGCCCGCGCCTACGCCAAGGTCATGGCGGGCTTGGGCCAACAGGATATTTATCTGGTTAAAGAGAGTAAGTTAACGCAGCCGCAGCGATCATTTGTGGAGGACTATTTTCACCGGGAGGTACTGCCGGAACTGGAGCCGTTTTTTATTGATGACCGCGAAACCATGCCCCTGCTCAATGAGGCGCGTATCTATTTTGCGATCCAGCTGCAATTGAAAGACGGTTCGCTGCGCTGTGCGGCTATGGAGATTCCCACCAATACGCTGTCTCGCTTCGTCTTGATTCCCCCGCGCGAAGGCAAGCGCGAACAGGTCTATATCGTACTGGACAATATTATTCGCGCTTGTTTGGTGGAGGTGTTTCGCGATGTCCTGCCCATTCGCACGGCGCGTGCGTATATGTTCAAAATCAGTCGGGATGCGGAGCTGGAACTGGGCGAGCAGATCACCCAGAACCTTGTGGACCGCATGGAAAAATCCCTCAAGCGGCGCAGGCGGGCCGATCCCGTGCGCCTGGCCTACGATGCGGACATGCCGCCAACGCTGCTGAACCTGGTGAAGAAAAAACTGAAGATGGGGCGCTATGATACCTATACACCGGGGGGGCGTTATCACAATTCCAAGGATCTGATGAAATTTCCCGCAGGTGCTGCCCGCTACAACTACAAGCCTCTGGTACCATTGCCGACCCTGCCCTGCGGCGAGAGCGCCTTCTCCCATATACGCCGTGCCGACCGTCTCTATTACTACCCCTATCACGATTTCCGCGTCATCACCAATTTACTCGCCTCCGCCGCCATTGATCCACTGGTACATGAAATTCGCATTAATCTCTACCGGGTGGCAAAAAACTCCCAGGTGGTTGCCGCCCTGGTCAATGCGGTGCGCAATAACAAGAAGGTCATTGCGGTTGTGGAATTGCGCGCACGTTTTGATGAGTTGGCGAATATCCACTGGTCAGAGGAGTTGCGCGACGCCGGCGTCGAGGTGATCTACGGGGTGCCGGGCTTAAAGGTGCACTGCAAGCTGATCTCCATTATTCGGCGGGAAGAGGGGAAAACGCGATACTACAGCCATTTGGGCACAGGCAATTTCAACGAGAATACCGCGCGCATCTACTGTGATTTCAGTCTGCTCACCAGCAACCAGGCACTGGGGCGGGATGTGCACAACGTGTTTGAGTTGATCCGCTCCACCCGGCGCCGGCCGGTATTTCAGCATATTGCGGTTTCCCCGCTCACGAATCGCGCGGCCCTGATGCAGGCGATCGACAGAGAGATAGAGGCGGCCGCTCAGGGGCGCCGCGCCGAACTGTTTTTCAAATGCAACAACCTGGTGGACAGCCAGATGGTCGAGCGCCTCTACCGCGCCGGCGCCGCCGGGGTCAGGGTTCGCATTATCGTGCGCAGCATGTGCACGCTGGTCTGCGAGACCCCGGGGCTCTCGGAGAATATCCAGGTGATCAGCCTGGTGGACAAATTCCTGGAGCACGCGCGGGTGTATATTTTCCACAACGGGGGAGAGGAGTTGATATGGATGTCATCGGCAGACCTGATGACGCGCAATCTGGATCACCGGGTCGAGGTGACCTTTCCCATTACCCAGAGCGCGCATCGCAGCCTGGTGCGCAAAATCCTCGAGCTGCAATGGAGTGACAACCAGAAAGCGCGGATTCTGGATGCGCGGCAGAGCAACCGGCGCCTGGCCAATAACACAGGCCGGGGATGTCGCGCACAGGATGCGATTTATCGCTATCTGAAACAGCACAGCACCGCCAGAGCCTCTCAGTCCCGGCTAAAGCCCACCAGTTGTCCGCGGCTGAAAGAGAAGCGGTAGCGCTGCCCCACCTGCAGTTGTCCGCTGCAGGGAGATTGAATGGTCATGCGCGGATAGTGCGGTGTACTCGCCCAGGCCTGGAAGTCGTTGCCGGGCCCACTGCCGACCAGCCAGTAGTAATCCCCGTTGTTGCAAAAAGCCTGCGGGGCACAGCGCTCCCCCCCCCACACATAGGCGTTGACATCATACTGCACAGGCAGGCCGGGGTTTTCCCGGAAAGGTCGGCGCGGGTTATCGGTAAAGAGGTAGAGATCGTCAAAGGCAATGGGGGGGAACCCCCGTGCGGGAGTGGTACAGCTGACAACCTGGGGTTTGCCGGTGATACGCGCATGGGGTGGGGGTGCTTTCTCCTTGCCCGCAATGGCCATTTCGCTGGGGAAGTAACCGCAGCCGCTGGCAGATAGCAGGGCCAGGGCCACAAGGTTTGCACCCCATGCACGAATACGCACACATCACCTGTTCAAGTAGCGGAGACCTCCTACCAATATAGTCATTTATTACTCAGCTACCGTCTGCCTGCAGATGCCAGGGAGCGGCGGCGAAAGCGCCACTTGCGCCGGTAGGGGAATGCGCTTTCCACATGGCCGGCGTGTATGCGATCCTGGAGCCGTCTCCAGTAACGGTAGTCGTACAGGTCGCTGTGAAGCTCCTCGAAGGCAGCGCGCGCGGTGGGATTGCCGGAGAAAAACAGGCGGAATTCCTCGGGGAACACATCCGCTTCGTCCACGGTGTACCAGGGTTTGTCCGCCAGTTCCTGCTCGGCGGTGCGCGCCTCGGGAATTTTGCGAAAGTGGCACTCGGTCAGAGGGCACAGCTCGTCGTAATCGTAAAAAACCACACGACCGTGTCGGGTGACTCCAAAGTTTTTTAGGAGCATGTCCCCAGGGAAGATATTGGCGGCGGCCAATTGCTTGATGGCGTTGCCGTATTCCTCCATGGCTTCGCGGGTTTCCTCTTCGCTGGCGTTTTGCAAATACAGGTTGAGCGGCTCCATGCGGCGCTCCACATAGAGGTGCCGGATAATGACCCACTTTTCGGTGATCAACAGTTTTGAGGGCACAAGATCCCGTAGTTCCTGTAGCAACGCCTCACTGAAGCGATTGCGGTAGAAAATAAAGTTGGTGTATTCCTGGGTGTCTGCCATGCGCCCGACCCGGTCGGAGCGGGATACAAATTTGTACTTTTCGCGGACAATTTGTTCAGTGACAGTTTTGGGCCGGTCAAAGTGGTCCTTGATGACTTTAAATACCACCGGGTAGGAGGGCAGGGTAAACACACTCATCACCATGCCCTTAATGCCCGGCGCAATCACAAACTGATCGTTGCTCACTTTCATGTGGGCGAGAATATGCCGGTAGAACTCCGTCTTGCCGTGTTTGTGGAAGCCGATCGAATTATACAATTCGGACCTTTCTTTCAAAGGCATAATGGTGGAGAGAAAACGCACGAAACGGGAGGGAATGGGCGCGTCCACCATAAAGTAGGAGCGGGTAAAGCTGAAGATAATACTGGCGGAATCGTTACTGTGCAGCAGGGTGTCGACAAAGATGCCGCCGCGGCCATTGTTCAGACAGGGCAGGATCATCGGCATCACTTCACCGTGAAAGATCATACGCCCCACCAGGTAGGCGGCTTTATTGCGATAGAACACCGACTCCAGCATGTCCACACGCAGTTGTTTGCCGCTCCCCAGGCCGGCCAGCGGCACTGCGCGCAGGGCGGCACAGATATTCTCCACATCGCGGGGCAGATTCTCCCAGGGGACAGAGAAACCGAAGTCCCCGAGGATCTCCTCCACCATCTGTTCGAGGCCATCGCGGGCACTGTAACTGATATAGATGCTGTAATCCCTGAGGGGTTTGTCGTCGGGGGTGCGCGAGGGTTTCACGAAGATATTGCTGTCGTGAATATGGGCGTGATCGAACTGGCTGCAAAAGACCGAATTAAAGAAAGTCTCGGCGATTTCGTAGTTGCTGTGACTGGCGATCAATTGGGCATAGGTGGCGCGGGCGTCCCGCCACAGCGCCAGTTGACTGGTATCCTTGCTGGTGACGGAATGCACCAGCCTTAACACCTGGTTGACCTTGGTTTTATACAGGTCAATGCGCGTTTTGCTAACCTGGCGCACCGCCTGCCAGGCGGCGGTCTCGAAGCGCGCCTTGGCGCCCAGAGTGATGTTCTGAAAATCTGCAAAATACGCATCGAAGCCATTCAGGATGGTTTTCGCGATGCGACGGGCGGTCGGGGAGTGGTTGGTCATACACTAGACTTTGATTCTGGGGCACAGGGTTTCCATTCGGCAGTCAAGCCCGTCTTCTCGGATTGGTGTGGTGGCCGCTGCTGTCCTACTGGCGCAATTTCGTGCTGCTGCGCTTCAGGATCTGATGCCGGCCTGCAATCTGTGCTGGAGTGCGCAAGGATAGTAGCACGGCTGACCGGGGTGATTATTGAACGATTGGATCAACTGTTTTGTCATTTTCTTCGCAGTGATTGACCCTGTGGGTACACTGCCGGTTTTTATTGCGGTGACTGCCGGTCATGCGGAGTGGAAAAAGCGCAGGATTGCCTACCTGGCAGTGCTGATTGCCACCGCTCTCCTGCTGTTCTTTTTGGTTGCGGGCCAGTTTCTGCTGGAGGCCATGGGGGTGCCGCTGTCCGCTTTTGAGGTTGCCGGTGGCACAGTGCTGTTCCTGTTTGCCCTCACTATGATTTTTGGTGACAGCAAGCCCGAAAAGGAGGTGGAATTTGTGCGGGAGGGCCATGAAACGGCCGTATTCCCTCTGGCAGTGCCCTCCATTGCCTCACCCGGGGCAATGCTCGCCGCCGTTGTGCTGACAGATAATCACCGCTTCAATGTGATGCATCAGTTGAAAGCTGCGTCGGCAATGCTGGCGGTATTGCTGATCGTGCTGGCGCTTATACTGATGGCGAAATGGATTTACCGCTTTATTGGGCCTGCCGGTGCCAGTATTGTCAGTCGGGTCATGGGGCTTATTTTGGCCTCGGTGGCAACAACGAACATACTGCTGGGAATCCAGCAGTTCTTTTCAATCTGATCTGCAGGCCGGTCCCGGTTGGCTGCGCGCCGGTGCATCGGGTTCCGGGACCTGTCGTGCATTGCCGACTCAAACAACCATTCTCGCGCACTGGACTGGCCACCAGTACACAGGGGGATTAGTCCTGTAGGAAAAGCGCCCTGCGGGAACGCGTTTATTCCCTCACCCGTGTGCAGACACTCACTGCCTCAGCCCTTAGCGGGGTCTTAACTGCCCACTGTCTTGCCATCGACCCGGTAGATGGCCAGTACCGATGGGCGTGGCGGCAGTTTCGGGTTGTTATCCGGCCAGCGGTGCAGGGGGTTGTCATAGGTGGAACTGCGCCCTTGCGCGGGGTGTTGTACAGATACAAACAGGGTTTTGCCATCGGGTGTAAATTCCGGGCCGCAGACTTCGGCACCCTGGGGGCATCCGAAAAAGTGCTTTGGCGCGGCGCGCAGGGGACCCTCGGTGGCCATGGCCCAGAGACCGTCGTGAAAACCGAAGCGCTCGCAACCATCGGTGGCTATCCACATATTGCCGCGCGGGTCGAAGGCGACATTGTCCGGATTGGCAAACCAGCCGTGGGGGGAGATACTGTCACTGGACTGCTGGCCATAGGCGCCCCGCTCGGCGGGGTCCCCGGCATTGGGATCCCCCCCGAGCAGAAAGAGCTGCCACCGGAAGTCATCGCTGGTGTGGTCGCGGTTGCCGCTGGTGCCCGGCGGTGCAATTTCCAGGACGTGGCCGCGGGTGTTGTGCGCACGGGGGTTGGCGGCATCGATATCGTTCTTGCGGCGCTGTTTGTTTTTGGTCAGCATTACGTAGGTGCAGTCATTATGGGGGTTGGTCTCCACGTCCTCGGGGCGATCCATGGGGGTGGCGCCCAGTAGAGCAGCGGCGCGGCGCGCGTCGATCAGAACATCGGCCTGGTTGCGAAATCCGTGCTCTTCCGTGAGCGGCCCCTGTCCGTAGCGCAAAGCCAGCCATTCCCCCTGGCCATTGTCTGCAAACCTTGCAGCATAGAGTGTGCCTTCGGTCAGCAGTTCCCTGTTGCCGACATTGTCCTCGGGTCGATAAATGCCCCGGGAGATAAAACGGTACACGAACTGGTGTTCGTCATCGTCGCCACCGTAGGCCACCACCGCCTGGCCAGGCTTGCACACCAGGGTAAATCCCTCGTGCTCAAAACGCCCCAGGGCCGTGAGCTTGCGTGGCCTGGATGCTGGATTGTAAGGGTCGTATTCCACCATCCAGCCAAAGCGGTTGGGTTCGTTGGGCTCCACCTGGATATCGAAGCGGCGATCATAGTTTCCCCAGTTGCGGTTCGAGGGGGCGATACCAAAGTTGTGATGATTGCGCGCCTCGCGGGGGTCTTCTATTTTTTCGGGGTCCCCTTGAAAGGCACTGCCAAATCCCTCTTCCGCGATCAGTACTGTCCCCCAGGGGGTTTTGCCGCCCGCGCAGTTGCCGATGGTGCCCAGCACCCGTCTGCCTGTGGGGTCTTCTGCCGTGCGCAGTCGCCTGTCTCCGGCAGCCGGGCCGCGGATTTCCATCGCTGTGGCTGCGGTAATCCGCCGGTTGTAGGGGCTGTCTAAGTGTATCTGCCAGCCATCCGGGCCGCGTTCGATTTCCACAACCGAGTGACCACAGGCGGCCTGCTCCACCGCTACATGGGCGCCACTGACACCGCGAGTGGCACTGAATTCATCATTGTAGCCGGGAAACATCAGGTGGGGTTGGGTGTATTCGTGATTTACACACAACAGCCCGCGCGTGCTGTTGCGGCTGCGGGCGTGCATATCCCCCCGGTTCGGGGGGGCATTCGGGGCCAGGGGCATAAAAGCGATAAAGTCATTGTTGTAGCCAAAGCGCTGCTGCTGGCTTTTGCTGTCCAGCTTTTCCGGGTGAAAAGGGATATCCGTCTCGGTGATGGGGTCTCCCCAGCGCAGTAGCAGGTCGGCGCGGTATCCCTCTGGCAGGTGATGTTGCGAATCCAGGGCGTGGGGAATTTCCGTAAAAGAGAGGTTCTCCCTGTGGTTTTTTTTCTCCTCGCTGCTGCAGCCGGGCAACAGCATGAGTTTGCCGGCGGCTCCGGCAGCTGCTGTGGTACCCAGGGCTTTCAGCAGGGTGCGTCGAGGGGGGTGTTTGGGGTGGTGGCTCACATTCTGCTCCGGTAGAGGGCGTTGATAGGTGCGATCAACCGCCTTGGTGAATCTCTGCGGTACGGTTTGACAGGCCGGACACCGGGTGGTTGTGCCCGTGTCATGGCCAGAGCTGATCCACAAAGGCTTCAGGTTTCCATAGGGAGATTAGCGGTCAATTTTGAAAGATTAATGACACCTTAAAAAAAACGTCACGCAACAGTCATAGTCACCACTTACTCTGCGCTGCGCTAAAAGACGCCACCGGCAAAACGGGAGTGGGGATGTGATGAAAGATAACAGCCAGTGTTTGCGGCGGCTGGATATGCCTTTGATGGCGCTCGCTGTGGCCATGCATACAACAGGTGCGGTTGCGCAGCAAGACGGGCCACAGGCCATGGAGACGGTAGTGGTCACCGCCCAGGCCAGCAATGCACGCAGTGATCTGGAGCGCCAGCGCAACGCCAACAAAGTGGTGGCGGTACAGACCTCCGATGCGATCGGGGAACTGCCGGATGCCAATGTGACCGAGGCACTGCAGAGAATGCCCGGCGTGTTTATTGCCCGCGACCAAGGCGAAGGGCGCTTTGTGGGTGTGCGCGGAATAGACCCCAACCTGAATGCCTCGACGATCAATGGGATAAGCCTGCCGGCACCAGAAACGGACAGTCGTGCGGTGGCCCTGGATGTTATCCCCTCGGATCTGCTCGCCAGCCTGGAAGTCTTCAAGACCCTGACCCCGGATATGAGCGCCGATTCGATTGGAGGGGCCATCGAAATCAAGAGCCTCAATGCCCTGGATTACGATGACAGCCAATACAAATTCAGTGCAGAGAACAGCTACAGCAGTCTTCAGGAAGAAAACAGTCCCAAACTTGCCGCGAGCATGACCCATGTATTTGCCTTGTCTGGTGACAGGAGATTGGGTGTGGCCCTGGCCGCCAGTCATCAGAAACGCCATTTCGGTTCGGAGAATATCGAAACCGATGGTCGCTGGGAGCATTTTACCGCCGTGGACGGCAGCACCGGGATTGGTGCCAGAGAGATTGAACAGCGCGATTACACTATCACACGTGAACGTACCGGCATTGCGGCCAATTTTGATTTGGATCTCGGCAGCGATGCCAGCCTCTACCTGCACAGCCTCTATTCAGACTTTGCAGATGAAGAGATTCGCCAGCGCAATTCCTGGAAACTGGATGCGCAACGGGATGTGCCGGAAAGTATCTCGGATAATTCGGCAGAGTGGGAAGAGGCAGCGCTGGAAAAATCCCTCAAGGATCGTCGGGAACAACAGGAAATTCTCTCTGTGGTTTTCGGTGGTGAACACTATTTTGACCTTTGGAATTTCTCTTTTGCCCTGGGGTACTCTCACGCAGAGGAAACCGAACCCCATCGCCGCGATACCACTTTCGTTCTGGAGCCCTTGCGTCTGGGGTACGTGGAAGCCGGTAAAACCCCGCGTATGGCCGTGGACAGTAAAGGGCTGGAAAAAGTGTTGGACCCGGCCAGCTACCAGTTGGATGAACTGGTCATTGAGGACAATGACACCGAGGACGGAGAACTGAGCCTGCGCCTGGATTTTAGTCGCGAATTTGAATGGGCCGGTAATCCGTCCACCATACAATTTGGCCTGCACGAGCGCCAGCGGAAAAAACAAGGGGATTTGAACGCAACTATTTACGAAGGTTTCGCAGGCGATTACACCCTGGCTGACTTTGCCCGCAACAACATTGATTACCATCTGGATACATTTGGTCCGGGCATCAATGCCGGCAGCCTCAATCGTTTTATCAACAACAATCTCGCCGACTTTGCGCTGGATGAAGCCGAAACTGCGTTGTCTTCTGCACGCGATTACACCATGTGGGAGGATATCAGTGCGCTCTATGTCATGAATACGGTGGATTTGCAGCGATCCCAATGGGTTTTCGGAGTGCGTTATGAGTATACAGACTTCACTGCCGAAGGTGTGCGGGTGGTCGAGTCGGAGGAGCCCATTCCCCAGGCCGAGCCTATCGCTGAAGGGGTGTATGCCAGTGCGGTCGATTACCGGCGCGATTACGGATTGTTTTTCCCCAGTGTCAATTTCAGGTTCGATTACAACGACAATATCGTTCTTCGCGCGGCTTATAGCGAGTCGCTGTCGCGGCCCTCGTTTGGCTACCTGAACCCCTCCCCAGCCGAAATCGAGTACGATGAGGGTGAGTTGAAGGTGGAAGCGGGCAATCCCGGCCTGCAACCTTACCAATCCCGCAATCTGGATTTCTCCGCCGAGTACTACGCCGATCAGTTGGGCATGTTTTCCGTAGGTCTGTTTCACAAGCAAATAGACCATTTTATTGTCCTGTCCGATGTGTCCAGCACGGCGGATTTCAGCCAGTATGTGGGGACCCTGCCGGTGGAGGAAGCGGAAGTTCTGCAGCCCATCAATGGCGACAGCGCCCGCATCGGCGGTGTTGAGCTGGCCTGGACCAGGGGCTTTGACAGTGGCTTTTTGCTGCGGGCCAACGCTACCTTAACGGATTCTCACGCGCGCCTCGGCCTGGGGGCAGACAGACAGCGCAGTGACAGCATCTCCCTGCCATCCCAGGCAGATGTGGTGGGTAATTTTGTTGTGGGCTACGAGCGCGATGCATTCAGTCTGCGTTTGTCCGCCGCTTTCCGCGGAGAACGCCTGTTGGAAGTGGATCTTGAAGATGCAGCCGGTGATCGCTATGAGGACGATCACCTGCAGCTGGATTTCTCCGCCCGCTATCGTTTCGAAAATGGCTTGCAGCTGACTTTCACCGGGGTGAATCTCACCGATGAACCCTATTATGTGCACAGTGGTGGTTTCAACGGGCAGTATGAAGAGTACGGCCCCACCTATGCCCTGGGTCTCAGCTATCGCGGTTTTTATTGATCCAACTGGGAATTTGGGCTCTGCCCGCCAGTCGTTTTAGGTCCCGGTGCATTTTTGCTGGCGATCTCAGCGATCACCAGGGCTTGAAGCCGGCTTGTGTAGGAGAGCCGGTTGGAATTTTATTGTTTCGCTTTTATTAATTTGATGTCTGATATGAAAAGAACGTGTTTTTGTACTGCAGGTATACTGCTGAGCGCCCTTTTGAGCGGTTGTGACGGTACACCCGAAACCCCTTTTCAGGGGGAGAAAAAGCTGCCGAGGCAGGAAATTGCGCTCGGTGCGATTGAGGCGGAGCAGATGGTGCCGGTATGGCTTGACGGCCGGCAACGCCTGCTCTTGGCCAGTGAGCGCCGTGGGCTGCTGCTGTTGGATGGACGTGGCGATACCCTGGCGGTACAAGCGGGCAGCCTGGAACAACTGGCCGCACAGGAACAAGCAGATGGCAGTGTACTGGTGGCCGCCTACAGCGATGCACAGGCACAAATAAGGCTGTACAGGATACGCCAGCCCTCCCCCGGCGAAGGCCCGGAGATCCAATACCTGGGCGGCCGCTCTGGCTTGTCCCCGCAAGGTGCTCTGTGTTTTTCCCGCCAGAACAATCACACCCATCTGTTCGCGATCGGAGAAGACGGTCTTGGGCACGAGTACCTGATCAAGCCCGGTGCCCGAGAGTGGAAATTCATTGAGGTGCGCCCTCTGTACTTCGGTGAGCAGGTCAATGCCTGCGCGGTGGATCTGGTTACCCAGCGCTTACTGGTATCCCAGCCTCCCCTTGGGGTGATCACCCTGAATGCCGATGCTGAAAAGGATGAGGAGCGCAAGTTATTGATCACGGCGGCGCAGCTTGGTGAGGCGTTTGGCGGCTTGTGGGTAGAGCCTGCCGGCAGCCATGTGTGGCTGGCTGCAGGAGATCAATTGCAGCGCTACGCCCTGCAGGCCGCGCAAGGCGGACCCCAGTGGCGTCTCCGCATTGCGCAACCACACAACCCGATTTCTCCGGCGCTGTTGGATGGATCACTGCTGGCGCTGGACAGCGACCGCGATGCCCTGTTGTATTTTGATGTATCGCCGCCGCTATCGGGGCTGCAGGATGCGCCCTCGGAAACCAGTGCTGCCGTTGCGCGTATTCCCGCTCGGGCCCAGACACAGCCCGTGGTATCCGCCGGTGATGCCGCCGATGATCCGGCAATCTGGGTCAACCCCGAAGCGCCGGAAAACAGCCTGATTTTTGGCACCGATAAAAAAAGGGGCTTGAATGTCTACGATTTATCCGGTGGGCTTGTTCAGCACTTTGCCGTAGGGCGCGTGAACAACGTGGATATACGCGCTATCAGGCACCCCCACTATCGTGCCCTCGCCGCGGCATCCAACCGCTCAACACCGGGCGTCGATCTGTTCGCCATTGGCAGAGACGGGCAGGTGGAACACCTGGGTCTGCGCACAGTCACCCTGCAGGATCCCTATGGCCTCTGTCTTTATCGGGATGGCAATGATCTCCTGGCCTGGGTTTCCGATAAAGCGGGAGCCCTGCACCAGATGAAGATCCAGGTGCCCGATACAGGTCGAAACTGGCAACTGCACGAGATTGCTCGACTGGAGGTAGGCAGCCAGGTGGAAGGCTGCGTGGTGGACGACGAAAACGCACGGTTGTTTTTTGGCGAGGAGGACCTCGGGGTATGGCGGCTGGACCTGGGCGCCTTTGATGCCGGTGGTGCGCCACCGCAGTTGGTGGCGGAAGCGGACGGTGAACACCTGGTTGCCGATGTAGAGGGCCTGGGATTATACCGGGCGGGCGATAGCGGCTACCTGGTTGTTTCCAGCCAGGGCAATGACAGCTATGCACTGTACAGTCGCGATGGCAGTGCGTTTATTGGCAATTTCCGCCTGGGCCTGAATCTCCATGCCGGTGTCGATGCCAGCTCGGAAACCGATGGCCTGGCAGTGACCAGCGCCAATCTGGGTGCCGAATATCCCCAGGGGTTGTTGGTTGTTCAGGACGGCCGTAACCGTATGCCCGATGCGGCTCAGAATTTCAAACTGGTATCCTGGCAGGATATTCGTAAAGCGCTCGAGCTGCCAGATTCCGAACACTGAAGCCGGTTACCCTACCGTATTGCTCTGCAGTGCCCGGGTGCGGTGTAGGCCAGTGCGTCTTCAGGGCTGTTTGAACCGTCGCGTCTGTCTGTTCCCGGGGTACCGCAAAAGTACAGGCCGGCAGCTTCACCGATGGCGCGGAGCAAGGGGGTTAAAGCCCGAGTTCCCTGCGCAGCTCGGCCAGCTTGCGGGCATTCTGCCGTTTCGACAGTGGCTTGCCGGGGTTCTGTTCCAGCTTCAGGGGCTCCGGGGTGGTGAGCTTTTCCCCTTCCAGTACCCGCGCACAGAGTTTGCGGTAGTGGTCGGCAAAGACCGGATAGGCCACTGACTCCGGATTGTTGGCGAGGAAAAACCAATTGGCCTCGCGCCCTGCATAATACACCGCCGGGTGGCTCCAGGTGTGGTTGGTTTTCGGGCTGGGTGCGTTGCAGGCTTCGCGATAGGCGGCGCGGGTATCCGGAAATCCGCTTTCTCCAGCGGTACACAGCAGCAGCATTTTGTGTATTGTGGGAAGGTACTCACTGTGAAGAATAGCGCGTTTCGCGCCCTGCATAATCTTCTGGGGGGCAAAGGCGGCGAGCGCTTCCAGCCACAGGCGCTTGGCGTGGTGCAGCGTTTCGGTATCAGGAAACGCCGCGCTGAACTGGTTGTGGTAGTTCAGCTTGAAGAGTGCGAAAACCTCGTTGATCGCACGCTTCTTTTCATTCAGCAGTAGCTGGTCCCCGGTATCACCAGTTTGTGTCTGTGAGGATGTCGCCGATTGGGCGGTCGCGGGTGCGCTGGTTTGCGCTGTTGTGGGGGTCTTGCCGCTTGCCATAGGAGTCTCCAATTGCCAACTTGTTGCGCTCCGCCCATTGGTGGCGTGCGTGACGCACAAAGACGGCGTCCCAGCTCTTGCGCGCGGCGTTCTGGCCGCGCCAGTAAATAATAAATTCCGCAACCAGGGACAGGGCGAAGTCGCGCTCTATCTCGCACTGGTTCACCAGGTGATTGAGGCAGTCGTCCCCTGGCTGCCAGTTGCGCGCAATGGGTTTGGCGACGGGATTCTTATCGATACCCTGGCAGTAATAGGCCCATTCCTCGCGGGCGTATTCAATAAACAATTCGCCCCAGCGCGCGCTGTGTCCGCCGCGCTCCAGCCACTGATAGATAAATTCCGGCAGTAATTCTGCGCAGAAACGCGGATTGATGGCCAGGCGCTGCAGTTGCTCCCAGGTGTGCTCGCTGGGTTGCCAGTCGCGGCACATGGCGGTGGGTTTGCGCTTTTCGATAAATGGTGTTTCCTGTTTCTCCCAGTCTTCCATGACCCAGTCATTGAATTCCAGGTCCCAGGAAATGGATTGCTTGCCGCTGGAGCGGTGGTAATCCAGAAAACGTTGCAGAGCGCGGTTGACAAAGGTGCTGGGGACACCTTCATCGGCCAATTTGCGCAGGGTGTCGCTATTTGGCTGCCAGCTGTCGGGCAGGGCCCGCTTGCGCTGGGCGGTAGCGCGGAAGGTCTCCCACTTCCCCTTGATGTGGCGCAGGAAAAGGGCGCCGAAAGAGTGCCGGGACTCGCCCCGTTCGCGCCAGTAAGTGACGAATTCCGGTAATTGTTCCCGCACAAAGTGCTCCGGAATCCCCAACTGGCCGATGCGCAACAGGGTCTCTGCATCGGGTTGCCAGTTGGGCGCAATGGTGTTGGCACTGCGGTTGGCGGGTATCTGTGGCGCCGGGGCGGGGCGATTCTGTTCTGTGGGCAGGGCAAACTTGAGGATCTCGCTGCTGCCGAAGGGGGCCGCGCCCAGTAGCAGGGCCCCCTGGTTGCGCAGGCTGGTGGCCACCCGCTGGATATCCGCCGCCTGCCAGAAGGGGACCAGCAGGTACAGTTGTTCTCCCTCTGCCGTATACCAGTCCCGCCCCCCGTGAGGTTGTTGGGGCAGGAAGGGCAGCAGGTCGCTGAGCGCAGTGAGCAATACCGCTTCCTCGAGGCCGACAGTAGCCGCCAGGGCGGGGGAGATACATAGGGGTCTTTCCGGGAGCAGGGGGTGTCTCATGGCGTGATAATAACACTCCGGCGATGGGCTTGCGCAGCGATTGCGGCGGGTCTGTAGTTCTGGCACGGAAGAGTTGCTGCAGTCACTAAGCTGACTATGGGCGAGGTCACAGTGTTACCATTAACCGGGCAATTCAGTGGGCTTTCCGGGGCCTGACCAAGTTGCTTGAAGCGACGCACCTAAAACCCTGGTGCAGAGGGCACTTTGCGCAAAGGGTGAGGATACCGGGTTGTCGCGGGAAACGATCAGGCGGGAGCGCAATATGACCAAAGAGCAACAGCCAGCACCAAGAGTCTTCCGCCTGTATGGCGTCACGTGTGCCGGCTGTGTGCACAAAATTGAAACTGCCCTGCAGCGGGTGCAGGGAGTGCGCGATGCCCGTGTCAACCTTGCCGGAAAGACACTGACCGTGTGCGGTGAAGCCGAGGCCCAGGCATGCATAGAGGCGGTGCGTTCGGCGGGTTATGACGCCGGGGTTGCAAAACAGAGCGAGCGTGAGCTGCGCGCCCAACAGCACAAGGATGAGATGCTCCACTACCACCAGCTTTTGTGGCGCTCAGCTTTTGCCCTGCTTGTGGGTGTGCCACTCATGGCCTGGGGTTTGATTACCGACAAGGTATCGGTGAACACCCTCACAGATCAGCTTGTCTGGGGTGCAATAGGGCTGATCACTCTGGCGGTGCTGATTGTTTGTGGCGGGCATTTTTTCAGTGGTGCCTGGAAGGCGCTGCGCCACCACAGTGCCACAATGGACACTCTGGTGGCGCTCGGTACCGGTGTGGCCTGGCTGTTTTCCATGGGGGTGGTCGTGTTGCCCCAGTTACTGCCGGAGTCGGCGCGCCACGTGTACTTTGAAGCCAGTGCCATGATTATCGGCCTGATCAGCCTTGGGCAGGCCCTGGAAGTACGGGCCCGTGGGCGCACCAATGCGGCGGTGGAAAAGTTACTGCAACTGCAGGACACCTCGGCGCGGGTATTGCGCGACGGCAAAGAGGTGGATATTCCTATTGAGCAGGTACAGGTGGGGGACCGGTTGCGTGTGCGCCCCGGGGAAAAAATCCCGGTGGATGGTGAGGTGATCGAGGGAAGCAGCCGGGTAGACGAGTCCATGCTCACCGGGGAACCGGTGCCGGAAAAGAAAAGCACCGGCGACAGCCTGGTAGCGGGCACCCTGAACAAGAACGGCAGCCTGCTGTTTCGCGCGGATAAGGTCGGCGACGAGACCCGTCTCGCGCAGATTATTGAGATGGTCAAAAATGCCCAGGGTTCCCGGGTCCCCATTGCACGTCTGGCGGATAAGATTTCTGCGATCTTTGTACCGGTTGTCATGGTGATCGCCGTGCTGGCGGCACTGATCTGGTTCAATGCGGGCCCCGAACCCCGCGCCGCACATATGCTGGTGGTGCTCACCTCTGTGCTCATCATCGCCTGCCCCTGCGCGCTCGGGCTGGCCACACCGATGTCGGTTATGGTGGGGGTGGGCAAGGGGGCCGAATACGGTGTGCTGGTCCGCAATGGCAAGGCGCTGCAGCAATCCTGCAACCTGGATGTGCTGGTTGTGGATAAAACCGGAACCCTTACCGAGGGATCGCCCCGCCTGACCGATATCGAGACGGATGGTGACAGCGATGCCCTGTTGCAGTGGCTCGCAAGCCTGGAACAGGGCTCTGAGCATCCTCTGGCAGAAGCCATCGTCAGTGAAGCCCACAAGAGAAAGCTGGATCTGCAACCACTGAGTGATTTCGAAGCAATCACTGCCCATGGGGTCAGCGGCACCGTTGCGGGCAGGCGTGTAGTGCTGGGCAACACCAAATTAATACAGCGGGAAAACATTCCCATGGGCACCTGGCAGGCCCGCGCCGACCAGTTGGCAGAGGGCGGGCGCAGCATTATATACGCGGCCGTGGACGGTGAGTTGAAGGGGGTGGTCGCCGTTGCCGATCCCGTCCGGGACGATGCCGAGGCAGCCATCGGGCGCCTGCGCAGACTGGGCCTGCGTATCGAAATGTTGACCGGTGACAACCGGGCCAGTGCCGAGGCTGTCGCCAAACGCCTGAAAATTAACAAGGTGCATGCGGAGCTTTTGCCTGAAGACAAGGAGCGGATTGTTGCGCAGCTGCAACAGGGCGGCGACCGCGTGGGGATGGTGGGAGACGGCATTAACGATGCCCCGGCCCTGGCCCGCGCCGATGTGGGTTTTGCAATTGGTGCCGGCACCGACGTGGCCATCGAAAGTGCCGATGTCACCCTGATGCGCTCTTCCCTGCACGGGGTGGCCAATGCCGTGGAACTCTCGCGAGCAACTCTGCGCAATATCAAGCAGAACCTGTTTGGGGCATTTATTTATAATACCCTCGGCATCCCCGTTGCCGCCGGTATTATTTATCCGCTCACCGGCATGCTTCTCAGCCCGATCGTTGCCGGAGCCGCGATGGCATTGTCGTCCCTCACAGTGGTCACAAACGCCAATCGATTGCGCCTGTTCAAACCCTCGGAGCCACATTGATGGAAGTATTATTGGTAAATGCCACGGGCCTTTTGCTGATTGCCTGGATTATCTGGTGGTTCTGGCTGGGCCCAAAGTATAAAGCGGGCAAAGGGGTCGCCGGGGGTGGGAAACTGTGTATTCTGGTCAAAGACGGTGTCTATGAACCGGATCGTATCCGTATACCCGCAGACCGCCCCACCACCTTGCATTTTTATCGCAAAGATCCCAGCCCCTGTTCAGAGTGGGTGCTTTTCCCGGACCTGGAAATCAGCGCGGAACTGGCTCTCAACAAGGAGACTATCGTAGAAATTCCAGTGAGTGCGCCGGGTGAGTATCCTTTTACCTGCCAGATGCAAATGTACCGGGGGGTACTGGTGGTGGAGCCTTAATACGCTTTGTAATCTGTCGCGGTGAAATTATTGCCCAGTTTAAAGTGACCCTAACTAACGCTTGTAAAGGATATTGAGCGGGCCGATATTGTCCGTTTCTTTAAAGAATCCCGAGTGTGGATTTTTCAACCCGTACCATTGAGATGACCGATATAAATCGCTGCATCCCTGATATCAAAGATAAAAGAAAACAGGATGACTCCGGTGATTGTGCCCGCCCAGATTCGGAATCCGGCCGGTTCCTTGGTATCCAGAAATGGCCGGTGTATGAGTAGAAGCACCAGCCCCGGCAACCAGCAGAGAATATGCATTATTGCGATGGAGCCGCCCAGGAAAGGCAGTCCCAACAGCGCAAAAGACATAGACCCGCCTGCCGTTGACAGGATAAAACCACCCGAGGTCCACCTGGCCAGCGGATGTTTCCTGGCGTAGTAGAATCCTACAATAAATGTGATTGCCAGAAAGCACACCCAGACCTGTACCCATGTCGGGGTCAGCATAAATCCCGGGGCATTAAAAACCTCTAAGGCGCCATGACCGGCAATATACCCCTCTTCAGTGTTCGTAAGCGCGGAGTCGGGGGTCAGAAAAAAAGCTGACAGCAGGAGCTTCAGCGCGAAACGCGGTTGAGTCAATTGCATATCTTCTTTCCCAAGCTTTCAGAGTACACGGCAGTGTTCCGGCAATAAAACCACGCTGCCGCCTGGCAGTGAGCAGGTCCGGTCAGAGACCGCCTGGAGTGCCTTTAGGGATTGAGGTTTTTTTAATTGGGCCATCCTCGCCGCTTTCAGCTGTCCCTGGCCGGCTTTGAGTATAACTGTTTGATTTAACGGTTACCATTCAGAAGCCCACTCACCTTGCCGGGCTTGCACAGGTGAGTCGTTTTTTACTGATCTTCTCCTGAGCGCTGGTTCGCTCGGTGAATATCCGCAGGCTTTATGTCAGAATGCTGTTGAGTTTTTTGACTGCCGAAAGAACACCTTGACGAGTTTTATCGCTAGAGACCGGGTTGCTTTTTCCTGTACGCTGATCCAACCATGTAGATGCATTTTAAGCAACTCCCTGATCCCATTTGCTCATTTTCAATAAATACCAGGGTGCCGGATTGCTGGGCAGCCTGATTTTTCATGTCGTTGCGGCAGCTTTTAATAATCTCCAAAATTGAGCTGAAGCTCCCCGTATAACTGCAGGACACATCAGTAATATATTCGTATTCATCCGCATCGGGTATGCTTTTGGTAAAGCGCACTTGTTCGGCACCGGAAATCAACTCGGTAGAGGCGCAGGATATCAAGAAATAAAATGTAGCAAGCAGGCAGGCTTTTTTCATGAAGGATTCCAGGAAGGTGTTATTTCTATGGGGTAATGCCAGAGACAGTGGTGCATTTTGCCTGTGCTGGCTCAGGGTTTTTTACATGAACTTGTTTTTCTTTTAAATGTTCTATCTTTGGCGCGTAGGTTCCGTATTGGTGAAATGTTGTTGGATGAATCAACCTTCCAAAGGTAAACTTTCTACAGCAATTATTACTATAAAGCTTCCTGTCAGTCAATAAGCTAACCGGGGTTAAAATTTCTCGGGATGTGACTTGAACTGTATTGAGAGGACCCGCCAAGACAACCCTGATAGTGAGCTTTCCTGTTGATTCCATTTGTATCCCGTCACTGGCAGCGCAACCGGTTTGCCGGTAGAAGTTTGTTTGTGCCACTTTAAGACCTGTTTTCCCAGTGAATAAGAGAGTTCAAGGGTATCTCACAAGCTGCTTCCAGGGCTTTTTACATTTCCCTCGACACCAATTTTGCGAGAATCGTCATCGGAAATGGCTTTTGCTCAGCACCTGGCTTGTCATAGATAGGTTGGGTGGAATCCTGTAACGCCTGCTTATTGACGGGTATGGAAAATATGGCCGGTATCGGGAGACTGGTGGGTATCAATCGGGTGCAGAAAGGGTGACGTCAAGCGGGGCTTGACGTCAATACTTTGGCTATATTATTCGCTCAGCCAACGCATGGCTTCGCTCTCATCCTCAAAATATTTCGCCTCACCTGAGATAAACCAGTGGCTTAGTTTCGCCGCGACCTCCTGCCATTTTTTATTTCCATAAATGGCGATTTTTTGAAATTCATTGCCGTGTTTGAGTCCCAACTTGAAATCATCCCATGCCGCTCTTGGCTCCCAGCCCTCGAGCTCTGTGCCATCAAGGAAGACTTTGACTTTGGGGTCTTTGACCTCTTTCAGGGCTGAATCAATCATTGGGGTTATGGTTTCATAATCCTGGTGGGTCAGTTTTCCCTGAGCTTTTAAGGACAGGAAAAAAAGCTCTCCCGTTCTTTCAATGCCGATGGATAGCCCGTGCCGTCTGGATTCCATTGATAGCTCCTTTTGTTTAAGTGTGAAGTCTGCAGGGCGGGTGGAACAGTTTATTCCTGCCATTTTACAGCTTTGGTCGCCTGTGAAGAGAGTGTGCAATTCGTACATTCTAGCTTTATTAAAAATAACTGTCATCATAAATTGCAGTTTTCTAGGCTCGATCTTTCAAAGGAAAGCCCTGTCACCTTACAGCATTTTTTGCGCTTGATCGATCTTGCGCACTCAGAAGCTGATTGCCCTAGCCTCCAAGATTTCAGCGCGCGGAAATATTTTCCGGAAACATGATGATAGTAATGGCCGCTTACAGGCACATTGCAACACGTTCACCGTGGCTTGTTCAGCCATTGAAGCCCCTTGGGGTACGTTAGGTGTCCTTGCATAGTGTAGATGAGAGCCCTCGCAGCTATTGTGTGCGGCTATTCAGCCAACAGGCACATCCCGAGACATGATGGGCATCATACTTTTCGGGGTGGTGAATTCTGCACACAGGAGGTTGTTTGGATCAGTTTCTACAGGCAGAAAACTCCGGTCGTCTGGTACCTCTCGAGCGGCACTGTGTTCATGTGGTGTCAGTGCGGTAACGCCAGGTTGTGAATAGCTGATCAACGGGGGTAAACCCGGCCGGGGGATGTCAATGTCCGATTCGGACGCTGCTGCCACAGCTTGATCTGTAGTGCATGGGTGGAATCAGTGCACATCAGCGTGTGATTCCGGTAGAAAAGGGGCCGCCCAACCAACCAACCAGCCAAAGCCACTTCCTTTCAGCGGTTTGGGTAAATCGCTGTGAAGTAGAGGCTGTCCCGTGCCAAGGAAGAGCCAGTTGAGCGCCGGGCAGGATGGATCGACACAACAGCGACTTTGCATCCCATAAGCGTGCGGGTGCACTGTTGATTGTCTCAATCAGGCCTTGCTCATCGGCAGCTGGAAGTCCTGGTGGCGCAGCAGATCCGGCCCGCACTCCAGCCGCTCAAACCAGTCCAGGAAGCGCTTCTTCACCGCCTCTGAAACGAAATAGCCACCGTGTTGCGGGACGATAATTGCGGGGTTTAATTCGCGCACCATCTGCACCCACAGGCGGCAGGCCCGATTGCCGCCCATATAACGCCGATGGAAGCCCTCCATGAACTGTACCTGGGTGTCAAAGTCGGTCACCTCTCCCTCTTCCCCCCCCAGTGAGGCGCCGATATCTCCGGAAAAAAGGATTTGGCTCACCGGATCATAAAAGCTGAAGTTGCCGCAGGAGTGCAGAAAGTGGGCGGGCAGGGCCCAGATTTCACTACCGGCAAAGGTCAGTACCTGTCCCCGGTCATCCAGTGGCACTATGCGATCATGCCATCTCTCGCTGCCGGCACGGGAGGCCACAAAACCGGAAACCAGGTGCGGCAGGAAGCGCGACCACAGTTTCGATACGGCCACTTTACAGCGGGAGTGGAGCATCCAGCGGGGCAGGGAGGCGATAATATCCGGGTCCTGGTGCGAGGCCAGGATATATTCCAGGTCGCTCAGGTTCAGGTGACGACTGAGTTCGATCGTCAGGTGTGTGTAGGTAAGATCGCCGCCGGGGTCGATCAGTGCGCCTTTGGTGCCGCGACGGATCACGAATTGATTGGCCTGAATGCCATCGCTGCCGTGTTGTGCTTTAACGAGATCGCAGAACCGCGCAACCAGGTGATTACCCTGTTCAAATAGAATATCCACACCGCGGCTCCGCTTAGTTCACCTGGTTGAGGTATTGTTCCAGCCGCGTTTTGTTGACGGCAATGTGTTCGCTCATGGCTTGAGCATGCTGTTTGGCGCCCTCCAGGTTGCCGGCATTGCCCACCTGGATGACACCTACCATTCCGAGTGCCAGGTGGGGGTCACACTGGTACAGGTAGATGCCCTCTTCATCGAGCGTGACTGTCACTTTCTCGCCCATGCTGCCATTCCAGCTGGTCCCGTTTACCGGTGAGAATACCGAGTGGGTGTTATGGGCCATATCGGTGGGCAGGAAGGTGATGGTGTCACCTGGGGCAACGGCCAGGAAAGCGGGTTCAAAAGCCATCATGCCGTCTTTGCCCTGATTCAGCATCTGGATCTGGTGATTCGCAGCCAGGGCGGAGGTTGAAGCGAAAGTCAGTGCCAATATCGCACTGCGAAGAGAAATGGACGACATATTGACTTCCTGTTTGATAATTTGCCGGTGTTTTGCCTGTACCCACCCACTCGCAGCTACGGACCGCGGCGGATAGTATCTCGCTGAAAATACGGCGAATTGATCTGGATCAATCCTGTGGAGTCCCCGGAATAAGGGAAAACCTGCCATTGGAAGCATTGTTTGGCAGTGCAGTATTCCTGAGCGCAAGCCCTGCCCAGGTGTGGCCTGTCCGAGGTAAACTGTGCGCCAAATAACTGATGGGCGACTTTTCGGGAGAACACTTTGGCCACAAAACGCAAAACTGCCTATGTGTGCAATGACTGTGGGGCCGATTACACCAAGTGGACAGGGCAGTGCAGTGGCTGTGGTAGCTGGAACAGCCTGTCAGAAGTGCGCCCGGGGCCGGGGTATCGAGACAGTCGGGCGGCCGATTTTACCGATACCCAGAGCGGTTATGCCGGAGCTGCCGGTAGCGGCAAGGTGCAGAAACTCGCGGAAATCGACCTGAGTGAATTACCGCGTATCCCCACCTCTGCGTCGGAGCTGGACCGGGTGCTGGGTGGCGGCCTGGTGCCCGGCTCGGTGGTATTGATCGGCGGACATCCGGGCGCGGGTAAATCCACGGTGCTGCTGCAAACCCTGTGTCACCTGGCCGCGGCCATGCCCGCGCTGTATATCACCGGTGAGGAATCCCTGCAGCAGGTGGCGATGCGCGCCAATCGCCTGGGGCTGCCCACGGATGCCCTGCAGGTGCTCAGCGAGACCGATGTTGAGCGAATCTGCCATGTGGCCAAGACCGTCATTCCACGGGTGATGGTGGTGGATTCGATCCAGGTGATGCACATGAGCGAGGTGCAATCGGCACCGGGGTCCGTGGCCCAGGTGCGCGAAAGTGCAGCTTTCCTTACCCGCTTTGCCAAACAGACCGGTACCGCGTTGATTCTGGTGGGCCATGTCACCAAAGATGGCAGCCTGGCGGGCCCCAAGGTGCTGGAGCATATCATCGACTGCTCCATCCTGCTTGAAGGCAGCCACGATTCCCGCTTTCGCACCCTGCGCGCCCATAAAAACCGCTTTGGGGCAGTGAATGAACTCGGGGTGTTTGCCATGACCGAACAAGGCTTGAAAGAGGTTTCCAATCCCTCTGCCATTTTCCTGCAGCGCGCCGAGGAGGTGGCGGCTGGTTCGGTGGTGACCGCCGTGTGGGAGGGCACCCGCCCCCTGTTGGTGGAATTGCAGGCGCTGGTGGATGACAGCAGCCTGGGCAACCCGCGCCGGGTGGCGGTAGGGTTGGACCAGAATCGCCTGAATATGCTGCTGGCCGTACTGCACCGCCACGGCGGGGTGCTGGTGGGGGACCAGGATGTGTTTATCAATGTGGTGGGTGGCGTCAAGGTTGTAGAGACGAGTGCCGACCTGACCCTGCTACTGGCGGTGGTTTCCAGCTTTCGCAACCATCCCCTGCCGAGGGACCTGATGGTGTTCGGTGAGGTGGGCCTGTCCGGAGAAATCCGCCCGGTGCCCTCCGGTCAGGAGCGTTTGCGCGAGGCCGCCAAGCACGGTTTTCGCAAGGCCATTGTGCCCGCTGCCAACCGCCTTAAAAATGATATCGAGGGCATGGAGATGCAGCCGGTGAAAACCCTGGCAGAAGCACTTGCGGCCATCGATATGCGCTGAGGCGATACGACGATGTTTTGTGCACGGGAGCTGCGTTTTCCCGCAAAGTTTTTTTGCTGTTGCCGTTCGATGCTGTTCTTACTCGCCGTGCTGGTTTGCGGCAAGACGGTAGCCTACGAGCGCATCGCCTCCTTGAATCTGTGTCTGGACCAGGTGCTGCTGAACTGGGTGGCGCCTGGGGATATCGTTTCTCTCACCTGGCTGTCCGGCGCCGCGCAATACCGCTCGCGGCCGATACCGCAGCACATACAGTTGAATCGCGCCCGCGCCGAGGAATTGCTGCCGTTACAGCCGGATCTGGTCTTGGTGGGGCAGTATGGCGCCCAACGCGCAGCGCGGCGGCTGCGAGATCTGGGCATGCATGTGGTCACCATTCCCGATGCCTACAGCCTGCAGCAGTTGCAGCAACAGCTGCAGGCACTGGAAAACATATTGGGCCCGCTGGTACCTTTGCAAAAAGAGAAGCGTGCACTGCAGACATTGCTGGCTCAGCCCGTGCCGAAGCGCCGTGCCAGCGCCGTGATTCTCTCCGCCAACAACATCACCTATGGCAGCGGCATGCTGGAACACCAGCTGTTGGAGCGTGCGGGATTTGCCAATCTCGCCGCCAGGCAGGGGGTCAACCAGCTGGGCCGCATCAGCCTGGAGGAAGTGATCGCCCTGCAGCCGGACCTGCTGGTGTTTTACGGTAGCGAACAGGATTTCGCACTGGCCTACCTGGCAGCGCGCCACCCGGTTTTGCAGCGCTATATCGACAGCGGCCGCACCTACACCCTGCCCTCGCAGTTGAGCCTGTGCCCGGTACTGGCGGTGGTAGATACGTTGCAGCAGTTAATGAATAAGAGAAAAAGCCTTGTTGAAGCACCGTAAAGTTGCAATGTCGCTATTAATTGCCGCGCTGCCCCTGGCATTGCTGGGAGCTTTGGCCAGTGGTCCGGTATCTGTGGATCTGTTCAAGGCGGCGGCCCTGGGCTGGCGAGACGAGAGCAGTGACGCAGTGATTTTGTGGCAGCTGCGCCTGCCGCGGGCGCTGCTTGCGGTACTGGTGGGTGCGGCGCTCGGTATGGGGGGCGCCGCCATGCAGGGTATGCTGCGCAACCCGCTGGCGGAACCGGCCCTGCTCGGTGTTTCCAGTGGCGCAGCCTTGGCGGCGGTATTGCTGCTCTATTACGGCGTCGCCTCGCTATCCGGCTGGTTACTGCCGGCTTTGGCCATCGCTGGGGCTTTCACCGCAGTGGGCGCGGTGTGGTTGCTGGCCGGGCACGGCGCCAGCGCCGGGCGGCTGGTACTGGCGGGGGTGGCGATCAATGCATTTTTATCTGCGCTGATCGCCCTGGCCCTGAACTATGCACCGAGTCTGTTCGCGATGCAGGAAGTGGTTTTCTGGCTGATGGGCTCGCTGGCCAACCGCGGCTGGGATCAGCTACGGCTGGCACTGCCGTTTTTACTGGTGGGCGCTGTCTGCCTGTTCCTTGCGCGCAATTACCTGCGCGCCCTGGCGCTGGGTGAAGACAGCGCCGCATCCCTGGGCTTTCAGAGTCGCGCCTACCCCCTGCTGATCTTATTTGGGATTGCCAGCGCGGTGGGCGCCGCCGTGGCAGTGGCCGGCACCATCGGGTTTATCGGTCTGGTGGTACCGCACCTGGTGCGCCCGCTGGTGCGTCAGGACCCCGCGCGGCTGTTGTGGGCCAGCGCACTGGCCGGGGCGCTGCTGCTGTTGCTGGCGGATATCCTGGTGATCCAATTTGTCGGTGCACAGGAACTGAGAATTGGCGCAGTCACCGCCTTTATCGGTGCGCCTTTCTTTTTCTGGCTGATTGTCCGTGCGCGCAGGGAGCAATGGCTGTGAATACCGGGGCCGCCTCAAACCGGGGGGAACCCCTCGAGATTACCTGTCGGGGGCTTGGGCTCAGGCGCGGTCGCAAGCGGGTTCTGACGGAGATCAGCTGCGCGTTTAGGCCCCGTGAGCTGACCGCGGTGGTAGGCCCCAATGGCGCTGGTAAAAGCAGCCTGCTGCAGTGTCTCTCCGGTGTGTTGTCTCCCAGCGCCGGACATATCGAGTTGAACGGGCGCTCTGCCAAAGGGTTTTCGGCAACTGAACGGGCGCGCCTGGGCGCCTACCTGCCGCAATCAGAAACTCCCGCCTGGAGCCTGGGTGCTGCGGATATGGTGGCACTGGGGCTGTTGCCCTGGGGGCGCCCACGGGATCGGGAATGGCGGGTACGGCAGGCGCTGTTGCTTGTGGATGCCCTGGACTTTGCCGAGCGCCCGGTGACCCAGCTGTCCGGTGGGGAGTTGCGCCGGGTGCAGCTGGCCCGCCTGTTGGTGGGCCAGGCGCCCCTGTTGATTGCTGACGAGCCCACGACAGCACTGGATATCCGCCACCAGTTGCAACTGATGCAGCATTTCCGCGCCCTTGCAGATGGTGGTAAAACGCTGGTGCTGGCGCTGCACGATCTCAGCCTGGCGGCGCGCTTTTGCGACCGTATTGTATTGATGCAGGATGGCAGGTTATTGGCACAGGGCGCACCGCGGGAAGTTTTTACCCCGGCACAGATTGGCGATGCTTATGGGGTCAGTTCAGAGTTTCGCTGGCGTGATGGCATTGCCGATTTTGTGCCGCTGGATCTATTGGAAAAATAAGTAGGCGCGGCAGCGCTGGATGCCAACTCCAAAAACACAGGAAGCCAGGCAAAGCCGATCATTGTTCCTGCGCGCTTTTCTCTACCTCAGTTCTGGCGGGAAAACCCATCTACCAAGCTCAATGATGACACTGATTTCTCATCCGATACAGGGCCACTCGTGCAAAGCGGCAGGGTCATACTGAACCAATCTGTTGCTTTGCGTATTTGCCGCTCGGTATGTGCACAGCGCACTGCTATACTTGCCGCCGCTTTGGGTGCCCAGCAGTGAATCGCACTTGGCTGGGTTAAACGGGAAGTCCGGTGATGTGCACTGTTACAGAGTCCGGCGCTGCCCCCGCAACGGTCAGTCGGTGCGTTCTTCAGGAAAAGCCGACAAGCCCGATACCGGCCCTCTGCGAGCGCCCGGATGCTGCGCATCCGGTCTTGAGGATAAAGCGGAGGGCTTTGTCTGGTCAGTGTGCCCGCCCGGGTTGCACACCGATTACACGCACCCTCCCTCAATCCGTCTTTCTTTTCGAGATTGGGGAACCACAATGAAAAAAACCTTGATGGCTGCTGCAGTGTTTGCTGCGGCTCAACCGCTAATGTCCGTTGCCAAAGGCCTGGAAGAGATCCATGTGACCGCCAGCCGCCTGGATGTGCCCAAAAGCCAGCTGGGCGCTTCCGTGTCGGTCCTGGATGCGGAGGATATCGAACGGCTCGGCTATTCCAGCCTGATGGATGTTCTTCGCACTTTGCCGGGCGTAGCCGCCACCAATAGTGGTGGCGCCGGCAAGGTCAGCTCGCTGTTTCTGCGCGGTGAGAGCAGTTTCCGCACCCTGGTACTGCTCGATGGGGTGAATATTGCCGATCCTACCGGTGTGCAAGTGAGTGCCCAGCTGCAACACCTGCTGGCCAGCGATATAGACCGGATCGAAGTGTTGCGCGGTCCCCAGGGCATGCTTTACGGCGCCGGCGCAGGTGGTGTGATCAATATTATCAGCAGGAAGGCCGCTGCACCGCTGAGTGCGACGGCATCGATAGAAGCCGGGCGCTACGGCACACGCAATACCGGCGTCAGCTTGGGTGGCAGTCATGATGCCTGGTCCTTCGATCTGGATGTGCTGGATTTTTCCACCGGTGGCTTTAATGCGCGCGAATCGGATTTCTCCGGTGAGGAGGATGGTTACGATACTCTCACCACCCGGGTGCGTCTCGGCTATCAATTCAGTGAGCGTCTTTCTCTGGAAGGGCAGTACCGCAGGACTGATGCGGAAACGGAATATGATAATTGCGGATTCCCTCCCTCTGACGACTGTCTGAGCCAGTTTGACCAGGAAATCGTCGGCGTAAACGGCCAGTACCAGGCGGCCTCCTGGAACCATAAGCTCACCCTGTCGCAACAGGAGATCGACCGCAAAGAGGGCATCAGTCCAGAGGCACTGCCTTTTTTTACAAATGGCGAAATTCGCGAGGTGAATTACGTCGGCAGTAACCGTCTTGCCGGCGGAAAACTGCTATGGGGCGGAGAATACGAGCAGCTGAATTATTTTACCGGATCCGTCGGGGTCACTTACGGGGATGAAGTGCTGGAAAGCACTGGTTGGTTTACCGAGTGGCACAGTGATTTCGCTGAAACGGTATTCTACACACTGGGGTATCGCCGGGACAGCCTGGAGACAGAGGATCACAACAGCTGGCGTGTAACCGCCGCTCTGCCGGTTTCCCTCGGCGATGCGCAGCAGCTCAAATACCGCGCGAGCTTTGGCACCGGCTATCGCGCGCCCAGCCCGTATGAGTTCAGTACCAATGAGGCCCTGGGTCCTGAAACCAGCCAGGGCTATGAATTGGGGCTGGAATACCGCTGGGCACAATTACTGCAGGTGGAGGTGACCTATTTCGAGCAGGAAATCACCGATGCCATTTTCTATGATTCTGTTTTCTGGCGTTATGACCAGGATGATGGCGAGAGTAAATCCGAGGGGCTGGAGTTGTCTCTTGGCGGTGACCTGAACAACAAGCTCGCATGGTACCTCACCGGTACCTGGTTGGATACAGAGGATACCACTGGTGCCCAGCGGGGCGGTGTTCCCCGGCGCGTCTGCAATGTTGGCTTCAGCCAGCAGTGGTTCAGTGACAAGCTGACCCTGAACGTCAACTGGCAGCGGGTGGAGGGCCGCATCGATGGTTTCACCCAAAAGGGCCTGGAAGACTACAGCAAGCTGGACCTGAATGCGGTGTATCGCCTATCTCCCAATCTGCGTATCAGCCTGCGCGGGGAAAACCTGCTGGACCGCCGCTATCGCGAGGTCGCCGGTTACTATACTACCGGTGCGGCTGTCTATGCGGGTGTGCAGATCAGTCTGTAACGGGTTCTGTACCAGCTGTTTCAAAATAACCGATAAGGCGCCATTGCCAACCACCAGGCGTGCCGGCACCTTATCGGGCTCAGTTGGATTTTTCCCCTGTGACCGATGCCCTAGTCTGCGTGGCTGTTGAGATGCAGAGTCCACTTTCCAGTAAATAGCGAGCGGATTTCCCAATGTGTGCCGAATCAAACAGTAACCGCGAGCGTTACAGGCAGCGAATGCAGAGTCGCAAAAAAATTGTCGATGCAGCGGTTTCCCAAGCACTGGAAACGCGGGGTATCGTCATTCTCTATACCGGTGACGGCAAGGGGAAAACCACGGCGGCGATGGGTACGGTCACCCGTGCGCTGGGCTATGGCTACCCTACCGTGGTGGCGCAGTTTATCAAGGGAGCCTGGGAGTGCGGGGAAAAGAATTTACTGCAGCGTTTGCCTGAGGACCTCTGCCCCTTGCAGTGGTACCAGATGGGAACAGACTTCACTTGGGAAACCCAGGATTTCGAGGCAGATAAAACCGCTGCGCAGGCACTTTGGGAAAAAGCGCTGGTGGCACTGCGCGACAAGCATGTCTATTTGGTGGTGTTGGATGAATTGACTTACGCCCTGAATTATCACTGGCTGGACAGGGGGGAGGTACTGCAGGCCATCACCCAGCGCCCCAGGGAGCAAACAGTGATCATCACCGGACGGGGCGCCAAACAATACCTCAGGGAGATTGCCGATACTGTCAGCGAGATGCGTGCAGACAAGCATGCATTTGACAGTGGGCTCGCCGCTCGCAAGGGTATTGAATGGTGAGTGAGCCGGGATGCGCTGCACATGCCTGGCCTGATTGCCCACGCGGTGGCAGGTGGTCTTCTTATTCGGTCGCCACAGCCCTGGCTGCTGCATCAGCGAGCAACCTGCGCCTTACCCGCATTGGCGTTGTCTTGAACCAACGGGCGCAGGCACGGTTGAAAGAGCTCTGCTCACGGTAACCCAACATATTGGATATTTGCGACATGGGTGGCTGTTTGCCACTTAAATAATATTGCGCACGCTCCCGGCGTATGCGATCCAATACATCCTCAAATACCAGCCCACGATTACGCAGCCTGCGCTGCAGTGTGCGCTTGTGCAAACCCAGCTGGTTGGCCACTTCCTGCAGGCTGCAGCGTTTCAGTGGCATCAGGTAGTCAATCAATTGCTCAACCTGACCCAGCAGATCTGTCTCACCCTGCTGGAGCAAGTCATCGATATGGGCTTTGAACAGTGCGCGCAGGTCCGTACTGCATTTCTCTATCGGCAATAGCAGCGTGTTACTGTTGAGTACGAATCGGTCGCTGTCACTGCCAAAATGCACCGGCGCCTTGAAATAGTCTTTGTACCGCCCGTGCAGAGGCTGCCGAGTTTTCAAATGCACGGCTTCCAGGTGAAAGTGATCACCACACAAGGTTTGCATGGCAACCAGGCAAACGCCCATCAGAAATTCCCGGCACTGCTCGGGAGCTGACGGCGTTCCCACCGGTGTCAACCCTTGCAGGTCCTCCAGGCAGAGAAAGCTGAAACAGGCCCCGTCGTCTTTGTTCTGTAGGGCCAGGCGCAGGCTGTGGGGTGGCTTGCCCAACAGATCTACAGTGACTTTCAGGAATTCCGCCAAAGTCAAAGACTGCAATACTGCTGGACTCAGGAAGGACAGTGCGGCCACTCCCTGGCTGTGTGCCAGGCGCAGGCCAAAGTCAGCACAGTCCAGTTGTTGTGCCGTCTTCTGCAGTAGTGTGGTGACTGAACTCAGGGGGAGGTACCCTGCCTGGCGGGAGACCTGGTGCGGATTGATGCCGGAACTGGTCAACAGTGTCTCCGGGTTGTGGTGCAGCCGGTTGACCAGATCGCAGAAGCCTGTCAGCAGCGTCGTTCTTATTTGTTGAGTCAATTTCCTGTGAGTCCTGTGTGTCATCCGCAAAACCAAAGTCGCCGATTCTTTCTGATGAGAAGAATGTGTTCAGGCGGAATCGATCAGGTTTTTGCGGTGCCCAGTGACTTTTGACAACCAGAGTATTGCGGTGTTGTATTCAACAATTGTCGCTATTGGCAATACTGTGACTGGTTTTGGGACAGTCTCGCCGTCAAAGGCCTGCGCTGTTTTGATACCCCGCTATGCCGGCGAAGGAGTGCAATAGCTATCTTTCTTTTTCTCATCGAGATGAGGGCAAGTCAGGGTGCAACCAAGATGCTCGTCCTGAGCGGAAAATAATGATCGCTAGGTCAGGGCAGATTTTGCCAGTGGCGATAATCCGCGTATCCATCTCCGCTAAACGTTTTTTACAGGAAACTATATTACTTGTTTTATTCCACGTTTTTGAAGGCTATAAATCTCATCGGGAATACACGAGTGTCGCCTAATGAAAAAAAATACCCCTATAAACATTCTCTAAGGAATATTGTTTCTAAATTTCATTGTTATTTTTTTTTTGTTTTAAGGCCTCTGTGTATTTAGGAATATAAGTTTTTTACCGCTTTTGCCTGCCAGTGGATTTCTCCTGAGCAAATTCCGGCGCGGATGGCCTCCTCCAGCAGTATCCGATTGGGGTAAGTTCGTGGGGCTCGCTCAATCCGGCCACCTGGAAAACCCTGTCCTGCAGGTGCTGCCGGTATACGGCTTTTATGATTC
The DNA here is from genome assembly GCF_030440425.1 of Microbulbifer sp. MI-G. Lineage (NCBI taxonomy): Bacteria > Pseudomonadati > Pseudomonadota > Gammaproteobacteria > Cellvibrionales > Microbulbiferaceae > Microbulbifer > Microbulbifer spongiae. The sequence goes on from NZ_CP098023.1 coordinate 698,746, forward strand.
CGGTGAAATTGCGCAGCATGCTTGTATTTTAAGGGTACTCGCCAGCTGCAGGTGATGTATCAAGGCATGGGTGTGAATGCAGGCCTGTGAAATAAAAAAGCCCGCTGGTGCGGGCTTTGCTAGGGTTTAACTTAGCTGGCGTAGTAGGTGGCTGCACCTGGGCCAACCGGCAGGCCGAAAACAAACACCCAGAGGTAGAAAAGAACGGTCCATCCCACAAAAAAGAAGATGGAATAGGGAATCATTGTGGCGATCAGGGTACCCATACCCAAGTCTTTCTTATAGCGGGCAGCAAAGGTGATGATCAGACCAAAATAGCTCATCATCGGCGTGATGATATTGGTTACCGAGTCGCCAATGCGGTAAGCCGCCTGGATCACTTCCGGCGCGTAACCCAGGAGCATCAACATGGGTACAAAAATTGGCGCGGTCACCGCCCACTGCGCCGAAGCACTGCCCAGCATCAGGTTTACAAAGCCGCACATCATGATAAAGAACAGGAACAGCAATGGCCCGGTCAGGCCGATGTTTTGCAGAGCGTCCGCACCCAGCACTGCGAAAATAGTGCCCAGATTGGTCACTTTGAAGAAAGCGACAAACTGTGCGGCGAAGAACACCAGTACAATATACATGCCCATGCTGTTCATGCTTTTGGCCATGGCGTCGATTACATCACGGTCATTCTGCATAGTGCCGACCGTTTTACCGTACACAAAGCCCGGGACGGCGAAGAATACCAGGATGAGTGACACGATACCCTTAAGAAAGGGAGAGCCGGCTACCGCGCCGGTTTCCGGGTTGCGCAGCACGCCCCAGGAAGGCGCCACGGAGAGTACAAACAAGGCAGATACGACCAGAACGGCAAGGCCGGCGTATTTCAAGCCGCGCTTCTCGGCATCGGTGAGGGTTCCCAGTTTGTCCTGGCTCAAATCCACAGAGGCTTCCCCGGGATCGTACTTGCCGAGTTTGGGCTCCACGATTGCCATGGTCACCCAGCTGCCTATGGCGGTAATCAGGAAGGTGCTCACAAACATAAAGTACCAGTTCACTTCCGGGCCCACCGTGTAGGAGGGGTCTATGATATGGGCCGCGGTTTCGGTGATACCCGATAGCAACGGGTCTACGGTGCCCAATAGCAGGTTGGCGCTATAGCCGCCGGAAACACCGGCAAAAGCGGCCGCCAGCCCGGCGAGCGGGTGGCGCCCCAGGGAGTGGAAAATCATCGCCGCCAATGGAATCAGTACCACGTAGCCGAGTTCGGATGCGGTATTGGAGAGGATGCCGGCAAACACCACAATAACCGTCACAGTGCGCTTGGATGCCTGCAGTACCAGCCCGCGCACAGCAGCGCTGAGCAGACCGGAGCGCTCGGCAATACCCACGCCCAGCAGGGCAACCAGTACCGTGCCCAAAGGGGCAAAACCGGTGAAGTTTTGCACCAGGCTGGTCACGATTATCCTGAGGCCTTCGCCGCTCATCAGGTTAAAGACTTCAATGACACCATCGGGGTCGCGGCCCGCCGCCCCAACCGGCCGCGGGTCTGCCACAGACAGCCCGAAATAGGCGGCCACGCCGCTTATCAGTATCACGCCTATAGCGAAGAGGGCAAACAGGGTGATGGGGTGGGGCAGGAGGTTGCCAAGCCATTCCACGGCATCCAGAAAGCGGGTAAAGGGCGTTTTGCGCCCCGCAGGGCTATCCTGCCGATCACTTGGAGAGGTCGTTGTGGTCATTGTTTGTCCTCAATCGTTGTATTGCATGCGGGCTCTAATGGCTTCCGAGCCGTCCGGCAGCCCAATAATTGGCTGAAAAATGTTCTAAGTTCGCGATCATACACAAAAGTCTTTCGGGTAAGAATGCCGGAGTAGAGGTGCTGCCGGCTGGTCATTCGGGAGAAATACAGTCCCGGGCTGCCTTCCGGGAAAGTATCGAGGGTAGGGGATATGACGCCTGAGTGATGCCTGCGGGTCGGCTAACGGTGCCGGGAGTCCCGGTTTCAGGTGCGTGTGTGCCTAGGGCCCAAGAGGATCACTGGCACGACCCCGCATGCCCGGATATGCCATAATCCCAACACTCAGCAGTCAACTCAGCGGTGAAATAATGAAGATTGGAGTGTTAAAGACCGACGATGTGCGCAAGGAGCTGGTGGACGAGTTTGGTGAGTATCCGGAAATGTTCGCCGATCTGCTGCGCAGTCAAGACCCGGCGCTGGCGTTTTCTACCTATGAAGTTCAGCACGGCCACTACCCGGATCGAATAGATGAGGTGGATGCTTATCTGATAACCGGAAGCAAGGCTGGTGTCTATGATCACAAAGACTGGATTTCCCCTCTGATGGACTTTGTGCGCAAATTACATGAAGCCAAGAAGCCCACGATCGGTATTTGTTTTGGCCACCAGCTGATCGCTCAGGCGCTGGGAGGCAAAACCTGTAAATCAGATAAAGGGTGGGGATTGGGGGTGCATACCTATGAGATGCAGGAGACGCCCTCGTGGATGTCCGAACCCATGGCTAAATTCAGCTTACTGGTGACCCACCAGGACCAGGTGGAAACCTTGCCTCCAGGCGGCCGGGTATTGGCTTCGAGTGAATTCTGCCCGATGGCGATGCTGCAGGTGGATGATCATATGCTCAGCTTCCAGGCCCATCCGGAATTTAGCAAACCCTATTCCCACAGCCTGATGGAATTGCGACGCGAGGCCTTTGGTGAGGCATTGGTCGAAAAGGGTCAGATCTCCCTGCAAAACGATATCCATGAAAATGTCGTTGCCAAATGGATGTTGGAATTTTTACGCAGATAAATATTGCCTTCCTGTGGGGTGGGTTTACCCGCCCGTCTCTCTGCGTTGACTCTCACTTTCCACAGGGATTCTCGACGCTTTGCTCTCTCTGTTCAAACCCCAGCAGCCAGCACTTGTACTCAATGTTAAGTTGCATACTACAGTAGTGATCAGGGCCCGATACGGCGATAGAGACTACGACTTTTTTAATTGGATCCGTTTATTAAAATGACAAAGTGTTATTGTACGGTGACAGAGATAAATTGGCCTTGTGTCTGCCCATTTTGCCGGATTTAGCGCATTTCCGATTTGTGGAAATAAAACAAGCTGCCATCGACAGAGTTAACAGTCAATGCTGTGGGTTTCTCTCATTGCCAATGCAGGAGCAGGGCGAGTCGGGAGTGGGGCCTGTGAGAAAGTCAACGCAGCACAGCGGCCCTTGTTGCCAATAGATTAACCTGGATTTGACTATGAAGCAGGGGGGATTTAGATTTGGCTGCGCAGTACACAGCCTGAGGCTGTGCATAGAATAACAACCTATCATCACTTGCACACGCCTTAATTGGTACCAATTGGATAAATCGCATTGCCCACACCTTTTGTTCACACGACCCGCTCCATCGCCTCCGAAACGATCCACTCTTTAGCCCTGGTGTCCACCTGCGGGATACTCTTGATGGTAGCTTGGGCGATCTGGTTTTTCAGCAAGGACATTACCACTTACAGTGTCAGTGATGCGGCGAGGCTCGAGCAGGCACAAAACACGGTACAAGTGAGCACACAAAGAGCCGGTCGGGTTGTTGCCATTACCGCTTCTCTCGGCGATACCCTGAAAATTGGTGACCTGCTGGTACAACTGGATACTTCGGCCCTGGATCTGGAACTGGACGGGGACGCCAGGGTTTCGCAGAGACTCACTGAACAACTCTCCGCTATTGAGCGGGATCAAAGTTTGCTGGATAAAAAATTTGCGGAGGAGGATAAAGCCCTTGTCGACCAGCTTAAACTCCTGCGGGGGCAGCACCAGTTGCAGGTGAGCAACCAGCAGATCCAGGCCGAGGTGGCGGAGCGTTACGAGCAGCTTTTGCAAAAGCAGCAGAGTTCGGAACTGGATTATCTTGTAGCCAAGCGCACGTACCAGCAGTTGGCGATGCAATCACTTGCGGCAGAGGCCGACATCCGTGCAGCGGAGGATCGCCGCGAGCAAATTGCCAATGAGTATCAACTGGTTGTGAGTGAGCTGAAACAGCGCAGTGCCGACATCCAGCGCAAACTGGTTGAAGTGGAAACCCGCATGCGCCAGAGCACTCTGGCCGCTGGCGAGCAACAGCTGCGCGCGCCGATCGCCGGCAGCCTCGCATCCCTGGCGGATATTCGCGAGGGTGAAGTTCTGGCTGCCGGACAACAGGTTGCCACTATCCAGGCAGAAGGTGGTATTGGCATACAGGCGTACTTCCCGCCGGCTCAGGCGCTCGGCCATATCCGGCCGGGTCAACATGCCCGGGTAAAACTGGATGGCTTTTCCTGGGCACGCTACGGCCAGTTGCAGGCCCGGGTGGAGCGGGTCGCCAGTGCGGTGCAACAGGAACGGATTCTTGTGCAACTTTCGCTGCAGGGAAAGGTACCGCCGCAGTTACCACTGTTACACGATCTGCCCGCCAGGGTTGAAATCGCCACAGGCACGAAAACCCCCTACCAGTTGCTGTTGCAGCGGGTGGGGGACGCCCTTAGCGGGAGACCTCAGAATAGTCAGGCCACAGCGGAGACACCGCCGTGAATCGGCACACCCGCTGGCTTGTGCCTGAAGTGATCCAGACTTCCAATATGGACTGTGGCCCCGCTTCCCTTAAATGCCTGTTGGAGGGTTTCGGAGTCCGCGTTCACTACGGCCATCTGCGCGATGCCTGCCAGACTGATGTGGACGGTACCTCCATCAATACCCTGGAGCGGGTTGCTGTTGAACTGGGTTTGGATGCCGTACAGATGGTGGTGCCCAAGGATCACCTGCTGTTGAATGCCCCCGGCTATTTACCGGGAATGGTGGTGGTGCGCCTGCCAAACGGCAATACCCATTTTGTGGTGGCCTGGCGTAACCATGGGGGCATTGTGCAACTGATGGACCCCGCCAGCGGCAGGCGCTGGCCCAGCGCGCGCCGTTTTCTCGACGAACTGCATGTCCACACTTTTAGCCTGTCCCCCAAGGATTGGCGCAACTGGGCTGGTGGTGCCGATTTTATTGATCCGCTGTGCGAACGTATGCAGCGGCTCAAGGTTGCCGGGCCGGACAGGGCGACGTTATGTCGCCGATCCCTGGAGTCGGGTGAATGGCTCACCCTGGCGTTTCTCGATGCAGCAGTACGCATGTTGACCGCACTGGTGTCGGCAGGTGCCCTGCGACCTGGTGGGGAAACCAATGGCATGCTGCAGAAGCTGGTCGAGGAATTCAACGCAGATACCACTGGCGCCTACACCCTGGTGCCAGAGCAGTACTGGTGTGTGCGCCCCTGTCGCCCAGCGGGCAGTGCGGCGGGTGAAAGCCTGCAGATGTGCCCGGAACAAGTGGAATTCAGCGGTGCTGTGATCCTGCGAGTGAGGGGCGTGCGCAAAACAGATGCAGCCAAGCCGCACACCGGATCCCTGGCCAGGGCGCTGCAAGTCGCGCCGGTGCGTCCCCTGCCGCAGCTGTGGAATCTACTTCGGGAGGACGGCCTGTTCGCGCCGGCAATTATTGCGCTGGCGATGCTCGGCGCGGTATTCGGCCTGATGACCGAGGCTCTGCTGTTTCGCGGCCTTATCGATATCCACAGCGAACTGGCAACCGGCATGCAGCGTATGGGAGGCGTGGCTCTGCTGCTGGGGTTTTTACTCACCGTCATGGTATTGCAGTTTCCGGTCGCCAAACTGCAGCGGGTACTGGGGCGGCACCTGGAAACCCGCTTTCGCAAGCGCTTTCTCTCCGCACTGCCGCAGATACCGGAGCACTTTTTTCACAGTCGTCCCACCTCAGACACCGCCGAGCGCAGCCACCGCATTGCCGCACTCAGGGAACTGCCGGTGCTGGGGGGCGGTATCCTCTTCAATGCCTTTATGCTGCTGGCGACGGCCGCAGGCATTATCTGGCTCGTGCCCTCAGCTGCACCGCTGGTACTACTGATGGCGGTAATACAGGTGGCGATTCCACTGTTGTTTCAGCCGGTGCTCAATGATCACAATATGAGAGTGCAGACCCATACCGGTGCCCTGGCCAGGTTCTATATGGATGCATTGCTGGGCATTGTGCCGATACGTACCCATGGCGCTGGGGAATCGGTGCGAAGGGAACATGAAGCCTTGCTTTCCGAGTGGATCAGGGCCAGTTATACCCTCCTGCGCTTTCAGCTCAACAGTCAGGCCCTGCAACTGGTTGTGAACTGCGCACTCGCCGCCACTCTGGTTATTTACTGTATCCACAGCCGCGGGGCGGACCCCGATCTACTGCTGTTAATATACTGGGTGCTGGCGCTGCCACCATTGGGCGAGGATATCGCCGTGCGAATCCGCGAGTACCCGCGCCAGCGCACCACCTTGCTGAGGGCGCTCGAACCACTGCAGGCGGCTGAGGACCAGAGTGGTTCGGATACCACAGACAAGGTCGCCGCTTTTAACCCGAAGCGCCCCGCGCATTTTCACTTCGAGGATGTTCGAGTCAATGCCAGCGGCAGAGCCATTCTCGACGGCATCAATCTGGAAATAGGCCCAGGCGAACATGTCGCTGTTGTGGGTGCATCCGGTGCGGGTAAATCCAGCCTGGCAGGGCTGCTTTTGGGCTGGCACAAGCCAGCCAGGGGGCGTGTACTGTTAAACGGTGCCGAGCTGCAAGGGGAACTGCTGGCCCGTTTCCGTTTGCACTGTGCCTGGGTAGATCCCGCTATTCAACTGTGGAACAACAGCCTGCTTGACAACCTGCACTACGGCAACGCCGCCGACGCACCACTGTATCCGATTCTTGAGCAGGCGGACTTGCTCAAGCTGCTGGCATCGCTGCCAGACGGCTTGCAAAGTGCCCTGGGAGAGAGTGGTGCCCTGGTCAGTGGCGGGGAGGGGCAGCGCGTGCGTCTCGGCCGTGCCCTGGGTCGCGAAGCACCCTGCTGTGCCATTCTGGATGAGCCCTTTCGCGGACTGGACCGCGACCAGCGCCAGCGCTTGCTCGGGCGTGTGCGCCATACCTGGCAGGACGTCACGTTGCTTTGCATAACCCACGATATTGCCGAAACACAGCATTTTGATCGCGTGCTGGTGGTGGAGGATGGTCGCATAGTGGAAGATGGCGCACCGGCGGCGTTGTGCAAACGCAGGGGTACGCGCTATGCCCAATTGTTGCTGGCGGAGCAAAACCTGTGGCAGGACTGCTGGAAAAGTAGCGACTGGCGTCACTTGCGCATGCAGGGTGGACGCGTCTCGGAATTGTCGCCTCAGGCTGAAGCCGATCCCCCCCGAACGGCGAATGCGCCTGTGGAGAGCGTCTGTGAGCGCTGAATCTGTGGATAACAGTCTGCGCGACCTGTGCTGGCCCATTGCGCAACTGGATACGGCCCTGCACACCCTGGCCCGGCACTGTGGGTTGTGCCCCGATGCACCCAGCTGCAGTGCCATCGCACAGGGAGTGGAGAATATCGATACTCGGCTTCAGCTGGGTGCTGAGGCCCTGGACTTGCAGATAGAGAAAGTCGGCTGCAGTTACGGTGAGCTGGAACAGATGCTGGCGCGTGCCGCGCCGGCAATGATTCAACTGCGCTTTGGGGAAAGGGCGTATTTTATCGTCCTGTGCGGCGGCAATCGCCGCCGCCTGCACCTGCTCACCCCCACTCTGAAAGTGCAAAAAGTGTGTCCGCGGCGGGTGGTGATCCAGCTCACCCGTGTGCAGGCAGCGCCCCAGCGCCAGCGCATCAACCACCTGCTCGACAGTGCCGGCATTGGCGGCCGGCGCCGCAGCAGGGCCGCCGGCGCCCTGCTGCGGGAAAGCCTGGCAGGATTGCATTTTGAGCAGTGTTGGATGCTACGCCAGCCCGCGCACCGGCCATTCTGGCAGCAACTGCGTCAGTGTGGCCAGGATCGGCGTTTTTTCGCGATGCTTGTTTTTCATGCACTGCAAATGGTGTTGTTTTTGGCCAGTTGGTGGGTGATTGGCCGCGCTTTACTGGGTGGCTATATCGACACCGGCTGGCTTGTGGCCTGGGTGCTGCTGCTGGTTTCGCAGATCCCCCTGTCGCTGCTCACCGCGCAACTGCAGGGATTGGTATCGGTGAAAACCGGCGCGCTGCTGAAACAGCGCCTGCTCGCCAGCGCTCTGCGTATCGAGACAGGCAGGGTGCGGCATATGGGCTCGGGCCAGGTACTCGGGCGGGTTTACGACGCGGAAAGCCTTGAGGCCAGCGCCCTCCAGGGCGGTTTCTCGCTGCTGCTGGGCCTGGTGGAATTCGCGATGGCCTGTATTGTACTCGCCCTGGGGGCTGGTGGACCCCTGCACCTGTTGGTGTTGCTACCGTTTTTATTGGTGGCCTTTTTACTCGGTCGGGCCCTGTACCAGCGCCGTTGCCGCTGGACTGCCCGACGCCTGGCCATGACCCACCGCCTGATAGAAAAAATGCTCGGGCACCGCACCCGCCTTGCGCAGCAGCGGCCCGCCGACTGGCATCGTGGAGAGGACCGCGAGTTGAGTGACTACCTGCAGAGCTCTGCGGAGATGGACGGCACGATGGTGCATCTGGCAGCGCTTTTGCCGCGTATCTGGCTTCTGCTGGGGGTGGTCGGGCTGGTGCCTGTGTTTATCTCCAGCAACCCCGACAGTGCGCAACTCGCTGTGGCCCTGGGCGGCGTGCTGCTCGGTTATCGCGCAGTGCTCAAGTGTCTGCATGGTTTTACCGGTGCCCTGAGTGCCCTGGTGGCCTGGGAAAAAGTACGGGAACTCTTTGCCCTGGAGGCACCGCTCAAGCGCGCCTCACCCGGTGCGGAGCATGTCGCAGCCAGCAGCACGGCCTGTGCGGCTGCAACCCAACCTCTGTGCTATCTCCGTGATCTGAATTTCAGTTACCCCAAAAAAGAAAAGCCGGTGCTGACGGAGTGCAGCCTGGTCATTTATCCCGGCGACCGCCTGCTGTTGCAGGGTGCCTCCGGTTCGGGAAAATCCACCCTTGCCAATGTGATTACCGGCCTGCAGAAACCGGATGAGGGCCTGTTGCTCTTAAATGGGTATGATGGCGCCAGTCTTGCCCCCGGTCAGTGGCAGCGGCTGGTGGCCTCCGCCCCTCAATTCCATGAAAATCATGTACTTGGCGATTCTTTCCTGTTCAACTTGCTGATGGGCGACGAGTGGCCGCCGCGGCAGCAAAGCCTGCGCAAAGCTTATGCTATTTGCGACGAACTCGGCCTTACCCCACTACTGCAGAAAATGCCCGCGGGAATGCTGCAGACGGTGGGCGAGATGGGCTGGCGGTTGTCACACGGGGAGATGAGCCGGTTGTTTATTGCCCGTACTCTTTTGCAAAATGCGGAAATGGTCGTGCTGGACGAAAGTTTTGCCGCCCTGGATCCTGAAAATTTGCGCCGGGCTATGGCCTGTGTACAAAAGTACGCAACTACATTGATTGTGATTGCGCACCCATAGTAGTCAGTGAATGCCAGTGTGCTTTTTTGTAGTCAGGAAAGCCAGCAGGGTTCTGATTCATCAAGGGGATCTTTAATTTGGCCTCTCTTAAGGGAAGTTTGACTGCGGCATCTCAATTTTTCTAAGAGAGCCCGCATGCTGCGGGCTCTCTTACTGTCAGGTCTTCAGTTTCTTATAGTGCATGCGATGCGGCGTGGCATCTTCGCCTTTGCGCTGCACGAAGTCCTCGTGGTATTCGGTGTAGTTACCTTCAAAAAAGATGGCCTCGCTCTCGCCCTCGTAAGCGAGGATATGGGTGGCGACACGGTCCAGGAACCAGCGGTCGTGGGAGATCACCAGGGCGCAGCCGGGGAAAGTGAGCAGGGCTTCTTCCAGAGCCCGCAGGGTTTCGATATCCAGGTCATTGGAGGGTTCATCGAGCAACAGTACGTTGGCGCCCTGTTTGAGGGTATAGGCCAGGTGCAGGCGCCCGCGCTCTCCACCGGACAATTCGCCCACCCGTTTTTGCTGATCGCTGCCTTTGAAATTGAAGCGGCCCACGTAGTTGCGCGACCCCACTTCGTAGTGGTTGATCTTGAGCATATCGTGGCCATCGGAGATGGCCTCCCACACGGTTTTGCTGTTGTCCAGGCTTTCGCGGCCCTGTTCCACATAGGCGACCTTGACGGTTTCACCGATGCGGATTGTTCCGGCGTCCGGTTGCTCTGAGCCACTGATCATACGCAACAGGGTGGACTTGCCGGCACCGTTGCCGCCGACAATTCCAACAATGGCGCCATTGGGAATACACAGGGACAGGTTTTCGATCAGCAGGCGATCCCCAAAACCTTTGCTGACATTTTCGAATTCGATCACCTTGTCGCCGAGGCGTTCGCCGGGCGGGATGTAGATCTCATTGGTCTCGTTGCGGGCCTGAAAATCCTGAGACTGCATCTCCTCCAGGCGTGCGAGACGGGCCTTGTTCTTGGACTGACGGCCTTTGGGGTTCTGACGGGCCCACTCCAGCTCTTTCTGCACAGCCCTCATACGGGCCTGCTCGCTGCGCTGTTCCTGGGCCAGGCGGCGTTCTTTTTGGGCCAGCCAGGTGGTGTAGTTCCCCTCCCAGGGGATGCCGTGGCCGCGGTCCAGTTCCAGAATCCAGCCAGCCACATTGTCGAGGAAGTAGCGGTCGTGGGTGATGGCTACGACGGTGCCGGTAAAGTCGTGCAGGAAGTGCTCCAGCCAGAACACGGATTCAGCATCCAAGTGGTTGGTGGGCTCGTCGAGCAGCAGCATGTCGGGGCGCGATAGCAACAGGCGACACAGGGCCACACGGCGCTTTTCACCGCCGGACAGGTTGCTGATATCCGCGTCCCAGGGCGGCAGGCGCAGAGCGTCGGCGGCCACTTCCAGGCGGTGCTCCAGGTTGTGGGCGTCCCAGGCCTGGATGATATCCTCCAACTGCTGCTGTTTTTTTGCCAGGGTGTCAAAGTCTGCGTCCGGCTCTGCATAATCGGCATAGACCTGTTCGAGGCCGGCTAGGGCATCGATAGCTTCCCGCATGCCGTCTTCCACATTACCACGCACGGTTTTGCCGGAGTCCAACTGGGGCTCTTGCGGCAGATAGCCCACTCTGATGCCGGGCATGGCCCGGGCTTCACCATGATAGTCCTGGTCCACCCCGGCCATAATGCGCAGAAGGCTGGATTTACCGGCACCGTTGAGTCCCAGTACACCGATCTTGGCACCGGGAAAAAAGGACAGGGAGATGTCCTTGAGAATCTCGCGTTTGGGTGGCACTACCTTGCCCACCCGGTTCATGGTGTAAACGTATTCAGCCATCTGGGTCCCAGTAATGTGTGTTGGAATCGGTGAGAATTTGCGCGCAACTTATCAGTTTGCGCGGAAAGTGCAACTGCGTGTGCCGAGCTGAAGGGGGTTGTACTCGCGTGTGGCTGACGCTCGCGGTGATCTGTGCTTAACTGCGAAGCTATCAAATACAGGCACACTAAGACAGACAGCAATGGATCAGGACTTCCCCGTATTGTTTTCCCGGCGTGGCGCTGTGGCGATCGCGACACTCAACCTGCCCAAGGCGTTGAATGCACTGAACCTGCAGATGATAGAGCGGCTCTGTGCCCAGTTGGATACCTGGGCCCGGGACGATACAGTGGCTGTCGTGTGGATAGACGGCAGTGGCGACAGGGCCCTGTGCGCCGGGGGCGATGTGGTGACCCTGTACCAGCATTCGGCGAGCTATGGGGAGACAAGAGATTGCCGCTTTACCACAGAATTTTTCTCCCGCGAGTATCGTCTCGACTACAAAATCCATACCTATGCCAAGCCGGTTGTGGTTTGGGGCGGCGGCATTGTGATGGGTGGCGGTATCGGTATTACGGCCGGGGCCAGTCACCGTATTGTCACTGAAACCACCCGTATGGCCATGCCTGAAATCACCATTGGCCTGTTTCCCGATGTGGGGGGCAGCTGGTTCCTGAATCGTATGCCCGGCCGCCTCGGGCTGTTTTTGGGGCTGACAGGTGCTCAGTTTAATGGTGCCGATGCCCTGTTTGCGGGCCTGGCGGACCGCATGATTGCGCAGGAGCAGCGCGATACCGTCTTGCAAACACTGGCTGCGTTGGCCTTTGCCCGGGATGCGGGCGCGAATCATGTCACCGTCAGTGATTGCCTGAAAACGTTTGAACTCGCATTGCTGCAGCGACCGGAATCGGTACTGCGGGAACACTATGACCAGATCCAGCAACTCACGGATTTCTCCAGTCTGCCAGCGGTGTGTACGGCAATCCGCTCTTACCAGGGCGTGGACAAATGGCTGCGGCGCTCCGCCAACACCCTCGCGGGGGGGTCTCCCCTGACACCCTGGATTATCTGGGAACAGCTGCATCGGAGCCGTTACCTTTCCCTCGCCGATGTTTTTCGCATGGAACTGGCTCTGGCGGTCAATCTCTGTGCCAGTGGCCACTTCAAAGAAGGGGTGCGTGCCCTGCTGATCGACAAGGACCGCGCGCCGCAGTGGCAACCGGCGAGCCTGGAGGAGATCTCTCCAGAGCAGGTGGCGCGCTGCTTTGACAACCCCTGGCACGGCGAGCATCCGCTGACAGATTTATAGAGCGAATCAGGCCGTTTTCGCCTGGGACACCAACAACAAAATCCGGAGTGCTTGTTATGCAAAAGATCGCCTTTTTTGGTCTGGGTAATATGGGTGGCCCCATGGCTGCCAATTTGGTGAAGGCCGGATACCAAGTGGCGGCTTTCGACTTAAATCCCACGGCATTGGCGCAGGCACAGAGGGAGGGCTGCCTGCCCTGTGAGAATAGTGAACAGGCCCTGGAAGGGGCCGGTATCGTGATTTCCATGTTGCCCAGTGGCAATGCGGTGAAAGGCCTCTATCTCGGTGAGCAGGGGCTGTTACAACAGCTTCAGGGGGATACCCTGGTCATTGATTGCTCGACGGTTTCTGCGGAAGACGCCTGCCTGGTGCACGAAGCGGCCCGTGCGCGCGGTATCCGCGCGCTGGATGCTCCTGTGTCCGGCGGGACTGCCGCGGCAATAGCGGGTACCCTGTGCTTTATGTGTGGTGGCGATACGGCGACAATTGATGCGGCGCGAGTACTATTGCAGGCCATGGGCAGCAAGATTTTCCATGCGGGTGGTGCTGGAGCGGGCCAGGTGGCGAAAATCTGTAATAACCTGCTGCTGGCCGTGCATATGACCGGTACTGCCGAAGCGCTGCAACTGGGTGTAGACAAGGGGCTGGACCCCAGGGTGCTCTCGGAGATTATGCGGGAAAGCTCGGGCAATAACTGGTCTCTGGCCCATTACAATCCCTTCCCCGGTGCCATGGAGAATGTGCCCGCAGCCAATGGGTATTGCGGCGGTTTCAGTGTGGCTCTGATGCTGAAAGATCTGCGCCTGGCCATGGATGCCGCTGCGGGCAGTGCTTCGTCCACACCCATGGGCGCACTGGCGGAAAACCTGTACCAGCTGCACGGTGCCAGTGCGGAAAACCAGCAGCTGGATTTCTCCAGTATCCAGAACATGTTTCGTCGTCCGGCAGGCGCTTTGACCGAATAGTCTCGCTTAACCTGTCACTGCGGTGCCCTTTGCTCAGCCAGTGCTGCCGGACAGGGCCGTTCGGTGGCCTGTGCACCTGTGATACGCAGAGTGTGCGCGAGCCTTTGGCCGGCTGAGCCACGTCCCCGGGCAGTATTCATCTGGCAACCGGTGGGGCCCGCCGCAGGGTGCATAACAAGCTGAAGTGCTCCCATGTATCCTGTACTGTCATCTCCAAGAGCAACCCGTTTTTAAAACGGGCCGGATGATTCCTCTGGGTTTTCCGATTGGCGGCGCCCCGCCACATCCGGGCTGTGCCTTATGTTTTCCCGACTCCTCTACAGGGCATCCACGATCGATGATCTTGTTGTCATGCATTTGAACCCCTTGATTTGGATCAATCCTCTGGGCGGGGTCAACGGTTAACCTGCCTGCGGTTGGTGAGCGGGCCTGGAAAGGTCTTCCCAAGTCGGAAAAATGCCAAATTGCCCTATGGAGAAATTGATGAATCGTATCATTGCGTGCGCAACCGTTGCGTTGACCGCTGGACTAGCTGTACCGGCATTTGCCTATGAAGAGGGGAGCATCATTGTGCGCAGTGGCATCGCCACGGTAGCACCCGATGTCAATTCCAGTGCGCTGTCAGTGTCGGGTGCCGAGTTGGGTGGCACCAGGGTGGATGTTGACAACGGTTCCGCCCTGGGCCTGACAGGCGTTTACGTGTTCCGCGATCACTGGGGTGTGGAACTGCTGGCCGCAACGCCGTTCACCCACGATATTCAGGTCGAGGGCCTGGGGGCGACCTTTGACCTTGGAGAAACCAAACAGCTGCCACCCACCCTGCTGTTGCAGTGGTATCCCATGGATCATCGGTCTTCCGTCCAGCCCTATCTCGGAGTCGGCATAAATTACACAGCATTCTTTGATGAGGATATTGACAGCGCTGCGGATGCGAGATTTGCAAGCCTCGGCGCAACAGAAGAGGCCAAGCTGTCCCTGGACAACTCTCTTGGCCTGGCCGCGGAAGCAGGCGTGGATTTTGCTTTCGGCGCGGACAAGCGCTGGCTGTTCAATTTGGCGGTGTTCTGGATAGATATCGATACCGACGCCAAAGTGACAGTGCCGGGGGTGGGTGATATCACCGCCAGCGTGGATATCGATCCGCTGGTATACACGGCGGGGCTGGGCTACCGGTTCTAAGGCTGCGACACCCGGGCCTGGGGGTGGGGCAACCGCTGCGGTTTTTTCAGCGGGTCTGGGGGTTGTCTTTCAGTTTGTGGCGGGGGTTGTCGCAAATGACTGGATAAAATTGTGATGAGTATGGTGCAAGAGATAAAGACCAATGTGGGCGGGCTTTCAGAAGCGCTGTTATCCCGCTACAGCGGGCCCTGTCCCCGCTATACCTCTTACCCCACTGCGGATCGGTTCAGTGCACTGGATGGGGTCAGGCCCTGGGCAGCACTGCAGGACATTCGCAGCCTCTCTCTGTATGTTCATATCCCCTTTTGCCGCTCCCTGTGTTATTTCTGTGCCTGCAACAAAGTGATTACCCAGCAGTATGGGCTCGCCTCCAGCTACCTCGACCATCTTTTGCAAGAGGCGCAGTGGTACCGCGATAAAGTGGCGCGGGTACCGGTCACGCAGCTACATCTGGGTGGTGGTACGCCCACTTTTCTCAACGATGCGGATTTGCGCCGATTGATGGAAGGGCTGGGAGAGGTCTTTGAACTGAACCCCGGTGACGGCGTTGAATACAGTATTGAAGCCGATCCGCGTACTCTGGAGCCCGAGACGCTGGATACCCTGAGGGAACTGGGGTTTAATCGCCTCAGCCTGGGTATTCAGGATTTTGATGCCGAGGTACAGCGATCCATCAATCGTATCTGCAGTGCGGACCAGGTGGGTGCCCTGACTGCAGCAGCGCGCGAGCGGGGATTTGCTTCCATTTCCTACGATTTGATTTACGGACTGCCACAGCAGAACCTGGACACGTTGCAGCGCACTTTGGACCGCGTGCTGGCGTTGCAGCCAGACCGTATCGCGCTCTATCACTACGCCCATCTGCCCCACCGCTTTAAGGCCCAGCGCCTGATCGATACCGATCTGATTCCCCCTGCCGCGGAAAAAATCGCTATGCAACTGGCGGCAGTGGAGCACCTGGTGCGCGCGGGATATGCATTTCTCGGCATGGATCACTTTGCCCGTTCCGGCGACGAACTGGCCATAGCCGCGGATACAGGCAGGTTACAACGGAATTTTCAGGGATATACCTTGATGCCTGCTGATGCCCTTGTGGGGCTGGGTGCATCGGCAATCAGTTACAGTCGCAGCGGCTTCTGGCAAAACCTGCACCGCTTGAAAGAATACGCCCGAGCCATTGGTGAGCGGGGCTATGCGGCTTGCCGGGGCTGGTTGCTGAGCGAGGAGGACCGGCTGCGTCAACGGGTGATCAGTGAGCTCATGTGCCGTCTGCGCCTGGATAAAGGCGAGGTCGAACGCTGTATGGGTACGCCATTTGCGGAGTATTTCCACGAAGAGCTCGAGCGCCTGCAACCCATGTTTGATGACGGGCTTATTTACCAGAACGACAAGGCGATTGTTGTCACTGAGCAGGGGCGCTGGTTTGTGCGAAATGTGGCGTCGGCTTTCGATAGTTATCTCCACAACCAACCCACACAAGCTCAATATTCCCGGGTTCTTTAGCTGGCTGCAGGAGACGGTCGCCCGCTTAGCGGTTACAATTGCCGCAAATTGATTTACCGGCTGGTTAGTATGATGGACTCCTCAGTGGCGGTCAGCTGCAGCAACTGCTCCGTAAGGCGTTTATGCCTGCCCGCAGGATTATCTCAAGCCGATATTGATCGGCTTGAGCAGGTTACTCGTCGGAAAAAACTGGTTAAAGCCGGGGAGACGCTGTACCGCGCTGGTGACCCTTTTTCCAATCTGTATGCCATTCGTTCCGGCAGTTTTAAAACGGTAGTTATTGCTGCCGATGGCGATACCCAGGTGACGCATTTTGCTCTGCCTGGAGAACTGCTCGGTCTCGATGCCTACAGTGACCGGGTCCATCCCAGTTATGCCGAAGCCCTGGAAGACAGTAGCGTCTGCCTGTTGCCATTCACCCAACTGGAAATTCTCGCCCATCAGGTTCAGGCTCTGCAACAGCAGATTTACACGATTTTTTCCGAAGAGCTGCGTCAGGAAAATGACATTTTGATGTTGCTTGGCAAGCGCTCGGCAGATACCCGCCTGGCGGCACTACTGATAAATATTTCCAGCCGGTATTCCCGCCGCGGCTATTCCCACAGCAAGTTTATCCTGTCTATGCCGCGTACCGATATTGCCAATTATCTGGGATTGACTGCAGAAACCGTAAGCCGGCTGTTCTCGCGTTTACAGCGGGAGAAACTGATCAAGGTCAGTGGCAGGGCAGTGGAGATTGTGGATTTGGTGGGGTTGAGTGAACTGGCAGGTACCCACTGCAGTTATGAGGAGTCCCATTGACCGGTTGCATATAATAAAGAAAATTCTCCCTCACCTGCTCTTCGGTATGACACAGGTTGAGGGACTGACTGTTCCATAGAATAAAAATCCCCCTTTCGGATGTTCGTTTGACTCTCCGCGACGCTACCGGGAGAAAGGGGTACAATTGCGACAGTTGGGTTATCTGTCGTTTTGATATGGTTGTCTCGCCTGAGGCGATAAGTTGCAGCAATTGTTCGGTCAGACGCTTGTGCCTCCCTGCAGGGTTGTCCCGGGCTGACATTGACCGGCTGGAGGGCGTTACCGGCAGGAAGAGGATCGTCAGGGCCGGGGAGATGCTCTACAGCGCCGGAGATTCTTTTCAGAACCTTTTTGCCATTCGCTCCGGCAGTTTTAAGTGTGTAGTCACCGCTGTCGATGGCGATATACAGGTAACCCATTTTGCCTTTCCCGGAGAGCTGCTTGGTCTCGATGCCTACAGCAGGCGGCTCCACACCAGTTATTCGGAGGCCCTGGAAGACAGCAGCGTCTGCCTGCTGCCGTTTGTCCAGTTGGAGCGGCTGGCCCGGCAGGTCCCGGCGTTGCAACAGCAAATTTACAGCCTGTTTTCCGACGAACTGCGCCAGGAAAATGAGATATTAATGCTGCTGGGCAGGCGCTCCGCAGACACCCGCCTCGCCGCATTTTTGATCAACATCTCCAGCCGATATGCCCAGCGGGGATATTCGCCCAGTCAGTTTGTACTCTCCATGTCACGCATTGATATTGCCAATTACCTGGGCTTGACTGCAGAAACGATTAGCCGGCTTTTTTCCCGTTTACACCGCGAACAATTGATCCGGGTGGATGGCAGAAGCATGCAGATTCTGGATATAGTCGGGCTCAGTGAGATTGCGGGAACCCATTGCAGTTATGAGAATTCTCCGTAACTGCTGCCTGTAAATAGACTGCACAGGCACAGTAGGTATTGTGCCTCCCGGGATAGTGGCGTGATGACTCGCAATTGTCTACTGGGTGACCCCGTCCCAAAATAGCCGGTTGCCACAGGTTTTCCGCCGAGGCAGTGAAACACAGTCTTTCCGGTAATTTCGCGGGCGCTTCGAAGAAAAAAAGGGGCGTAAACGCCCCACAATCCACTACTTATCACGAGTGCGTGGAGAAAACCGATGTTTTGTCAGTCTGTTTATTGTTAGACGTATTCCCTGTTGTTAGCCAGTCCATGGCTTTATGATCTTCCTCAAAGTAGCGTACCTCGCCACTCAAAAACCAGCCCCCAATTTTTGTTGCGATCTCTTGCCACTCCTCGTCCCCGAGTACGGCAATCCGGGAGAACTCGTTACCGTGTTTCAGGGCGAGCCTGAACTCATCCCACACGGCATGCAGACCCCAGCCCTCAAAATCGCGAATATCCACAAGCATGCTCACCCGGGGGTGTTTCACGCCCTCAAGGGCATATTCCAGCAGGGGTATGATTTGTTCATAGTCCTTGTGGGTCAGCCGGCCAACCGCTTTGATAGATAGCAGAAAATCATCATCGATTCGCTCTATTCCGATGGAGATACCGTGGCGTTTGATTTTCATCCTTCCCCCTTGTTTACAGGCGTACATATCAGGCAAGCGCAGTGGCCGCAGTTTGATGCTGTGTGAGGTGCTCGCGCAGTGTCTCATACATTTTTTTTCTGCTGCTATCAAAAAACGGATTGCCAAGATTTTCAGCTCGAATACGAATCAAGCGCCAGTCTTTTGCATCCAGATACCGCTCAACCTGGGGAAACAGTGCTGTATTTTCCAGGTGGATATGATTGCGTTGCAGTTGTATATAGGCACTGCTGGCACTTCGCAACACTGATCGCTCCACCATTGCGTTATTGGCCACGGCATAAAAGAGTGCGCATACATGTTTGGTTGCGGTTGCAATCTGCCGGTGCTGTTTACGCACTTGATAGATGACGTTGCGATTGTGGATTGGCTTGCGTAACAGCTGTGCAAATATCAAATCCTCCACCGGGTGGTGGTATTGGTCCGGGTAGACGGAAAAATAATCCAGCGCGTCGAGGATGCATGAAAGGGTGTTTGGGTCCCGGTCACTGTGTTCGAAAAGATCCTGCAACAGTTGCTCAAAACTATCGAGCATTTGTTGCATAGATTGATGGTCACAACACAGTTGCCGGTAGATGGCGTCCATCCCAGACCTCCGCGATTTGTTTCTTGCTCTATTGTTGATGGACCTGATGGAGCTGGGTTGATTTGGATCAAGCGAGGGAAAGTTAATGGAAAAGCGGGGGGCATTTGGCGAAATAGGGGTTTGTGCAGGATTCCCGGGGTCCCGCCTCAACTGCCGATTGGGCACCTGGTTGGGGATTCCGGAGAGCCGTGGGTAATACCCCTTTTGGCATCCGGCGCTGAAAGACCAGTGCAATGTCGCCAATCAGCATTGTTCATTTTTTATCCCAATTGCCTGTTGGTTTTGGAGAGATGGATTTGGGAGTGCCTGGGAGCCAGTGGGAAGACACTCCAGTTTTCATTCAGTTACCCAATGGGTAAAGGGCTATCCCTTGGTGTGGCCGGGGAATAAACAGATTGTTCAAAAAATTTTTGCCTCTATAATCCACCGGCTTTTGTGAATTTTACAGTAAGGGAAAAGTATGTCTTTCAATCTTAAAATGTTGGCTGCTGCGGCGGCCTTGTTGTGTTCCGCTGCTGTACAGGCCGAAGGGGCCTATATGGGCGGTGTGATTGGTGTGATGGATGCAGATGGTAGCGATGACAACCCTTTCAATGCCGGTATTCGTGCTGGATATACCTGGAATTCTGGCTGGGGCATTGAGGCAGAGTTGACAGGTTCTATGACTGACGGCGATATTTTAGACCATGATTTCTCTATCTCCACCCAGGCTGTTTATGCCACTTACCGCACCCAGGGAGATATTTATTTCAAGGGGCGTCTTGGTTACCTCAACGAAGAGGTGGATGTAGAGTACTTTGGTGATGCTTCCGATAGCGGTGCCTCCGTAGGTGTTGGTGTCGGTTTTACACTGGCCGAGAATATCTCCTTTGAGACCGAGTACACGCTGATTGAAGAAGAAGTGGATTACTGGTCAGGCTCCTTGGTTGTGCGTTTCTAAGCAAGACTATCCCCTCCAAATGCGGCCGTCGGGCCGCCTGTGCGTTTTGCGCATTCCCTCTGCCCTTTGGTGTACAATGCGCGCCTTTCTGAACGCCCAATACCCCGGTCCTCTCTGCTGCACGGGGCCCGGTTTCAGGGTCTGGGCACTGTAGTACCGGGTTACACAAGTGGCTATTCAGCCCGCTTTAACGAGGGAAAACTATGTTTGATGCATCTGTCACGCTCGCCACCTACGACCCCGAGATCTGGGAAGCCATCCGGGAGGAGGATGCTCGCCAGGAAGACCACATCGAGTTGATTGCCTCGGAGAACTACACCAGCCCGCAAGTCATGGCCGCCCAGGGCAGCAGTCTGACCAACAAGTATGCCGAGGGCTATCCGGGCAAGCGTTACTATGGTGGCTGTGAATATGTGGACAAGGTGGAAACCCTGGCCATCGAGCGTGCCAGGCAACTGTTTGGCGCTGACTACGCCAATGTACAGCCCCACTCCGGCTCCCAGGCCAACGCTGCAGTTTACCAGGCCCTCTGTGCGCCCGGCGATCCTATTCTGGGTATGAGTCTGGCCCACGGCGGCCACCTGACCCACGGTGCCCGGGTCAACTTCTCCGGCAAGATCTACAGTGCCGTGCAGTACGGCCTGAATCCCGATACCGGGGAGGTGGATTACGAGGAGGTGGAGCGCCTGGCGCTGGCGCATAGGCCGAAGATGATCGTTGCCGGCTTCTCTGCCTACAGCCGGGTAATGGACTGGGCGCGCTTTCGCGAGATCGCCGACAAGGTGGGGGCCTACCTGTTTGTGGATATGGCGCACATTGCCGGTCTTGTCGCTGCCGGCGAGTATCCCTCACCGATCCCCTTTGCAGATGTTGTCACTTCGACAACCCACAAAACCCTGCGCGGCCCGCGCGGCGGCATCATCCTGGCCCGCGCCAATGCAGAGATCGAGAAGAAGCTGAACTCTGCGGTATTCCCCGGTGGCCAGGGCGGCCCGCTGATGCATGTGATTGCCGCCAAGGCGGTTTCCTTTAAAGAAGCCATGACCCCGGAGTACAGGGCCTACCAGAAAAAAGTGGTGGAAAATGCCCGCGCCATGGCAGAGACTTTTCTGGACCGGGGCATCAATATCGTTTCCGGGGGTACCGATGACCATCTGATGCTGGTGGATCTGATTGGCAAGGCGTATACCGGTAAGGATGCCGATGAGGCCCTGGGCCGTGCCAATATCACGGTGAACAAGAATGCGGTACCAAACGATCCGCGCTCCCCATTTATCACCAGTGGCCTGCGTGTCGGCACCCCGGCGATCACCACCCGCGGTTTTGGTGTCGAGGATACCCAGCAACTGACCCACTGGATCTGTGATGTCCTGGATGCACTGGAAAAGGGGGAAGCGGAGACCGCTATTGCCGGGGTAAAGCAGAAAGTGCTGCAGGTTTGTGCACAGTACCCGGTGTACCGCCAGGGCTGATCGGTGATATTGACAAGAAAGCGGCTCTTTGGGCCGTTTTCTGTATGGCTGGGCTGGTGCGGTTAGACCGGCCTGCCCAGCGGCGGCGCTCTGGCCGTCGGGCCACCTGACACAGCGGCTATGGTAAACTGCAGCCCATTTTCCACTCCCTTTGGGACTATCCCGTATGCACTGTCCTTTCTGCGGCGCAGAAGAAACCAAAGTTGTCGATTCCCGCCTGGTGGCTGAAGGGGATCAGGTGCGCCGCCGGCGCGAGTGCCTTGAGTGTCGCGAGCGTTTTACCACGTTTGAAACCGCCGAACTGCTGCTGCCGCGGGTCGTCAAGCAAAATGGCCAGCGCGAACCGTTCAACGAAGACAAGCTGCGCGCGGGTATCCAGCGCGCGGTGGAAAAGCGCCCGGTCAGCACCGAACGGGTGGAATCTGCAGTCTCCCAGATAAAACACGCCCTGCAGGCTACCGGTGAGCGGGAGCTGCCCGCCCGCGCCATTGGAGAATTGGTGATGGAGCAGTTGCGCGAGCTGGACCAGGTGGCCTATGTGCGCTTCGCCTCGGTGTACCGGCGTTTCGAAGATGTGAGTGAATTCAACGAAGAGATCGAACGCCTGATCGGTAAGGGAAGTGGTTCGCAATGAGCACTACCGCTGTGCAGAATGCCCAGGCATTGATGGCCCGCGCTGTACAACTGGCGGAGCGGGGCCTGTATACCACCATGCCGAATCCGCGGGTCGGGTGTGTGATTACCGATCCTGCCGGTGCGGTTGTGGGCGAGGGCTGGCATCAACGCGCCGGTGCAGCCCATGCGGAGATCGCAGCGCTGCGCGATGCGGGCGAGCGCGCCCGCGGGAGTACGGTATATGTCACCCTTGAGCCCTGCCGCCACACCGGCCGCACGGGGCCCTGCACAGAGGCGCTGGTAAAAGCCGGCGTTGCCCGCGTGGTCTACGGAATGCAGGACCCGAATCCTCAGGTTGGCGGCACTGGTCTGCAGAAACTGCGCGAAGCGGGTATCGTGGTGGCAGGGCCCCTGCTGGAAGCCCAGTGCCGAAGGCTTAACCCCGGTTTTATCAAGCGCATGACCCTGGGCCTGCCGCTGGTGCGCTGCAAGTCCGCGATGAGTTTGGACGGGCGCACCGCCATGGCCAGTGGCGAGTCCAAATGGGTGACCGGTCCCGCTGCGCGCGCCGATGTACAGCGCCTGCGCGCACGCAGCTGCGCAATTGTTACCGGTGTTGAGACCGTGCGCTTTGACAACCCCAACCTGAATGTGCGCGCCGACGAAATGGCGCTGGCGATGCTCGCGGCGGAGCGAGCCGCTGAAGTACAGCCACTGCGGGTCATTGTCGACAGCCAGCTACGCACACCGCCCAAAGCCTTTATTTTGCAGGGCGACGCCCCCACACTAGTGTGCACTACCGAACGCGCAGCAACAGAGCGCCGCGCGCGTCTGCAGCAGGCCGGTGCCGAGGTGCTGGTATTGCCATCGGATGCCAATGGGCGGGTGGATCTGCTCGCTTTGCTGCAGGAACTGGCGCAGCGCCAGTGCAATGAGGTTCTGGTGGAAAGTGGCGCGACCCTGTCCGGTGCATTCCTGTATCGCGGCCATGTGGACGAGTTGATCGTCTACCTGGCGCCCAAGCTGCTCGGCAGCACGGCGCGACCGCTGTTTGCACTGCCGATCGAGCGGATGGGTTCAGTCCTGCCGATTACGATTACCGATATGCGTGCAGTCGGGCACGATTGGCGCATCACCGCAACCACGGATATCGAGTACTGATGTTTACCGGGATCATTGAAGCTGTGGGTGACATCGCCGAACTGCAAGCGCGCGCGGGCGACCTGCGCCTGCGGGTAAGGAGTGGCGATCTGGACCTGTCCGACGTGCAATTGGGGGACAGTATCGCCACCAGCGGCGTGTGCCTGACGGTGGTGGCACTGTGCGGTGACGGCTACTGGGCGGATGTGTCTGCGGAAACCCTGGCCGTCTCCTGTGTCGGTGGCTGGAAAAGGGGCGACCGGGTCAATCTGGAGAAGGCCCTCACCCCGCAAACGCGTCTGGGTGGCCATATTGTCAGCGGCCATGTGGATGGCATCGGTACCCTGGTGTGGCGCAAATCCGAAGCGCGCGCCGAGCGGTTCCGCCTGCGCGCACCGGAAAATCTGGCCCGCTATATTGCCCATAAGGGCTCGATTACGGTGGATGGCACCAGCCTTACCGTGAATGCGGTGGACGGCGCAGAGTTCGAGCTGACCATCGTACCCCATACCTTGCAGGAAACGATTATGGATGGTTACACCGCCGGTACCCGGGTCAATCTGGAGGTGGACCTGATCGCGCGCTATCTGGAGCGCCTGCTTCTGGGGGAGCAGGCGGCCACACCCGGCACTACGGAGATAAACCGTGAATTTCTCGCCCGGCACGGGTTTTACCCGCGCTAGCCGGCCTGGCGCACCGGGGCCCAGCACAGTTGTCCGCTGCCGTGGGGGCGCCCAATTTGCAACTGACCAATTTATCCAGAGTAAGCAATGGAACTTAATACGGTTGAAGAACTGATCGACGATATTCGCCAGGGCAAGATGGTGATCCTGATGGACGACGAAGATCGCGAAAACGAGGGCGATCTGGTGATGGCGGCGGAACAGATACGTGCCGAGGACATCAATTTCATGGCCACCCACGCCCGCGGCCTGATCTGTTTACCCCTGTCCAAAGAGCGTTGTAAACAGCTGGAACTGCCACTGATGTCGCGGGAAAATGGCGCTTCGTTCAGCACCAACTTCACCGTCTCCATTGAGGCTGCCGAGGGGGTGACCACGGGGATTTCCGCAGCGGACCGCGCCCGCACCGTGCGCGCGGCGGTGGCCAGGAGCGCCAAGCCCAGCGATATTGTGCAGCCCGGCCATATCTTCCCGATCATGGCCCAGCCCGGCGGTGTTCTGAGCCGTGCCGGTCACACCGAAGCGGGATGCGACCTGGCGCGCCTGGCGGGGTTTGAGCCCGCTGCGGTGATTGTCGAGGTCATGAACGCAGATGGCACCATGGCGCGGCGCCCGGACCTGGAGCGGTTTGGCAGGGAACACAACCTCAAGATCGGCACCATCGCCGACCTGATCAACTACCGCGCCCTCAACGAAAAAACCGTGGAGTGTGTCAATGAGCGCAGGGTGCGCACCGAGTTCGGCGAATTCAGATTGCGCACCTATCTGGACAGAGCCCGCCGCGAGCGCCACTTTGCCTTTATCAAGGGGGAGCCCACGCCAAAAGAGCCCACCCTGGTGCGGGTTCATGTGGGCAATACTTTGCGTGATGTACTCACCATTCGTCGCGGCGACGAAACATTCACGCCCTGGACCTTTCGCCGCGCCATGCAGCGTATTGAACAAGAGGGCAAGGGGGTGGTGGTGTTGATCTGCCACAACGAGACAACAGAGGAAATCGAAGAGAGCATCGACTGGCTGATCAGTGGCAAGCAGCAGCGCCCCAGTCAGGATCTGGTGTACAAACAGGTGGGCACCGGCTCGCAGATACTGCGCGATCTCAAGGTGTGCAAAATGCGCCTGATGAGTGCCCCGTTCAAATTCAGTGCCATTTCCGGCTTCGACCTGGAAGTGGAGGAATACCTGAACGCTGACCAGTAAACCGAACTGTGCACGCGGGCCCTGTTAACGGATGGGTGCCGGTGCTACGAGCTGGATACGGATTGGAAACTATGAGCAATATGCAAATGATCGAAGGGGACTTTGTTGGCAGCAGTGGCCGGTATGCACTGTTGGTGAGCCGCTGGAACAGCTTTGTGGTGGAGCGCCTGAAAGACGGCGCGCTCGATACCCTGCGCCGCAAGGGCATCCCGGATGGGGATATCACGATCTGCTACGCACCGGGTGCCTTCGAGTTTCCGCTGATTGCGCAGAAGCTGGCGGAGAGCAAAAAGTTCGATGCGGTGATCGCCCTGGGGGCGGTGATTCGAGGCGGTACTCCGCACTTTGAATATGTCGCCGGCGAGTGCACCAAGGGGCTGGCGCAGGTAGCGCTGAACACCGGCATTCCGGTGACATTCGGTGTTCTCACCGTGGACTCCATTGAGCAGGCCATCGAACGCTCCGGCACCAAGGCCGGCAACAAGGGCTGCGAGGCTGCCGAGTCCGCCCTGGAAATGGTCTCGCTGCTCGGCAGGATCTAATACTGCGGTGCCGGCCGGCAGGCGGCACCAATCCACCCTGTGAAGTATCCACCGGAAAAGACAATGACGGTAACTGCATCCGCCCGCCGCAAGGCGCGCCACTATGCCATGCAGGCGCTCTACCAATGGCAAATGGCCGGCGCCAGTCTCACGACTATCGAGGCGGAGTTTCACGCCGACAATGATATGAGTAAAACCGATGTGGCGTATTTCCGCGACCTGTTCCACGGGGTTGCAAAAAACCTCGATGCGGTAGAGGGCACCTTTACCCCCTACCTGGATCGCAGTGTGGAAGACCTGGACCCGGTTTCCCGCGCACTCTTGCGCATGTCTGCCTACGAACTGCAACACCGCGTGGATGTGCCCTATAAGGTTGTGATCAATGAATCGGTGGCGCTGGCAAAGAAATTCGGCCCCACCGATGCCTTCAAGTTTATCAACGGCATTCTGGACAGGACTGCCGCAACACTGCGCGCGGCGGAAGTGGCTGCGGACAAGAAAGCCTGACTCTCAGTCACAGCCATGAAACGTGCGCCGGGCGAGTTTGACATTATCCGCGACTACTTCGCCAGCGCTCCGCAGGGCGAGGGCGTAGCGCTGGGTATTGGCGACGATTGCGCGCTGCTGCAGGTGCCGGCGCAGGGCCAGCTGGCCGCCTCCGTAGACACACTGGTGGCGGGCAGGCACTTTCCTGTGGTGGCAGACCCCGCCGCCATTGCCGCGCGAGCACTGCGGGTGAATCTCAGCGACCTGGCTGCCATGAATGCGCGCCCACTGTGGTTTACCCTGGCGCTGACCCTGCCGGGTAGTGACGCGGATTGGTTGCAGCGGTTCGCCGATGGCCTGCTGAAAACTGCCAGACAATTTGGCATTTCCCTGGTGGGTGGCGATACCACCGCGGGGCCCCTGTCGATCACGATCCAGGTACTTGGCCAGACCCTGAAACCGCTGTGCCGGGGCGGCGCCCGTCCCGGCGATTCCGTGTATATCAGTGGTCCCCTGGGTGGCGCGGCAGCCGCTCTGCCGGTCATCCTGGGTGAACGGACAGCAGAGGGGGAAACCCGGCGCAGGGCCGAGCGGGCTTATTACTATCCCGAACCGCAGTTCGCCACTGCGGCGGCTATCGCCGGGCTGGCCAGCAGTGCTGTGGATATTTCCGACGGCCTGCTGGCGGATCTCGCCCATATCTGCACAGCCAGTGCGGTCAGTGCCGATGTGTATCTGGAACGGCTGGCGATTGCGCCGCTGGCGCGGGCCCTGGCGGGTGAAGGCGCACTGGCGTTGGCCGCCGCCGGAGGCGATGATTACCAGCTGTGTTTTACCGTGCCCCAGGCGCGGGTTCCCGCCCTGCAAAAGCTGGAGCAGGAGGTGGTGGCTATCGGCACCCTGAGCCCTGGCGAAGCCGAGGTGCGCTGCTGGCAAAACGGCAGGCGCTGGCGGGCGTCCCGTACGGGCTACCGGCATTTTTGAGCGCGGCTTTACAGGCAGGCCATATTGCTATGGCTGTGCAATGTCACCGGACTTGGGCACCATGAAGATACAGAATCCGTCTTTTTCCCAACTGTTGCGCCACCCCGCACTGTTGCTGGCCTTTGGTTTTGGTGCCGGCCTTGCTCCCAGGGCGCCGGGCACCTTCGGCACCCTCGCCGCCATCCCCTTCTGGTGGTTGATGCAGGGGCTGTCACCGGCGGGGTATCTGGGGATTGTGGTGGTCGCGGCGCTGCTGGGGTGTTACCTGTGCGGAGCCGCGGCGAAGCAACTCGGTGTGCATGACCACGGCGGCATTGTCTGGGATGAGATGGTGGGTTACTGGCTCACCATGTGGATGGCCCCCCAGGGCTGGCTGTGGGCGCTGTACGGCTTTGTGTTGTTCCGCCTGTTCGACATTACCAAGCCGCCGCCCGTGCGCTGGGCAGACAGGCAGGTACACGGTGGCATCGGAATAATGCTCGACGATATACTGGCCGCCATTTACGCAGGGCTGGTAGTGCAGATGACTGCATGGCTGATGGGCGTATAAACGGATAGGGACGATCGATGGGAAAACGGTTGTGTGTACTGCTGGGGCTGCTAATTGCCACTGTCGCCGGTGCCCAGCAGGTACAGCTCAAGGGCTTGTTCGGCGACAGCGCCCTGCTGGAAATCGATGGTCGCCAGCGTATTCTCAGCAGCGGGGAAAGCTCCCCGGAGGGGGTCGAGCTGCTGGAGGCCACCACCGGCCATGCCCGCGTGCGCGTCGCCGGACGCGAGCGAAAACTCACCCTGGATGCACCGGTTGCCAGCCGCTATGTGCAGGCCGACAAGGCCGAGGTGCGCCTTATGGCCGACCCTCGCGGCCACTACAGTACCGAAGCCTGGGTGAACGGATTGCGTGTGCCTATGCTGGTGGACACCGGCGCAACCAGCATTGCCTTCAACTACCCCACTGCGCGCCGCCTCGGCCTCAACCTGGAAGGTGCGGAGGAAATCGCGGTTTCAACTGCCAATGGTATGACACGTGCGTATTTGGTGAACCTCAGCAGCGTGACCATTGGCGGCATTAAACTGCACAATGTGAAGGCCACTGTGCACACCGGGGACTTTCCCCGTATCGTGCTGTTGGGCAACACCTTTCTCGCCCGGGTGGATATGAAGCAGCAGGATGGTGTACTGATACTGCGCGCACGCAACTGAGTGGAAGAGGTATGACGTTGGCTATTCGATATGTGGAATCCTCAAAGCTGCCCACCTCCTGGGGTATGTTTGAGATGCACGGTTTTGAGGAAGTGGGCACCGGCAAGGAGCACCTGGTACTCACCATGGGCGACTTCGATACTGATGTGCCGCTGCTCGCCCGCATTCACTCGGAATGCCTGACCGGCGATGCGCTCTTCTCTCTGCGCTGTGACTGCGGTGCCCAGTTACAACACGCAATGCACCGCATTGCCATGGAAGGGCGCGGGGCCATTTTTTACCTGCGCCAGGAGGGTCGCGGCATCGGCCTGCTGAATAAGATTCGCGCCTATCACCTGCAGGACTGCGGGGCAGATACTGTCGAGGCTAATGAAAAGCTCGGCTTCGGTGCGGATATGCGCGATTACTCCCTGCTCAAGGGGATGATTGAGCATCTGGGCATCCATGCCATTCGCCTGATGACCAACAACCCGCGCAAGGTGAAAGCCCTGCAGGATCTGGGTATCGAGGTGACCGAGCGCCTGCCGCACCAGTCCGGGCGCAACCCGCACAATGCCAAATACCTCTCCACCAAAAAAGGCAAGCTGGGGCACCTGATCGAAAGCGGGGAGGAAGAGGGCGGGGAAGCGTAATTTTCGCTCTTTCGTACCCCTGCCATCCCAATAAAAAGGCCGGATATCTCCGGCCTTTTGAATTGTGCCAGGCGCGATAGGCTCAATGAGCGCGGCGCGGCTGCACAAATACTGC
Organism: Microbulbifer sp. MI-G; assembly: GCF_030440425.1. Lineage (NCBI taxonomy): Bacteria > Pseudomonadati > Pseudomonadota > Gammaproteobacteria > Cellvibrionales > Microbulbiferaceae > Microbulbifer > Microbulbifer spongiae. Next base: position 727,903 of record NZ_CP098023.1, read on the forward strand.
AGTGCTGCGCCCGGGCAGGGTAAAGCTGCCGTTGCGGGGGTTGAAGTTTGCCCGCTGCAGGCGCGGGTCTACCGAGCGGCGCTGGCGCGGGTGTAGGCGCAGAGGCACGCCGCGCAGTGTATCGCTGGCGAATGTCACCGTGTCATCATCGCCATTAAACAGCACCACAATGCGCTCAAAACGCGAATCAAAACGCCCCTCAGTATCGGATAGTGCCATGACAATCAGCCCCGGCACCTGGTCCGGGCCGGTATTCAAGAAATGTACATGCGCTGCTACTGCCGCTGCATCGGGCAGGTGGAACAGCGGTGAGCTGTTGCGGATTGCCAGCTGTTCGCGGAACAGGGCGCTGCTCCAGCGGCGGTGGCGGCGCTTGGGGGCCAGCTCGGGGTTGGCCAGCAATGGCTGCATTAAGGGCCACTTGTCCCCGTTCTTGTCCGCCATCGGCAGGCCGGCGCCCCAGTTGTCGGTGGCGAGGCTGAAATCCAGCGCATTGAACCAGTCGCCGGCGTTGTAACTGTCGCGATCCATGGACTTGGAGCGCAGGAAATCCTGGCCCGCGTGGATAAACGGTATTCCCTGGGCGAAGAGTACCAGCGAGTTGCTGAACGCCTGCATGCGCACCCGCTCGCGCAGGCCGGCGTGCTCACTGGCCTTGATTTGCACGCCGTCAAACAGTGTCTCGTTGTCGTGGGCGGAAATATAGTGGATGGATTCCTGTGGGTCGGCGGTGTAGCCCGTGGGCTGGCCGTTGTAAACCAGCTCGCTGCCGGTGATCTGGGCGCCGGTGGCATCCTCAAAGAGGTAATTCGCCAGGTTGCCGGCCAGGGAGACTCGCACCCTGTCCGCCAGGGTCAGCAGGGTGGCGCGCTCATCCCCGCTTTCGAACTTGCCGTTGCTGTCGGTGAACAGGCCGGTACCAAAGCCCTGCTCCGCGTAGCCGCCGAAGGGGTTGCCACCGCGCACGGCATCCCGCAGGCGGTCGTTGAAGGTGCCCACACCCGTGCCCGCCATATTGGCCTGGCGCGCCTGCAGGAAGCGGGTGTCGTTGGCAACCTCACCGAAATTCCAGCCCTCTCCATAAAGGTAGAGGGTGCGGCCATCAACGCCGTCGGCCGCCGGAGTCAGGGACTGCAGCGCCGCCTGGGCCTTGAGGATATTGTCCAGGCTGTGGTGGCCCATCAGGTCGAAGCGAAAGCTGTCCACTTTGTAGGCCCTGGCCCAGGTGAGCAGGGAATCGATCATCAGTTTTTCCATCATGCCGTGCTCAGTGGCGGTATTGGCGCAGCAGCTGCTCATTGCCACATCCCCCTCCAGGGTGCGACGGTGGTAATAGCCGGGCACGATTCTGTCGAGTACCGAATGCGTGTACTGGCCATGGGCACTGGTGTGGTTGTAGACAACATCCATCACCAGGCGCAGGCCGGTACGGGACAGTGCCTGTACCATCTGGCGGAATTCCAGGATACGCGCAGCACCGTCCGGGTTTGTGCTGTAGCTGCCCTCCGGCACCGTAAAGTGCAGCGGATCGTATCCCCAGTTAAACCCGTCGGTATCGCGAACGGTATGCACTGCAGCCTGCTGTGCGCTGCTGTCTGGTGCGTATGGGGACAGGTCGGGCGTCTGCTGTTGCTGCCCGCGGTCTTCGTTGACAGTGGCAAAGTCAAAAGCCGGCAGCAGGTGTACATGGGTGAGCCCGGCGCGGGCCAGTGCGGCGAGGTGGCGCATGCCCCGGCTGTGGCGCCGGGTAAAGGCCCGGAAAGTACCGCGCACTGTTTCGGGGAGTGTGTCATCGTGAATACTGAAATCCCGCACGTGCAATTCGTAAATACTGATCTCTTCCGGCTGCGCCAGTGCCGGCTTGCGCAAACGCTCCCAGCCCCGGGGTTTCAGGTCGCGATCATCGAGATTGACGATCTGGCTCTTGCCGCTGTTGATAGAGAGACTCAGGGAATAGGGGTCGGTGACCAGGTTGGTTTCGATCCTGCGGCTGAAGTAGGAGTAAACCTCCACCTCATAGAGGTAAAACCCGCGGTCCCACTGTTTGTCGATGGTTGCAGACCAGACCCCGGTGGCGGTATCGCGGTGCATGGGGAGCACCAGATCGGCGCTGTCGCCGGCGGAATCCCGGAACAGGTGCAGCTTTACCGAACGCGCGGTGGGGGCCCACAGGTCCAGTTGGATATGATCCGCCTCCACGCGGGCACCCAGTTCGCCATCGTAGTAAAAGCGCGCATCCAGGGCGCCGGCCATCTGCACGCCGGTGGCATCGCGCAGCCGGCCTTCGCGGTTGTAGACTGCAACGGCCAGTTGCCCGGTAACCAGGGCCTCCAGCGGGATCCCGCCGGGCAGTTGCAGCGCGTGAAAGCCGGCCAGGTGTGGGAATTTCTCCCGCGTGCTCTGGGGCAGCCCGCCGGAGGTTGTGAGGGGGATTGCGCCGTCTGAGACGATACCATCGGCGTTCAGTGCCAGCCCGGCGGAATGGCTGTAGTGCAGTTGGAAGGTATCCCCTTGCTGCGCCTGGATATCCCAGGCGAAGGTGTTGGTGTCTACCCAGTGGGCCCTGTCGCGGCTGAGATCGCCCCTGGCGAAACCCTTGCGGACACTGACCTGTTTGCTGGCGGCGTCGAAGGCAAAATAGAGTTCGTCATTGTCGGCGTTTACGGTGAAGGTCATATTGTTGCCGTTGTCGCCGTAACTTTCGTCCCAGCCTTCGTGCAGGGCCACCTTGAATGCATAGGTGCCGGCGGGCAGCCCGGAGGTTACAAAGGTGTAGATGCCATCGTTGTCGGCGTCCTGCATCCAGGTGCGCAGGCAATCGGGCTGCCAGTCGCCGGTACAGCCGAGCAGGCTCTGGAAGTTGCCGGCCACCGTGGCGATGAACCGGTTTGCGTCGTCGCTGATCCAGTGGCTCTCGTGGTCGTAAATAAATTTCACCTCGCGGGCCTCGCCCAGGTCGAGGGGAATATTGGCTCCGTTGCGCTGGGCGCCCTGGCCGTAGTTTTCGTCCCAATTGTTGTTGAGAGCGGCCTTGTATTCCCAGTTTCCGGCCGGTACAAAAAACCGCCCCTGCCACTTGTCGTCTTCGCTGTCGTAATGGAGTCCGCTGGCGGCGCAGTCCGGTTGCCAGTTGCCGCTGCAGCCGAGCTGGCTTTGCAGGCTGCCGGGAATGTTCACTGCCACTGGTGCCGGCGTGTCCGACGCCCGGGCGGGCCACTGGGTGCAACCGAGCAGAGCGCCCAGCAGGAGCGCTCGATAAAAGGGGCGGGTGGATATTTTTGGCATGATCTGGCCTCATTTATTGTTATAGGCAGGGGTTTGCGTTTCTCCCAGCAGGGCATTGAAGCCCAGTTATTTCCCGCCGACCTCCCTCCCCAAGGGGGCGGAGACAGGCGGCTGGTGTTGGCTGGTGGGGATAGGTGTCGCCGCAAACGGGCAGGCAGATGGGGGTGGCTTCACAAAACCTTTATGCAGATGTCATCTGCCGGTCATGCCCGCAAGACAAAGTGTGCCTGGGCAGGGGCGGGCAACCTGAATGGTCGGCGCTCTGCCTGATTGTTGAGATTGCTACGGGTCGGGAAAGGTGATGCACCCGTTGCAATCTCCGGAACGCCGGCATTTGCCGGCCTTACCCTGTGCCGAAAATGCGGTTGATTTGGCAATCCAATAGATTTTTTGTGCACTGTCTGCTTATTGCCGCCGATAGTGCGGCTCACGTTTCTTCAAATCAGTGCGCTCACTCACTGCGCCGACTGCAGCGTTGGCTGGGCAAAGGGTTTGTTGGGGCTTCCAACCCACGGTACTTCTCTGCACCGGTCACACGCCATGCCTCATGGGATTCTGGAAGTGAGGTATGTTTTTTTCCGGCCCGGTACTCACACTGTAACAGTTAATGGCACGCTTTTATTAACTGGTTATAGTATCGCTACTGATATGCGGCCAACAGTACAATGCGGTTTGAAGAGGACAGGCTGATCTAATTCTTGAGTTGGTACCAGTTACCGGTTGAGTGCAAAAATACTGCATTCTTCAAGGGGAAGAGAGCCTGTCTTTCTTGTATATCCATATTTTTGAGATATGTTCAAACCGACATTGTTAAAGATTTATCGGTGTATGACGGATTTAATATACAGAAAAACCTGCAAAGGCAATTCTGATTTTAGACTTTCTATCTGAATAAACCTGGCAGGCAGACCGGTTGCCGGGGTAATACGCCCTATCTCTATTCATTTTTATTTGATTGTCAACCCTATGAGATTCTTGTAACTTACCCGCTGCCCTGTCCGGTTCAGGGCGGTTGTAATAATAAATTTTCCGGAAATGAACTTGCTTGGGGTCTCTCTGTATGCGTTCTGTAGTCGCCTGCCTGTGTGTACTTTTCTTCGCGATATCCTCTGCTACTGTCAATGCCACAACCGGTATTTGGGACAACGGCTACGAAATTTATCGCGGTGATATCAATGGTGATGGGCGGGAGGATCTCTATTTTGAGTACCATCGTCCCATCATTCTTTTGCACGGCGAAGTGGTGACTCCCATCCTGATGCCGGATCTGCCCGATTTTGTTTTGCATGGTATCGGTGTGGGGGGGGTACAAAGTTATTTCGGACCTATTGCCACTACTTTGGACGAATCTATTGTTAGCGGCCTTGAGCGACTCAGCAGCAATCTGTCTCTGACAGGTGACTTCAATGGCGACGGCGACTTGGATCTGTTGGTGTTGGGGACAATCCCTTTGATTTTTCACGCTAATGGCAATGGTCTTCCCAGTTTGGCCCAACAATTTCATTCCGCCTTTCCTGAAGATACTGATGATGTCAAGGCGATTTTATCCCAAGCGGACCCGGATACCGTGACAATTAAAGATGTCAATGGGGATGGCCGCGATGATATTTTAGTGGGCGGCTCCATAGGCGTGACTTTACCGGCCAATGCCTCCGGTATTTTCACCAGCTTCAATACCATTGTCGAACCTAATATAGCTGGCGCTTCTGGTGGTCAGTTCCGTGTCAATGAAGCCGGTGCAGTCACCTATAACTTTCCGATTGCCACCGCGACCGGTACGGCCGGCGTGGTGCCTGAGGTCTCCATCAATTACAACAGTAATGGTGGCAATGGGCTGCTGGGCAAGGGCTGGGCCATCGGCGGTCTTTCCGGCATATCCCGCTGCCGTCAGACCCTGGCCATTGATGGCGCGGTAGCGCCGATCAACTGGACCGAATCCGACCGCTTCTGCCTGGATGGCCAGCGTCTGATCAAGACCGGCGGTAGCCAGTACGGGGCCGTAGGTGCTACCTATAAAACCGAATTGGACAGTTATGCCAAAATCATTTCCGTGGGCGGCAGCTTGGGCAAGCCGGCGTATTTTAGGGTGGAACGCAAGGATGGCTCCACAAGCTATTACGGCAACAGCGGCGATTCAAAACAACTGGCCGGCAGCCACGCACTGGTATGGGCGCTGAACCGCTTTGAAGACAGTGTGGGCAACCCCATTGAATTCCAGTACGAGGGGGATGCCAATAGCGGCCACCGCATCCGGGAAATCCGCTATGCCTATGGTGCCGGCAGCCACGCCGCCAAGATCGAATTTATTTACGAAAACCGCTCGGACTCTTTGCGCGGCTATACCGCCGGCTACGAATTCAAGACCACCAAACGTCTGAAGAGCATAGTTTCCAGCTCCAGTGGCAGTGTAATTCGCGAATATACGTTGGGCTATAAGCCTACGACTGACTATGAATCGGGCTCCTATACGGACAGAGCTTCTCTGCTGTTTTTCATCCAGGAGTGCGTCGGCTCAAGTTGCTTGCCCGCGGTCAGTTTCGAATGGTCGGGCTCTTCCGTTGCCTATAGTGAGTTTCAGGAAGCGATCGACTTCAAACCCGCCAGCGATCGCTTTTTAGTCAAGCATCTGTACGCCGATTTCAATGGGGATGGGCTTCAGGATATTGTCTGGGTCGAGGGGGATCTTAATAAAGCCAAAACCGACACCGATACCCGGGTAAAATATGCCATCTCCGATGGCACCAAATTTGTGCGGCAGAGTTTTTCCGGCAATAATTTTTCCAGAGAATACTTTACCGATACCGACGCCGATGAGATTTTTGATATCCGGGTATTGGATTACAATGGTGACGGCCGCCAGGATCTTGCCATCTACAATTCACGCAATGAATACGGCTATAATAAAAACGAGTGGCATATTTTTCTGTCGCGCTATAGTAACGGTGCCTGGCGATTAAGTTCCGGTAACCCTATAAGGACGGGGTTAACGAGTAAGAATGCGCTGTTCGTGGATTTTGACAGTGATGGCCTGCCGGACTATATCTCGGCTGTGCAGGGCCAGACCAGTGTCAGGCTATTGCAGCCCGGCGGCACTGTCTCATCGGATCGCTACTATCGATTCAGTAGCACTGCGCAATCCTACCCTACTTCCCCTGTATTGGACCCCAATATACGACTTGGGGCAATGCCAAATACACTGGGGGATTTCAACGGCGATGGCGCGATGGATTTATTAATTTCGCGCTATGAATATACGTATGAATGTCGGGATGAGGGTTTTCCATCGCCAATAGATGTAATCTGTACAGATGAAATTGGCAATAGTGAAAGTATTTTTAGAGGCTACGAAGTTGTCACCCTAGACTCAAAGCTCGGTGTGTACACTTCTTTGGCAACTTTGCATACGGGGATGAAAGACAGGGACCCCATCGCTGTGGAGATTAATGGTGATGGCCTTACGGATATTGCTTACTGGACCAGTTCTAATAACCTGCGCATTGAGTTAAGTACCGGTACAGGATTTACTCGCCTGGGATCTTTTGCCGTAAATGAGAAAGCCACTTTCGCTGATCTTAACAATGACGGATATCAGGATCTGGTGTGGCCGGATTTTAGTAGCAGCACTATTAAAACCCACTACTTTGATCAAAATACCGGTGGGTTTGTTGGTGCCGCGGAGGACTGGCGCCCTATAGGTAACGATGACAATGATTCGGTGTGGTTTGCCGATGTCAATGGCGATGGACAAATCGATTACCACAGCTACCATGCTTTTTCCGGTAGGGTGCTTACCTTCTTGGCCAACGCCAGTGATGAGAACCGGCAGGACCAGCCAAGCAATGTGATCCAAGAGATCGACAACGGCCTCGGCAATATCACCAAAATATCCTACGGAAATATGATCGGTAGCGGTGTCTACTCCCGCCTGGAAATGGCCACCAGCACTGAGGAAAAGTGCGTTATCTATCCAGGGGATTTAAGAGACGGTACCCCCTATTTAGAGCCCACCGGAGATGGGCCGAGGCGTATTTGCTATCCGGTTACAACCGGCGATACGGCCGCCTTCTACACGGCACTCAATGGCGGCTGGATGCTGCCGGAAGGCAGCCAGACCCTGGGCAAGGGCCAGCCGGTGCTGGATATTCTGGCCCCCAGGTATCTGGTATCCAGGGTAGAGAGTTCCGCACCCGCGGCCGGTCTCAATCCCGGCGCAGTCAGCTGGTCTGCGCTCAGCTCTGTATCCTACCACTATGAGCAGATGAAACTGCAGGCCGCCGGCCGCGGCATGCTGGGCTTCCAGAGTATCAGCACCACCGATAACCAGACCGGTGTGGTCACTGAAACCACCTACCGCCAGGATTTTCCTTTTATCGGCATGCCCCTGCACACGGAAACCCGCACCGGCAGCGGCAAGATCCTGAGCCGCGCCGCAAATACCTGGCACCTGCAGGGCTGGAGTGGCACTGGCACACCTGCCGCGCCCTACCGGCCGTATATCCACCGGTCCATTGAGGAAACCTATGACCTGAAAACGGACGGTAGCAGCCAGGGGGACCTTGTGCAGTCGGTCACCACCACCAACAGTTACGATCACTACGGCAATGCGCTGACTATCAATGTGGTCACAACCGATCCCGCTACTGGCGACCAGTTTGTCAAAAATACCGTCAATACTTACGGCACCTCCACCTGGGAGCGGGAGATGGGCCGGCTCAGTAACACCCAGGTCACCAGTACCCGCCCGGGCATGGCCAATCATGTGCGGGAATCGGCCTTTACCTACTATCCCTCCGGTATACGCAGAGGCTTGTTGAAAACTGAAGTGATTGAGCCGAATCGGCCGCAGTACCAGCAGACAACAGCCTATGAGTACGACGACTTCGGTAATGTGGTCAAACAGACCCTGAGCGCTCCCGGCGAGACCAGCCGTAGTGCCCGCACGGTGTACGATCCCAGCGGACGCTATATGGAGGAAAGCTACAACGCCCTCAACCACCGCACGGAAAAGGTAGTGTCCCGCAACCACTTTGGTGCCCCGCTTATGGTGGAGGGCCTGAACGGCCTCAAAAGCTATTTCGTCTACGATGTACTTGGTCGCGAAATCGAAAGCTCGAACAATGCCGGTGCCGACAAGCAAACCGAGTATGGGCGCTGTACCAGCGGCTGCCCCGCCGGTGCCAGGTACAAGGTCACCACCAGCAGCAGTACCGGTAGCTGGGGCAGGGAATACTTTGATGCCCTGGGCCGCGTTATACGCACCGAAACCCAAGGCCTGCATAAAACGATCTACTCCGATAGAGAGTACGACAACCTCGGTCGCCTCAAATTTGTCAGTGAACCCTACTTTATCGGCAACAGCCGTCTGTGGACAAAAACCGACTACGACCTGCTCGGCCGTCCCACCCGCGTGCTCGCCCCGGACAGCTCCCAGGCCACCATGGAATATTTGGGGCTCAAGACCATTACCACCAATGACAAGGGTCAGGAAAAAACCGAACGCAAAAACGTTGCCGGTGAACTGGTCGAGGTGACCGATGCCATTGACGGGCGCCTTACCTACGAGTACGACAGCCAGGGCAATCTGCACAAAGCCAAATCCATATTCAGGGACAAAACCAACAGTACCGACAGCCATACCGCCGAGGGTGGTCTTAACAACTCCAATGTGATCCCCCCTCCTACTGGGGAACCTGTACCCCCTCCTCTTGAGGTTTTCCCTACCATTGTGGTCGTCACTATCAACTACGACCACCTGGGCCGTAAAACGAGTATGGATGACCCGGACAAAGGCGCCTGGGAATATACGTACACCGGCTACGGCGAGCTGAAACAGCAGACCAATGCCAACGGTCATACGGTGGAGTTCACTTATGACCAACTGGGCCGCCAGCTGACCCGTATCGAAAAGCGCGGCGGTATTGCCACCACCAGCAACGTTGGCTGGTACTACGACAGCGCAGCAAACGGCCTCGGCCAGGTGGAGATGGTCACCGACAGCGTCAGCGGCTACCAGGCGCTCTACCAGTACGACCAGTTGGGCCGCAATGACACCCAACTGGTGGACTTTGACGGTGACGGCCCCCAGCCATCCTATGTCACCACCACGGTGTTCGACGGCCACGGCCGGGTGGAGCGCAGCTACGACGCCCTCGACAGCCTGCTCGGCAGTGGGCAGTCCGGTATCCGCAACTACTACAACGGCAACGGCTACTTGTACAAGGTGGTCGACCTTGCTACGGGTGACCTGATTGAGGAAATCAAGGCGCAGACTGCCCGCGGCCAGCTCAAGGAGCAGCTGCTGGGCAATGGTGCAACCACCACCTTTAACTACCAGGGTTCCACCGGCCGCCTGCTCAACCAGACCTCCACGGTTCTGGGTGCCTTTGGTATCCAGAATATCGGCTACCAATGGGATACCCTGGGCAATCTCACCAGCCGCCACAACCGGAGCGGCAGCAAGAACCTGCGCGAAAGCTTCTGCTATGACGACCTCAACCGGTTGATCAAAACCCATATTGGCAGCAACGATATCAATTGCAGTAGCTTGTACTCAGGACAGCAGGATGTCCGCTACAACGCCATCGGTAATATCACCTATAAAGCCGGCGTGGGTAATTATGTCTATGGCCAGAACGGTGCCGGTCCCCATGCCGTGACCACTGCCGGCGGGGTCAGCTATCACTACGACGCCAACGGCAATATGACCTCAGACGGCTTCGACGGTGGCCGTACTATCGATTACACCACCTTCGACAAAGCGGAGCGCATCGAAAAGGGCAACCACACTACCGAGTTCCTTTACGGGCCCAGCCACAGCCGCTATTACCGCAAGGACACCAACAGCAGCAGTGGCGAAGTCACCGAGACCTGGTATATCGGTGGTATTGAGCGCATCCAGAATTCCAACGCCCCCAACGAAATCCAGTGGAAGCGCCACCTGGGCGTCGCCGTGTACACGGTAAAAACCGATCTCGCCTACGCCGTACAGTCCACCGACAAGCTGTTCCTGTACAAGGACCATCTGGGCTCCATGGACTTGATTACCGATAAAGCTGGCAAGGTGGTGCAGGAGATGTCCTTCGACGCCTGGGGCCAGCGCAGGAATACCGCCAACTGGAGCGCTCTGACCCTTACTGCCCTCTACGGCTTTGACCACAGCCACACCACCCGCGGCTATACCGGCCATGAGATGCTCGACGAGGTGGGCCTGATCCATATGAACGGGCGGATTTATGATCCGCGTTTGGGACGCTTTATGCAGGCGGACCCGTTTATCCAGGCCGCAGCGGATACCCAGATGTATAACCGCTATAGCTATGTGCGGAATAATCCGTTGAATGCGACGGACCCTAGTGGCTATTTTATATTTACACTGGCTGCAATTATTAATACGGCTTTGGTTACTGCAAAAGTCATTAGTCTTACTCAGGGGATAATTGCTGCATTTGTGATTGGTTTTGCAGGGGCCGTAGCTGCGGGGGGCAGTTTAGGTGATGCCCTAATTTCTGGCATATCCGGTGCGGCATTTACGGCCTTGGGTGGAGCAAATTTTGCAGATACTGCATTAGCCGCGATTCTGACTGAAACAGGTGTGCGGGTCCTTGCCTTCGGAGCATTGGGAGGGATCACCAGTATTTTACAGGGAGGCAAGTTTGGCCATGGTTTTGCTGCGGCCGGATTAGGTGCAGCGGCGGGAAGCATACCGGGGCTGGGAGGTAAGGGACCTGGTGCAATACTGAAAAGAGCAGTTGTCGGCGCTGTGGTAGGGGGAACGAGTACAAAAATTACTGGTGGGAAGTTTGCAAATGGGGCGGCAACTGGAGCTTTTGTTTCGATTTTACAGACGGGTGTGAAAGCTGCAGTAGATTCTACTAACGAAGTGACCAATAGGAAGTTTGATGCTGAAGACTTAACAAAGAGGCAAGCAGTTGCTGAGGAATTGGTTGAGGAACTATACAAAGAAAAAATCTTAAGAGTTGACCAGCGCTTCAAAAAATTGGATGCTTTAGTCGATTATTTAGCACCCCATATGAATGGTATTACAAGAAAGACCGGCTTAGAGGTTGGGGGCTGGATATACCGGGATGCAGGTGGGCTTGGATACACGAGACCTATAGTTGGATTTGAAAGGCCGTTGGGGCCGGCGTATGGTGGCGGTTTTATCAGCTCAGTATACTTAGGTGAAAAAGCCGATGTTATATTACCAAAAGGAGGCACTCTTACTGCAACCTGGCATACTCATCCGAGTAATTCTACCTTTTCTATCTCAGATATTAATAATGCTGTAGAGAGAGAGCTTGATCATCACGTTTTCACTCAGAGTGGGGAAATTTATCGCAGATTGTGGAGTCAAAATAAAACTTGTATTACAAACGCACAATTTTCTTTAAAAAGTTCAACCGATGGACACAATATACTATCATGTGGCTCTTACTGATGACGAAACGACCTGTCTTGGTGGCATTACTTGGCATTTTATCCGCGTGCCTATCACAATATTGTTTCAGTAAAGATTATGTTGGAGAGGATAAAATTAATGAGAAGATGTTTGAAAATTCCAATAGTTTTTATAGTTATTTACAGAAATATCATGAATTAACTGGGAAATCCGTTCCTACTCCAGCGTTGAGTTTGAATATGAATGATTTTCTCTTGATAAATGCCTGTATTAAATTTCGATCAAAACAAGAGGAGAGTGTCGGTGAAGCGGATCTTTCATTGTGGCAGGAGTGGTACGTTGATGTTTATAGAGGTGGGAAAAATAATGTCGTAAGGTTCTATTTAAAGGGTCCTGAAGACGCAGAAATACTATGCTTTATTGATAATAATTTTCGAGTGACAGAATTTTAGGTCAAGTTAAAGTGGGCAAAACTTTTGTGCCGCAAGCATAGCTTAGGTCCAGGAAAAGTGGATATCAAGAGGTCGAATAAATGGACACTGTGCACAGGCTCTCCGAGAGGCGATTGACGGTCTAAGTCACGCAAAGTTGATCGCCGCTATGAAGCGAGCCTTGGGCTACCTAGCAGTGATGCGCGCAGTTGAATATAGACCATTAGCTTACAGCTGAATCCAAGGAGCGGGTAACGCTGGCGAGCAAGCATTGGTAAAATTGGGCTTTTAATCGCAGTCAATGGAGTAACTTGGGATTCTTTAGTTTTTGTAGAATTCTATTATTCTTCAGAGCAGTAGGAAGATTATGAGCTTTTTCTGGCGGCAATTCCCTTCTGTCCTTTTTGGCAGCACTAGTGCGCCAGCTTTAACGTGATCACCCCAAGTATAATCAGCAACACACCGAGGTAGCGGCTCAAACTGGCGGGGTCCCCAAAAAAGAGAATACCTACCAGGAATGCCCCGGCGGCGCCGATACCGGTCCAGACCGCGTAGGAGGTGCCGATGGGTATCTCCCGTTGCGCCAGCCACAGCAGCAATCCGCTGGCCCCAATAAAGACCGCGGCCATCAGGATGCCCAAAAGGCGCGTGGTGTGGTCCTGGGAAATCTTTAGTCCGAGGACCCAGCCGATTTCACACAGGCCCGCCAGTATCAGGTAGAACCAGGCCATTTTTTCCTCTTCGAGATGCAGGGTTATTTATCCGGGCAGATAAGTATACGCCCGCGCGCTCCCCTTGACAGGCAACCAAGGCGCAAACAGCGGGGTTCTTTCTTTTGGGGTGTGCAGTCACGATATCCCCTGCAGGCCCGTTAACGATATCCATTCCACACAGGGGCCTGGTGAGGTAAACCAAACAGCCGATCCCATCCAGATGCTGTACAGTTTGGGCAAAACCGGTCCTGGCCAAAGAGGGATTGCTCAGGGCAAACCGGGTTTAACAGCTATCGCTAAGTGTAATCGGGGCCCTGTTGTGTTGATATTCTGTTATCTATCTGGTCCTGCTGGATTGGGATGCCGGGTAGTATTGTTGCCCTGTGAATTTGCTACCGTAGAAATCCTTGGCGGATTTTTCAGGGGAGTTGCAATGCAAAGTGATTGCGTAAAAAAGCCAACTACACCGGAGGCCGTAGTGGTTTGCTGGGCCCGGAAATTTCAGGATTTTATTGACTGTATTGAGTAGTGATACTTTGGTTGGAATCTCCGTGGGCCGCCCTGATGATCGTTCATACACATAATGACGCTGAATTTTCCTTTGGCCAGGGAGAGAGCGGGCATTGAAAATGCTATAGGAGATTTCGGATGCCAAAGGAGATAGCGCGGCCAATACGGCAGGGGGCTGGTCTGTATTGCATGAGTGGTCTGCTGGGGTGGCTTATGCTGCCGGGCAGCGGCGTGGCCGGGCAGGAGCGTATCGAGAACTTGCTGGTAACGGCCAGCCGCGCCGGGGCACCCGCAGGGGCATCGTCGGAGCGCTTCTCTGAAGTTGGCGGTGAGGCCCTGTCCCTGGTGGGACACAGACATATTCAACAGAGCCTGGTGCGGGTGCCCGGTGTGAATCTGGCCAGGGGCAATGGCCAGGAATACCTGCCGGCGCTGCGCTCGCCGGTGCTGTCCGGCGCCGGGGCCTGTGGCAGTGTGCTGAGCGCCGAAGACGGCATCCCACTGCGTGCGAAGGGCTTTTGCAATATCAATGAACTTTTCGAATCCCACAGTGAAACGGCCCGGGGTATCGAGGTGACACGGGGGCCCGCCGGCATCCTGTTTGGTGCCAATGCCCTGCATGGTGTGGTGAATGTGATCAGTCCCAGCGTAGGGGAAAAAGCGGGTGGGGCCTCCGCTGCGATTGGACTGGAAGCCGGTCCGGAGGCGTTTTACCGGGCGAAATTCTCGGCAGACACCGGTACCGACAATCCCTGGGGTCTGCGTATGGATCTGTCCTTGTCCACAGACGGCGGCTACCGGGACCGCTCCGGCTACGACCAGCAGAAACTCAGCCTGCAACACCTTATGCAGACTGGCTCCTTGGAGATCCGGACACGCCTGGCCACAACCAATGTCAATCAGGAGACGGCGGGGTATATTGAAGGCACCGGTGCCTATCGAAACCGCCGCGCCAGTCGGGAAAACCCCAACCCCGAGGCATTTCGCGATGCCGGCGCCCTGCGGCTGTATTCGCGCTTGGATATCGATTTGGGCGGGGATCGGACATTGGTACTGACGCCCTACCTGCGAAAGACGGAGATGCGTTTTTTACAACACTATCTGCCCGGGCAGGCCCTGGAGGAAAACGGCCAGGAGAGTGCGGGCATCAGAAGCCGTTACCGCGTTGCTGGGGGGGACCAGTTGGCGCTGGTGGCGGGCATCGACGGGGAGTTTACCCGGGGCTATCTGCGCGAGAGCCAGGCACACCCCACAGAAGGGTCGGACTTTCTGCAGGCGACCATTCCCACTGGCAAACACTACGATTACGAGGTCGACGCCTGGAGTATTGCTCCCTTTGCCCTGGCCACCTGGCGCCCGAACGAGCGGTGGGACCTTCTCGGGGGCCTGCGCTTTGAAGCGGTCCACTATCACTACGACAATAACATGCTGGCCGGGCGCACCAGGGAGGATGGCACACCCTGTGGGTTTGGCGGTTGCAGGTTCAGCCGCCCGCAAGACCGGGAGGACCGCTTTCTGAACGGGTCCCCGAAACTGGGGGCCATTTTCCGGGTTGCGCCGGGTCTGCAGCTGTTTGCCAACCTGGCCCAGGGGTATCGGGTCCCCCAGACTACGGAGCTCTACCGCCTGCAGCGGGAGCAGCGCGTTGCGGCACTGGATTCGGAGCGGATACAAAGCCTTGAGTTGGGTCTGCGCGGCCATGGCGGCGGGTTTTCTTACGAACTGGTCGCCTACGGGATGCGCAAGCGCAATGTGATTTTTCGCGATACCGAGTACTTTAACCGCGCCAATGGAAAAACCGCGCACCAGGGCCTGGAGTTTGCGTTTGAGTACGCATTCGCCAGCCGCTGGCGGATAGAGACCGCCGCCAGTTATGCCGAGCATCGTTACCGGGACGCGCGCCGGCTGCAGGGTGTGGCACTGGATGGCCGGCTTGTGGATTCGGCGCCGAGGGTGTTTGGCAGCACCCGTCTGCGCTGGCAGCCATGGGCGGGGATGGCCGCCGAGCTGGAGTGGTTGCACCAGGGGCGCTACTATACCGATCCGCAGAACCGGCACGAGTATCCCGGTCACAATCTGCTCAACCTGCGCCTGCGCTGGGCAATGCAGCGCTGGGCGCTGTCTGTGCGGGCTCTGAACCTCGCCAATAAAGCCTATGCGGAGCGGGCGGATTACAGCCGCTTTGGCGGCGAGCGCTATTTACCCGGTGCGCGCCGCGCACTCTACCTGTCAGTGTCCGCCGACTGGTAAATACGGGCGTCCCTGCGGGGGCTGAGCCGGAGCCCCACACCTGCCGAGGTACGCTAGCCTGCGGGTGGCGGTGCGGTCTCCGCGGTTGTGCGGGCGGAGGGAGCGCCCTGGCTGTCAATCCAGTTGTCCATACGGGCTTCCAGGATATTGAGGGGCAGGGCGCCGGCGCCCAGCAGCGTATCGTGGAAGCGGCGGATATCGAAGTTGCTGCCGAGGCTTTGTTCCGCTTTCGCCCGCAGTGCCCGAATTTTTAGCTGCCCCAGCTTGTAGGCCAGCGCCTGGCCCGGCCACACCAGGTAGCGGTCGATTTCCACAGTGACATCGTGCAGGGGTTTGGCACTGTTTTCCATAAAGTAGGCAATGGCCTGTTCGCGGTGCCAGCCCAGCTGGTGCATCCCGGTATCCACCACCAGGCGCACTGCGCGCCACATATCATAGGTCAGGGCACCGAACTCACTGTAAGGGTCCCGGTACAGACCCAGATCGTAGCCGAGGCTCTCGGAGTAGAGGCCCCAGCCCTCCACAAAGGCCGTATACAGGGCCAAGCGGCGCAGGGGGTGAATCTCGCTCTGTTCCTGGGCCAGGGCGATTTGCAGGTGGTGGCCGGGCATGGCTTCGTGCACGGTGAGGGCTTCCATCTCCCACTTGGGTCGGCTGGGCAGGTTGTAGGTATTGGCGAAGAAGATCCCCGCGCGGCCGGCCTCGCGGGAGCCCGGCTGGTAGTAGGCAGTGGTTTGCGATTGCTCGGAATAGCCGGGGATGGGTTCAACCCCGTAGGGCAGGCGCGGCAGGGTACCGAACAGGGCCGGCAGCTTGCCGTCGATGCGCTTGGCGATAGCCCGGTACTCCTGCAGCAGCGCTTCGCGACTGCTGTGATAGAACTGTGCATCTGTGCGCAGGAATTCGGTAAACGCCTTGAAATCGCCCTGGAAACCGGTCTTGCGGATAATTTTCTCCATCTCCCCGCGGATGCGCTTGACCTCCGCCAGGCCGATGCGGTGTATCTCCTCGGGACTCAGGTCCGTGGTGGTGTTCTGGCGGACTTTGTGGGCATACCAGCGCGATCCGTCGGGGCGACTGGAGAGGGCGATGTCCACCTGTGCTGCGGGGATATATTCGCGCTCCACAAACCCGGCCAGATCCCGCCAGGCCGGCACCAGCTGCTCGTTGTAGAGGGCGTAGGCGCGTTGTTGCAGGCTGCGCTGTCGGGCGGCGGATAGGTTCCCGGGCATTTCCGCGAAGGCTTTGAGTAGCGGGCTCTGCTGTGGGGATGCGGGAATCAGGGCGCGGATCTGGCGGGACAGGTCGCGCAGGGTGATTTGTGGCGGTGTCACCTGTTGCCTGAGCCCCAGGCGCATCAGTGCCTGGGTTTGCGCCACCAGTGTGGGGAGCTTCTCCAGGCGCGCCAGCAGGGTATCGTAATCCGCAGCGGTGCGGCGGGGCATGCTGTTGAGCACCGCCGGTACACTGCGCTGGATACCGCTTATGTGGGTGAGCGGCTGCAGGTGATCGGGGAACTGGAACCCCTTCACTGCGCCGAGCAGGTCCTGGTACAGCAGTTGGTAGTCGAGTTGCTGTGCTGCGGGCAGGGCACTTGCGTCGATATTGCGGGTGGCCCCCAGCAGGCGTCGTGTCTGCGCCTGGCGGCGCTCAATAGCGGCGATCGAATTGTCTACCCAGCGGTCATTCTGGCCGGGGTAGCCCTCGTAAGTGGCCCGGCTGGGGAAGCTCTCCATCAGCCAGCGGTAGCGCAGGTCTTGCAGGGCCGGCAGGCGTTCGGAGGCGCTTTCAGTGGGCAGGGCCTCGAAGGCCCGATCAAAGGCTTCCCGATCCATGGCGGTGGCACTGAAACTGGCGAGCAGGCCCATGGTTAAGGCAAGGACTTTCCTGAAGAATGACATTTCCCCTCCCGTACAAAGCGGAATCCGCTGTAGAAATACCCGCGCCCGCGCGCGGGGCTGCAAGGTTCAAAGGGTTGCACCGGACTGAGGCGGCGCTCACCTTTACCCCGGTGCTCCGGTATTGGGTTGCCGGGTGTCAGCCATCGGCTCTACCCCGGCTATCGCAGTGATCTCGGGCCGCGCCCCCAGGGGCAACAGCTAGTTGACCGCTGCGGTGCGGTTGCTGAAATCGTGCTGGCTCAGAAGCTGCAGGCGCCGGCGTATCCGCTCTTCAATACCGGCGGCATCGAGGCCGATTCCGGCGAGCAGGTTGGCGTGTTTTCCGTGTTCAATCACCCGGTCGGGCAGCCCCAGTTGCAATACCGGCAGGGTCCTGGCGGTGCTGTTGAGGTACTCCAGCACAGCACTGCCGACGCCGCCGGCCACGGCGTTCTCTTCGATAGTCACCAGGAGCTGGTGGTTCCCGGCAAGTTCATCAATCAGTGCCTGATCCAGGGGTTTGATCCAGCGCATATCCGCCACTGTTGCCCCCAGGCGCTCCGCCGCCGCTGCGGCTGGAGCCAGCAGGGCGCCGAAATTCAAGATGGCCACGCCGCTGCCCCGATGTAGCAGGTGACCTTTGCCGAGGGGCAGCGCGCGCATTTCCGCTTCGATCGCGGCGCCCGGGCCGGTGCCGCGGGGGTAGCGCACCGCGGCGGGGCCCCGGTGCTGGTAGGCGGCGGTCAGCAGCTGGCGGCATTCATTTTCATTGCTGGGGGCGGCAATGGCCAGGTTGGGCAGGCAGCGCATAAAGGTCAGGTCAAAGCTGCCGGCGTGGGTGGGGCCGTCCTCACCCACGAGGCCGGCGCGGTCGATGGCAAAGGTGACATCCAGGTTCTGAATGGCCACATCGTGCACCAGCTGATCGTAGCCTCGCTGCAGGAAGGTGGAGTAGATGGCCACTACCGGTTTCTGGCCTTCACAGGCGAGACCGGCGGCGAGGGTCACGGCGTGCTGCTCGGCGATGGCGACATCGTGGAAGCGCTCGGGGAAGCGCTGGGAAAATTCCACCATGCCGGAGCCCTCGCACATGGCGGGGGTAATGCCGACCAGGCGCTCGTCGCAGGCGGCGGTATCGCACAGCCAGCGACCGAAGACGTCCTGGTACTTGGGCAATGTCTTGCGGCCGGGTACGGCGACCTGCACCTTGCGTGCCGGTTCCAGCTTGTTCAGGGCGTGATAGCCCACCGGGTCCGCTTCAGCGGGCCCGAAGCCCTTGCCTTTGGTGGTGGCGATATGCAGAAGCTGGGGGCCGGGCTGGCTGCGCAGGTTGCGCAGGGTGTGCACCAGGTCGTGCAGGTTGTGCCCATCCAGCGGGCCCACGTAGTTGAAGCCCAGTTCCTCGAACAGGGTGCCGGGCGTGATCATCCCCTTGACATGCTCTTCCGTGCGCCGCGCCAGTTGCCAGGCCTTGGGAATTGCAGACAGTATCCTGCGGCTGCCCTCGCGCATATTGAGGTAGGCCTTGCTGGCGAGGATCTTGGCGAAATAGGTGGCGAGCCCCCCCACATTTTTCGAGATCGACATACGGTTGTCATTGAGTACCACCAGCATATCCCGGCCGGTGTGGGCGGCGTGGTTGAGGGCCTCGAAGGCCATACCCGCGGTCATGGCGCCATCGCCGATCACCGCCACCACCTTGCGCTCGTCGGGAGAGCCCAGTGCCATGCCCAGGGCGGCGCCAATGGAGGTGCTGGAGTGCCCAACCCCGAAGGTGTCGTAGGGGCTCTCGCTGCGCTTGGGGAATCCGGACAGGCCGCCCTGCTGGCGCATGGTGAGCATCTGTTCACGGCGCCCGGTGAGAATCTTGTGGGGGTAGGTCTGGTGGCCCACATCCCACACCAGGCGGTCTTCCGGGGTGTTGTAGATATAGTGCAGGGCAACGGTCAGCTCCACCACACCGAGGCCGGCGCCGAAGTGCCCGCCGGTCTGGCCGACACAGTACAGCAGGTATTCGCGCAGCTGGCTGGCGAGTTCGGGCAGTTGGCGTTCATCGAGGGCGCGCAGCTGGGCCGGGCTGTCGATGGCATCGAGCAGCGGCGTGTGCGGGCGGGTGCGTGGTATATCTTCGAGCATCAATCGGTTCATTGGCTACAGGTGATGGTAATGAAGGGGATTGTATGCCCGTGACGGGTATATTGCATCCCGGGGCGTGGCGGGCACCGCGGCTCAGTGGCTGCGCTGGACGATGTAGTCCGCCAGTTGTGCCAGTAAGCGGGTATCGCCGGGCAGGGGATTGAGGGCATCCAGGGCCTGCTGGTGCAGGCTTTGCAGCTTTGCGCGGGCGCCATCCACACCCAGCAGGGATACGTAGGTGGGCTTGTTGCGCAGGGCGTCTGCGCCCCGGGGCTTGCCCAGAACTGCGGTGTCTGCGGTGATATCGAGGATGTCGTCCTGTACCTGGAAAGCCAGGCCGATGGCCCGGGCATACAGGGTCACAGCTTCCAGCTGTTTCTCACTGGCACTGCCGAGCATAGCGCCCATGCGGGCGCTGGCGCAGATCAGGACACCGGTCTTCAGGCGGTGCATGGGCTCCAGTTGGTCCAGGCTGAGGGCTTTGTCGACCGAATTCAGATCGATGGCCTGACCCGCAACCATACCCCGGCTGCCGGTTGCGGCGGCAAGCTCCTGTAGCAATCGCAGCTTCAGGGCGGGCGCCAGGGTGTCCGCCAGCAGCAGTTCAAAGGCCTGGGTCTGCAGGGCGTCGCCGGCGAGGATCGCGGTGGCCTCACCAAAGGCAATATGGCAGGTGGGGCGGCCCCGGCGCAGATCGTCATCATCCATGGCCGGAAGGTCGTCGTGGATCAGGGAGTAAGCGTGGATGCATTCCAGCGCTGCGGCCGTTGCGTCGCAGCGGGCGGGGTTGAAAGCCTCCGTGCAAAAAACCTGAGCGCAGGCATACACGAGTGCCGGGCGCAGGCGTTTGCCGGGCCCCAGTGCCGCATAGCGCATGGCGTCAAACAGGCTCTCTGCCCCCGCTGTGGGGAGGGAGAGTGCCTCCCGGATGCGGGTTTCGACCCGGGTGGCGGAACACTGCAGCCATGCCCTCAGCGCTGCGGGCGGGTCGGCGGCAGTGCTAGGCATCTTCTGCGGCGTCGGTATCGAAAGGCAGCTCTTTAATGCCGCCATTCTCCTCCATCAGCAGTTTGACTTTCTGCTCCGCGCCCGCCAGTTTGCGCTGGCACTCGCGGGTGAGTTTCACCCCCCGTTCAAAGTCGGCCAGGGCTTCCTCCAGGGGGAGGTCCCCGGCCTCCAGGCGCTCCACCAGTTTTTCTAGCGCCTCCAGGTTCTCTTCAAACGTTGCCGATTGTTTCTTTGCCGCCATAGCATCGCCTCGTCATTGCGGGGCAACCTTAGCCGCTGGCGCAGCAGGGGTCAATGCGGGGCGATTCCGGGTGTTGGCACCGGTTGCGTGGGCGCCTGCGGGGAGACTTCCCGGGACATCAGATAATGTGCCAGGGCTTTTTTCTGGGCGCTGTCAAAATTGTAATTGGGCATCGGTGGGGTGGGTGCGTCGAAGTATTCCGCCAGGGTCTGCACAGTGTATTTACTGCGCAGGTTTGTTAAGGGCAACTGCTGCTGATGGCAGAGGCCGCAGCCATTGCTTTGGTACAGCCCGGCTCCCTTGCGGACCGCAGCGGCATCAACAGCGGGTGGGGTGTCCTGGGCCTTGGATGGTGCCTCCTCCGTGGGGGCGGTGCCGGCACCGGGTACACCACTGCCGGACAGGCGATAGACGGCCCCTGCGTAGTCGTCGGAGATATAAATGTTGCCATTAGTATCTTCTGCGATCGCTACCGGTCGGCCGAACACCGTCTTGCGGTCCTTGCTGAGAAATCCCCAGAGGAAATCCCGTTGCTCGATTTCTCCACTTTGATGCCAGTGCAGCGAAACCACTTTGTAGCCGTCCTTGACACTGCGATTCCAGGAACCGTGCAGGGCTACCAGTGCGGCATTGCGATAATCCGCCGGCTGTTTGGCGCTGCGCAGGAACTGGAGTCCCAGTGGGGCGTTATGGGCCGCAAAGGTGTGTACCGGAGGCACCGAGGTGGCAATCTTTTCCTGGATGGCGGGGGTCGCGTCGACACCGAAATCCGGATCTGGCACCCGATCGCCATAGGCGTAGGGCCAGCCGTAAAACGCTCCCTGCCGGATTCGGTTGAGTTCATCGGGCGGCAGGTTGTCACCGAGCCAGTCGCGACCATTATCTGTAGCGTAGAGACCGCCATCTCTCGGGGACCAGTCGAAGCCCACACTGTTGCGCAGGCCGGTGGCGAAGATTTCCAGGTCGCTGCCATCGGGGCGTAAGCGCATAATGGTGGCGCGACGCGGGTCCTTTTCAATACATACATTACAACTGGAGCCACTGCTTAAATACAGCCAGCCATCGGGACCCATATCGATGGTTTTGGTCCAGTGGCCATCATCTTCCAGTCCTTCGACAATTCTCTGGTAACTGCCGGCGAGACGGGCATCCGAGTGATCAAAGGGCACGCGCCCCACCGCGTCGCTCTCGGCAATATACAGCCAGCCCTCATGGAGGAGCAGGCCGTGGGGGCGGCGCAGGTCCTCAATAAGGACACGCTGGCCGTCTGCACGGCCATCGCGGTTGCGATCGGCAAACAGGAGTGAAACCTGGCCGCTCCTGGGCTGGGAAACAAGCACGTCTCCGGAGCGGGTGACGGCCAGCCAGCGGGCATTGGGCACCTCGCTGGCAAACAGCTGGAGCGAATATCCCTGTGCTGTGGATAGGTTGGCGGTGACCTCCTGCTGGGTCGTCCTTGCGACGCCAATAATCTGGCGCCAGGGCACACTGATACCCGTGTCAACGGCGGCCAGGGTGGTTGAAACTATCGCACTGAGGATAAGCAAAAATATTAGCGTATATTTCAACATTTTATTTCCGAACTGGATTGAACTTGGCATGGAGGCAGTTATAGTGGCCGCGTTCTTTGCGCGGGACCCGTTTTACCACAGAGCGCGCTTTAAATCCCTCTCAATGTGAAGGGTATCTCTCACAATGTGAGATATTTCTTACATAAAATTCAGTGGATCACCCCTACTTTTTTCTCACTTGATGTCCATAATTAACGGGCATGGATGCGTAAGGGACTGCATTTTTTGCGGCAAGGGATAAATGGAATGCGCCGCTGGCCCTAGGGATATGGGCTCCATCCTGTGAGACGCACCGCCCAGGCCGGATTGCCTGGGCGGTGTTTTAATCCCCTTAACACTACTGTCTTTTTTCATTGAACAGTCATTATGCCAGTGGATTTGGCAGCAATGATCCCTTCGAAATGGTTTTCTTCGCCCTGCCGGTGACGCAGTGCTTGTCTGGAATTTGTAATCTTAATCCGCTTTAATGGGGAGAGGCTGGCCGACTTTGCTCCGGGCCGGCGGAGGGTGGCGCATTCAGTAATCTATTCCCGGAGGTACCCGTTTCCCCCCCGGCTGCATTGCAAGGCCGGATACCTGCCGTTGTACCGGTCGCAATCCCAACCGGTCAATCCAGTGAACCCGCAGGATTTTTCTTTTTGTGGATGTCAACAGTTTTTGCTGGTAGTGAACTCCGCTGCTCTCTTTTTCCTCGTATCTTTCCAGATTGCCAGTGCTGGGCCTGGCACTGTTTAAAAATAGTCCCTTCGGTGCCTGGGATGGCCGGGTTTTCCGGCTGGTTTTTTTTGTTTGACTGCGGGGAGGCAGAGCTGTGCAAGCGAGAATTTTACGTCTGAATCTGGCCGGGCAACCGCTCGAGTGGCTCACTTGGCAGGAGGCGTCCTGCCTGTATGTGCGGGAACTGGTGACCTGGTCGCTAGGTGGTGTGGTGCTGCGGGTTCGCGGCGGGTTTAACCGCAGCGGCGAGCGCTCCGGCCTGGACCTGGCGGCGATTATTGCCTGTGGGGGTACGCGTATGGCACGCCCGCGCAGTCGTCCGCCACTGACAAACCGAGCGCTGTTTTTTCGCGATGTGCAAACCTGCCTTTATTGTGGCATTGCGTTCAAACCCAGTGAGCTGACCCGTGATCACGTGATTCCACTGTCGAAAGGGGGCATGGATTCCTGGGAGAATGTGGTGACCGCCTGCAGGCGCTGCAACCAACATAAAGGCCACCACCTGCTTGAGGACATTCACATGGAACTGTTGGCGCTGCCGTTTTGTCCCAATGCAGCGGAATATTTGGCGCTGATTAACAGTGAGCGGATCCGCGGTGACCAGATGGAATTCCTGCGCAGCCAATTTTCCCGGCGCAGGCAGCAAGGTTGGCTGCTGCATTAAATCCGAAAGGAAAATGGGCGCGGGCCGGCAGAAGTTAGCGCCTCCTGGAAACCGCAGCGCGAATCAGGCTGGTGAGAAATTGGGTAAAATTGTGGCCGTGATTTTCCAGCATTTTCGGAAACATGGAATTTGGGGTCATGCCGGGAAAAGTATTGACTTCATTGAGATAAAGATCTCCGGCTTCTGTCAGGAAAAAATCAATCCGGGATAAATCCTTTAGCTTCAGCGCCTTGAAAGTGCGTATTGAGACCTCCTGTATCCAGCCAAGTTGTGTTGCGGTCAGTCCCTGCGCCTCGACAAAGGTGGTGGCGCGGCTGCTTTCGGTATACTTTTCCCGGTAGGTATAAAAGGTATCTGCCGGCGCGCGCACTTCACCGGGGCGAGTGGCAATCAGTTCGTGGTGATAGGTATACACCGCGACCTCAAGTTCGCGTGCTTCCAGTGCCTTTTCCACCAGTACATAGGGGGAGAGGCTGAAGGCTTCCTCTACAGCCGCTTTCAATGCCTCTGGGGAAGTGACCTTGTAGCAGCCGACGGAAGACCCCTGATTGGAGGCTTTGACAAACACCGCTCCCCATGTTTCCAGCGCGGCGTAGGCTCTATCCAGTTCGGAAGGTTCAAAACTGCACAGGAACAGGTAGGGCGTGTTGCGTATTCCCAGGGCGCTCAGCCACAGTTTCGCATTGATTTTATTGAAGCAGAGTTTGCTCGCTTCCGGAGCAGAGCCGAAATAGGGGATGCCGAACATATCCAGCTGTGATTGCAGGTCGCCGGTCTCTCCGGGATAACCATGAATGGCCGGAATCACATAGTCCACGGCCCAGGCGTTGCCTTCCTCGTCGCGGATTTTTCGGTCGTAAAAAATATGGTAAACCCGGCCCTCTCTATCCGTGAGGCAACCACTGGCATCCATCTCCACTTGCATCAGCGCGATATCCGCGGCTTTGCCCAGTTGCTCCTCGATAAAGGCTGCGGTGCGCAGGGAGACGGCGTGTTCGCTGCCGCCACCGCCGCAAATGAGCAAGGTGTTGATCATACCGTTAATCCGTTGTGGCGCCCGTTGAGGGTGCAAGCAAAACCTGTCGGCACTGTTGTGGCATTGTTTTTGGTTTGGGCCTGGTCGGTTTGGCCTTTGTGCCATTCAGTATTGCGTAGAACTCGTCGGAGAACCACCAATCCAGGTCATTGCCGCAAGGCTCGGTGCGCACTGGTGCCTGGGGCGTGCAGGTGCTGTCACCGGGGGGGCAGGTGAGGCGTACATGAAAGTGGTAGTTGTGCCCCCACCAGGGGCGCACCTTGCGCAGCCACTCGCGGTTTGGGCCGGTGATTTCACACAGGTGACGCTTGATGGTGGGATGCACGAATATGCGCTCCACCCGCTTGTCTTGTGCGGCCAGACGCAGGATTTGGGGGACCCGCTCGTCCCAATGCTCCTCGATCAGGCGATGTCTGCGCGCATCTGCCAGGGGGATGGCAGAGATATTGTCACGCTCCCAGCGGGTCAGCGGGCGCTCTGCTGCGCGCAGATCCTGGGAGTACCAGATATCCACGTCCAGGCCCGTCTGATGGCTGCTGTGCCCGCTGCTGCCAAAGGGGCCGCCTCTGGCCATGGACATATCGCCGATCTGTATGCGGCCAAGCTTATGCTGCGCAACACTTTGTGAGAGATCTTTCAAAAAGGCGATGGTTGCCGGGTGAGCAAAGTGGCGCGCGCGACCAGTGCGCACCAACTGGTAGCCCTCGCCCCGCAGAGGCAGGGTTTCACCACCGGCGAGACAACCATTAGTGTAGGTACCAATACTGGCGGCGCCCTGAGCGCTGGGTCCCTCTACCGCTTCCCAGGCATTGGCCAGAACCCGATCCGGGTTGAGGGCGCTCACGGTGAGGATGGCAAAAACCAGAAAAAGGGATGGCCGTTTGAAAGGCCCGGTTTTAGCGTGGCGGGTGTGGGGCTTGTCAGGTCTGGGGTTTGCGGAAAAAAGCTGCATGGGTCCCGGATTACCAATAAGTCACAAAATCGGGCCGCAGCGGACACGGCCCTGGAGAGTATAGATAAACAGCGCACTAGCTCTGTGATGCAAGTATCTCTTTGCAGTTCCCTATCAGTTGATCCATCTCCACATCGGTGCCGATGGAGATACGCAGGTAGTCCCGGATACGGGGTTGATCGAAGTAGCGCACCAGGATATCCCGTTTGCGCAGGGCCAGGTAAAGCGCTTCGGCACCAGGCGCCGGGGGCTTGGCCAGGATGAAGTTTGCTCGGGAGGGAATGACCGTAAAACCCAGTGCTTGCAGGGCCCGCTCGCTGCGCTTGCGAGTGGCGATAACCTTGCCGCAGTTGTCAGCGTGCCAGGCCTTGTCGCCAATAGCGGCAGTCGCCACCTGCTGGGCAATGGCATCAATGGGGTAGGGGTTAAAGGAGTTCTTGGCCCGCAGCAGCCCCTGGATCAATGGTTCCTGACCCATGGCGAACCCCAGCCGCAACCCCGCCAGGGCATAGGACTTCGACAGTGTGTGGATCACCAGCAGATTCGGGTAGCGGTTGATCAGTGATATCGCACTCTCTCCGCCAAAATCAATATAGGCTTCGTCGATGATGACAACGCGATTGGGTTGTAGCTGCAGCAGCGCTTCAATGTTCTCAAGAGAAAGATAACACCCGGTGGGGGCATTAGGGTTGGGAATAATCACGCCCCCGGCCCTGCCGGCAAAGTCCCGCACCTCTATCGTGAAGTCCTCCTTGAGGGGCGCAGCGCGGTTGGTGATACCGAAAAGCTGGCAATAAACCGGGTAGAAACTGTAGGTGATATCGGCAAAGAGCAGGGGTTCCGGACGCCGGAAGAAGCTGTAAAAACTCAGTGCCAGCACCTCGTCGGAACCATTACCGACAAAGACCTGAGCCGGTTTCAGCCCATAGCGGTGGGCGATGGCGGTGCGCAGCTGACAGGACTCCGGATCGGGATAGCGGCGCAGGGCATTGGCAAAGTCCCCGCTGGTGAGCAGTGCCAGTGCCCGGGGCGATGGGGGATAGGGGTTTTCGTTGGTATTGAGCTTGATGCAGGTTCCGCTGTCGGGTTGCTCGCCGGGGGTGTAGGGTTCCAGCTGTCCCAAACCAGGGCTCCAAAACGCCCCACTCATGGCCCTACCTCTGTATTGCTGCCTTCACCGCCACTGGAGGCGCTGGCTTTTTCGTTTGACTCGTCTTTCTCGATGGGAATATCGAACAGCGCCGGCGAACTGGCAATAAACTCCTGCATGGGTACCGGTTTGCGCAGCAGCATATTATCGTATTTCAGTTCGGTGGAAATTTCCGGTGCTTCACTGAAGTCATTGAGTTGACTGATACTCTCCACCAGGTTGAGCCCCAGAAAGCCGAGGGGCAGTACCAGTGCGACGGACCAGCGCCAGCCGCGACCGAGGTTGGTCGCCAGGTAACAGGCACACCAGAGCATCGACGGCAGTATGATGATCAATACTGCGAAGTCGAGAGTCTCCATCCAAGTGCCAATGGCGAAATTGTAATTCAGCACACCGCTGAACCACTCCCAAACCGTATAGCTCAGGGCCCCGATCGCGGCGATGGACAGGTGTGCGAAGAAGTGGGTTTCGTGGCGCACTACCCTTCCCACAAAAGCCCAGGCACCCGCGTATACCACCAGCCCGACAATGACGCTCGCGAGGATATTAATGGCGATCGTCCACTCGTAGGTGCGTGCATAGCCCAGGTAGCTGAGCAGCAGCGTGGAAATGGCAACCCCCAAGACGAGCAGTACGGCTGCAACGGGGCGGGACAGGCTTGAAAAGAGATTTTCCAGCGAATGCAGGGGGGTCGCTTCAGGTACCACGTCGTTACAATAAAACAGCCGCAGACGGGATTTGCCACACTGCACCAGATCCCCGGAGGCGATCTGGTGTGACGAGATTGTGCAGGGCTTGACGGACCTGTCGTTGAGGTTACCCAGCAGCTGGCTGCCGTTGGTACTGTTCAGGTCCTGCAGGTAGTAGTGGTCGTCTTCCCCCAGGCGGATTTCCGCGTGGCGGGCATCGGTATGAATATCCTCAAGAATGGCATCGTTACTGTAGGCGCGACCCAGGGTAAACCGGTCCCCGTCCATACGGTAGCGTGCCTGTACCCGATGGGCACGGTTCAGTTCTTCAATAATCAGAGCCATTGGATCTCGCTTGTAAACTTTTCGAAAAAGGCGTCGGCGGATTCCCGGGTGAAGCCGGACAGGGTGAAGTGGCTGACCAATGCACGATTTTTCTGATCCACGCTGAGACTCAGGAAGAAAATATCATACAGATCGGGAAAATCCTTATAGCGTCTTACACAGTAGCTGGTGCGTGTGATCAGCGGTTTGCGCCCGCGTTCCGGTTTTGACACGCGGTCATTGCCATTGCGCGGCTGGGAGGTGAATGCCTGGCGGCAGCGGAAGTTGGTCACGTCCTCTTCCCCGGCACTGTTGCCGGGGTAAAAGGTGCTCATCTGCTGTTCATATTCCGCGTAGAAGCGCGCCGGCAGCAAGTCTTCCGCCTCCAGCCAGAAAAATTCATATTCGACCCTGCCGGTATTGAAGTCGTCGGAGAGAAAGACAACGTCCTGCCCTGTACAGCCTTTGTCAATACGCTTGATGGGGCTGTCATCACTCTCCTGGCTGTTGCCCCAGCACTTGATTGCCGGCACGATTTCCCCGACCACCTTGGCCTCTCCCAGGGCACGGCGCTGCCAGTCCGCCTGCAATATGGAATGGATGATGCGCTTCTGGTTCTCCAGCAGCTGCTGGTAGGTCACCGCTTTGAGGTCCAGTTGGCCTTCACGCTGGTGAAAGTGCTTCAGGAGCGTAGAGAGCTTGTCGACAGGCACCAGAAAACTGACCTGGTTGCCTGCTGTTGCCACATTGATACCCACCACCTGGCCCGCGGTGTTAATGGCGGGTCCGCCACTCATACCGGGATTGATGGAGCCGGCAAAGTGGATGCGGTCGTAAAAACTGCCGCCGGCGATACCGTTATAGGTACCGGGGATGAGCGTCATGCCCAGGTCCAGAGGATTGCCGAGCGACACAATGGTTTCGCCTTTTTTCGGCGCGTCCTCGGCCAGTTGCAGGTATTCCTTACCGGGCTTGTCCTGGCGCAGCAGGGCCAGGTCGTTCACCACGTCGATATCCAGCAATGTCAACGCACCCTTGGTGCCGTCGGTGGAAAGGTATTCCAAGGTGTACTTGTCGGGATCACTGACTGCCTGTGCGACCACGTGATAGTTTGTGGCAACCAGCCCATCGGCAGAGATCTGGAATCCGGAGCCAAGGCCGGATTTGGAGTTGGAGGATTTTTCGATCAGGCGAATCTGGTAGAGGCTGCCGCGATAGTCGCTGTAGAGCTGCTCATAGCCTTGCGCCATCGCCAGTGCAGACAAACAACACAGCATCAAGGCCAACAGGGGTGCGGAAGAGTTCGGCATTTTGTTTGATTAAATTATGGACAGAAACAGGGATGGTACGGGATATGGGGCAGTGCAACAAGCGCGCGCCGCCGTTTGTAAGGCGGCGGTGTGCGCTAAAACTCCCTTTACAGGTAGTCGGCTATTTTCGGTTGTGCCTGCACCACTTTCCGGTGTGACTCCAGATAGAAACGAGTGAAGAGTGCGTCGGCTTCCTCCGGCGCCATAAAGCCCCCACTGAACCCCGGAGCTACCGGATCCAGGTGCAGCCGTGCGCAACTGATTACATGGGCCGCCATTTGGGCCATATTTTCATCCCCCACGGAAATCCGGATAGTAGTGGGGAAAATACCCGCTGCTTCCATCGCCTCGGGGGATAGTTCCGAGTGGGAGGTCAGCGCGGGGCAGAGCACCATGGTATTGGTCTGACCCAGGCTCACCATCTGCCCGAAAGCGGGTTCCAGGGCATCAAAGAAACTTTTGAATGCCTCTGTGGGCAGCTCCGCGGCTTCCATATCGATACTGAACAGCGGTGTCGGCAGCTGGTAGCGCATCAGCTGCTCACGCATTTTGGCGTTTGGATGGCTTTCAAGCGCGTGGCTGTTTACCCGGATTTTCGCGTGGCTGGCAAAGAAGTGGCTGAGGCTTTGGGTATTGATGCATTTGGTGAGCATGCGCATTTCCAGGGTACGCATGCCACAGTGTACTTCCCAGGCTTTGTCCGCATCCAGAAAGGCGCCTTTGATGTAATAGACATCCCAGAACATGCACTGGTCCCAGTTGAGTCCCTTGGCACTGTCTCCCTTGGGGATAAACATGCGGTGGTTTTCCCCAATCACAACACCTGCGGTGGCGGCACCGGTACCGCCAATATCCTTAGTGTAGGAGTGCACGACAAAATCCGGGCGCTCTGCGCGGTTTTCACGGCGCAGTGGCTGGTACAGGAAGGGTGTGGCTAGGGTGGCATCCAGGCTCACCAGGATATTCTCTTGGTGCGCCGCTCTACAGATGCCAGGAA
The DNA here is from genome assembly GCF_030440425.1 of Microbulbifer sp. MI-G. Classification (NCBI taxonomy): domain Bacteria; kingdom Pseudomonadati; phylum Pseudomonadota; class Gammaproteobacteria; order Cellvibrionales; family Microbulbiferaceae; genus Microbulbifer; species Microbulbifer spongiae. Next base: position 758,165 of record NZ_CP098023.1, read on the forward strand.
CATCCAGCATGATACCGTGGGGATTACAGGGCGATTCGATATAGACATGAATCCCGGCCCCCTCGTGTAATTTTTCAGTGTAGTTGCGTTGGGTTTCCTGCAGCAGCGCGCCGAAGTCCTCGCCACTGGTGCCATCAAACCAGACAAGTTCAATTGCAAACTTGTCTTTGCGGGCATAAAAATCCTGCAGCAACTGGTGTACACCACCGTAGATATTCCTGGAGACAATCAGAATATCCCCGCGGCGCAACTGGTTTGCAAGCAGTGCATCGATAGCTGCCATGCCGGAATTGAAATTCCAGGCCATGTATGCGTTCGCCTCCGGGCCGCATTCCAGATCTACAATGGCATTGGCCAGGGAGATTGACGTGGGGTTGAGGAGGCGGGAGTAGATATCGTGACTGGGCTCGCGGCCGCGGAAGGCGTCATCCACCCATTCGGTACAGGCGTAAATATAGGTGGCGGTGCGGGCAATCACCGGCGTTGCGGAGAAAATCGCCGGGATATTATCGAACAGGGGGTAGCCGCCGCGGGTGGTGATATTGAAGTCGTCCCCTTGCAGGCTCTGGAAACTCGCGCGCAGCGGGTTTTGCAGGGTATCCAGCAGCTTTGCCAGTTGGAAGCTCATAAAGCGCTTGGCATTAAAGTAGGCGATTTTGTCGGATCGATCCAGGCGCTTCAGGGTATCAGTGACCTGGTTCCACAACTGGGCCAGATTGCCTTGGGCACGGTACAGAAGTGCCGCGGTTTGCTCCAGTACCCGACCGTGCTCCGACTCTACATCAATACAGAAGTGCTGCAATTGCTCCCGCGCCAGTGCCTCGATACTGCTGGCCTCCGTACTGTTGCGCAGGGGAGAGAGAACTTTTACATCTTCAAGGTTAGCTTCCATCGTATCCTCATTGGTTGAAGCTTATTGTTATACCTTGACTCTAACAGCCTACAGCGGCGGTTAGAACACCTGGTAAGTAATTTTGTGTAATTGGATGTGATAGACCTGTAATGGGTCCGTTTGTATAGTGACGCTTGCTGAAAGGGCAAGGCTAGCTGGACTGTATCGCCGGGGTGTGGCCAGTCTCAGTGCAGGAAACAGGTTTGATTGCCGTGCGCTCGTGAACCGTGTGGGCAGACTGTGGGTTCAGCGCAAGCTGAACGATCAGACTGGACCCGATAGATACAGAATGTTGATCGGGGTTTCCGGATGGGCTTGTCCGGGCAGGGATGTCAAATTGTGCTCTTGATAGTGTTGTTGTAACCGTCGATGGCTGGGGCCATCCTTCCGGGCCGGCAATATCAGTACTGCCGGCTTTTTTTTTAATTCGAATAGATTAAGATAGCGGGGTCACAGACGTATTTTACCGGATAGTTCGTGTCCAGGTAGTGACACCAGATAACAAATTGTAGCAAAGGGGATACACAATGGTCGCTTGTGCCGACTTGCCCGCACTGGAGTGCGAAGTACCAAAAGAGGGTCTGAAGCTGGATTTGGTCTTGAGACCCAGAGAGCCTGTAGGCGGTGAACTCCAGTACTGGCCGCTGTTTAATGCCGACAATCCGGAAGAACACTTTGGCAATATGCGCTTTAAAATCCACAAGGGCGGTGTGGTTACCCTGAAAATTACTCTGGATCTGTCTGAGGTGCCGTGTCGCGAATTGGAATTTGCCCGCTGCCCTTACCACAAACTGGACGGTATTATTGCCCTAAGCCCCGACTTCCGTCATCAGTTCCGTGCCCGTGCGAAGGCGGTGGATGGGGAGTACACAAAACTGGTGATTAAGATCAGGGATAAGAAGCATATCCCGGATAATTTTTCCTTTCTGTGGAAATGTGTGGACCCGGAAACGGGAATGCATTTTGTTTCCGGGGATCCGCAAGCACATATTGATCCATGGGGGGGGATCTAAGTACCCCTATAAATCGAGCGATTGACTGTGTCGAAGATCGGTGCGCACTCTCTGGCACACCAGTGGTTTGGCACTGTGCCCAACCTGGGTAGGATCTCGCGGATCATGGGCGACATTGGCCTCAGAGCAAGCCAAGCCGAACGATGGTGCAGGATCGGCAGGTTTGAGTTGGGTGTCAAGTCGCCACTAATGACATCTTGCGACGTGGAAGAAATGACAAGCTGAATTAAGACTGGTAGCTATTTGGACACGGCGGAACTTTTAATCGATTTTTTTTGAACATTTGTAATGATAAGACTTTCCGCCGTTTAAAATCTGAATTAGTTAAAATTCAGGCTAAAGTGGCTCCTCAATGTGAGCTTGAGGCCCAGCTTGAATATCAGTTTCAGTATACATGTTGTATCTCCTTTTTATAGGGTTTGTTGAATCTATAACTATACAATACAAAGCGACCAGGACAACAATTTATAAATACCAGAAATTTCCCTTAAGGTCTAGTGCATTTTCAATCTTGTACTATCTGCTAGTGTTAGAATGGTTTTGTGATCATTTTTTAATCGGCTAGGGGCGAAAGGCAGAAATAAAATAGCGTGTAGAATGTTGGGATACAACGAAATTGGTGAGAAATAGTAACTCGCGGGTACTGGAAATTAGCGACACACTGTATTGAGAACAGCTTGAGAGGTTTGCGGTTGTGCGCAGATAAGTTGAAAAGCAGGCAGGTTAAACCATTCCGGGCTCATGCCCTGGGATAATAGCTGCTCCAGATAGTAATTTGCTGACTGCCATTCTCCGGCGAGGGCATACACCTGTACGGCAGTATATTTTGTATAGGTATTTTCTGGAGCCTCCCTAAGTAACTTCATGGCTAGTGCTACCGAGCTTGCAGTGTTTCCAAGGTAAGCTAGAGCTAACGCTCGATGCTGCCAGTTAATGAGAGGAGAGTTTTCATTGGTGAGCAGAATGACTTGATTAAAGTATTCGTTGGCCTTGGCTTTATTTCCTTGCATCAAATAGACTTCCGCCATATGAAAGATTATTGCTATATTATTTGGAGAGTTCTGCAAAACCTCCTGGTAAACACTGAGTGCTTGCGAATATTTGCCCTGTAAAAAAAAGACTGTTCCCAGGTTACTTTTGGTACGCCAGGTGCGAACGCTTTTAGGGATTGTGGTAATGGCTTGTTCGGCAAATGTTATGTTTCCGAGTTCTAGCTCAATGGCTCCCAGAGCCGAGAGGGCTGGCCAGTATTCAGGCCATTGTTTATTTAGCTTTTGTAAAGTGCTTCTGGCGAAGTCATAGTCTGCAGTTGCCATCTGGTTGATGGCCACCAGATAAGTGTTGTGGGGTGTAGGGTGTAGGCTTGTAGCCTGTTTTGCATAGGCAAGCCCTTCCGAGTAATTACCCTGTACAAATTGAAAGCGAGCAAAGTCGGCCAGTATAAGTGCGGAAGGGTAGCCACTGGACTGTAGTTTGCTCAATATGGATTCAAAGCCTTTTCGGTCCGCTCCAAGAGACTTGATTCTTAGTTTGGCTTCCAGTAGCACGAATTTATCAATGCCCGAGCCCTCTGCACTAGAGAGTATACCTAGAGTCGATGTGAGAACCTTTGAGTTGTTAGTGGCATTATAAATACCAGCTGCGACCTCTGCATAGGTTCTGTAGGTGTTGGTGTTTCTTGGGTATTTTGCAATTAATTCTTCTAAAAGATCCAAATCACTCTCTTGAAGTTTATCATTTTGGCTTAATCTGGATAATAATTCTAAATACTGGTTGTAGTCTACCGAGTCCATTTTTATTTCGGTGGTTGGCTTTTTGCGATAATCCTCTGGAAAGAGCGCTGTCGTATTATTGGTAATGGTATGCTGAGCTTTTTGAGCTTGACCTGAGTCTGTGAGAACAGTAAAGCTTGTCTGTTTTAGAATTTGATGATTGTTAACCTTTATTCTTTGTAGCTCGATATTGCAACGAAGTTCTATACAATTTAATCGAGCTAGAAGTGCGTCAGTAATTCCTCTACTATTTAGTTTCTGAAGCTGTTCTTCAATGGTGGTATTTGTATTTGGCGTATGGCTTACAAGCGCGCTGGATTTTAACTGCGCGGTTGCATTTGTGAGGGCTTGGCGTACCATTGCTGTAAATAGAGGCTTTGGGTTTTTTTCTCCTCGTATTGATATCTCACCGTTTAGTTGTACGGGTAAAATTGCAATGTATTGGGGCGGTAACTGCATAAAAATTTGCCAAGCCCCAAATACTCCCGCACCCAGGAAGCTGCTTATTATGGTGATAAGCGCAGCAATATGCCTGCGCTTTTTACGGGGCTTGGTTAGCAGCTGGGTAACGGTTTCCGAGTATTGCTGGGTATTGCCAGTGATACCGTGCCTACCTACTAGCTCCAGTGCCTCATAGACCTGCTGAGCGGAATCCGGGCGCTGCTCGGGGCGTTTGGCCAGCAGACGGTCGAGCAGGGCGGCCAGTGGCTTTGGAATTTCGGACCAGGCTTGCTGGGGGGAAATATGTGGTTTACTGGTGATCTGCTGGGCAAAAGCCAGCGCACACAGCTCTCCGCGCTCAAACGGCTTTTTGCCGCAGAGCAATTCATAGGCAATGGTGCCCAGGCTGAATAGGTCGCTGCGGGCATCCATGGGAGCCCCTTTCAACTGCTCCGGGGACATGGCCTGCACGCTGCCTGCAATATGATCTTCGCGGGTCAGTTGCTGGTCGCAATCCAGGGCCTTGGCAATGCCAAAGTCGGTTATTTTGGCGATACCATCATGGGTGACAAGGATATTTTCTGGTTTGAGGTCTCGGTGAATAATACCCAGGGAGTGGGCCTTGTCCAGACCCTTGCAGATTTGCATCAGCAGATCCAGTTTCTCCCCGAGAGAGGCTCTGTGCTCGCGCATCCACTCCCTGAGTGTAACGCCCTCCACCAGTTCCATCACCAGGGCAGTACGGGTGCCATCCTCCAGTACATCGTACAGTCGCACAATATTGGGGTGGTTGAGCCTTGCGAGAAGCTGTGCTTCGCGACGAAAACGGGCCTCTGCGGAGTCGCCCTTCAGGTCTGAGCGTAGTTGTTTAATGGCTACCTTGCGCCCAAGCTTGATATCTTTCGCCAGGTAGATGACACCCATCCCACCGGCGCCCAGGGTGCCCTCTACACTGTAGCGGCCTTGATATACCTCTGTTTTCTCCAGCGCGGCTACGTCCATTGTACTTTGATCTTTCTGGGTAGACGGGGGATTTTACCCGATGACACGGGTTCGTGAAGACATATCTCTTTAATCAAAGTGGCATGGTTCACGTTATCTTATTGCTTTTGGGTAGTTGGTAATTCTATGGGGAGAACATAACATAGGTGAGTTGGTACGCAAATCATGAAAATTGATGTGGGTGACAATGCTTTCACAGCTGCTACTGATAAAAAGTGATTGAAGTTGGCTACAATTCATGGGCTGGACTAGTCAAATGAAAGCGAGCATATAGTTTGCGATACGCTGACTACTTCTTTTCAGCAGCACAGACATCAGTATAAAATTTGACCAGCTGTAATCAAAACCGAGCCAAGTAAGCCGTGATCTTTTGGGTTGGGAAGCTTTTCCTCAGCTTGAATCCTCCGGTGAAGGTAAACAGTCGCTGTTGTGAGATTTTGCATTTCTCATTCAAGCCGTAATCTTCTCCCCTTGTTGGTAAGGCTTCATCAGGTTCACAACCGGTTTTCCTTTCTGCCTAAGACCTTTTGTTGACTTTTCTGTAATTTATACAATTGGAATTGGCCATTAATCGATTGAGTACCACTTTCCTTGTGGTACTCGGGTTCGTGACCTGGTTTACTCCTCCTCAGAGTCAGTCCTGGCCTCCAGTTGGGTACTTTTGTGGATCTCAAACTGGTGGCAGCCTAAACGAATTTCCCATGATCGACGCTCTACAAGGTTTGAGATGTCTACCGCATCCGGCAGCGACTCGGAAATCTGTTTGCGGGCCCGGAAAATCTGCGTGTTCAGGTGGTTGACCGTGATGCCCAATTCGTGCGTAGCAACCTGAATGGAAACCCAGCCCTGGGAATCCTGGTCCATACCGTCTTGCATATCCTTAAAGCGCGCTCGCGCCAGATAGAGTAGCAGGTAGTTGTGAATGCGTGCCGGAAGAGGCTGTGTCAACTCTTCCTGTTGTAACTGCAGTTGTACATGTTCTTCATGGGCGCTGACCGAGAAGCGCAGGTGAAAATCGGTAATGCTCAGCTGCTGCAAAGCCAATTCTTTGGTGGCCCCCTGGTTGTCGGCCAGAAACAGCTGCCAACTGCACAAACCGCAGTCAATGCGGTCACCGTGGCCAACCAGGGATCTGTTGCCGCCCTCGACTGAGTTGCCGGTGAACTCATATTGCCACTGCCCGGCAATGGGATTGAAATGCAGGCTTGCCAGAGGTTCGCTTTCATTCGGCAACAAATGGTAATGTTCCAGCAATTGGGCTTCCCCGGTTCGGAGATCAATCAGTAGATTCTCAGGTGCGTCGAGGTTCTCGACAACCCAGATGGGATTGTTTGCCCGGCCAAAACAGATTTTATCACCGTGTTGCAGGGAGTAATTCTTGGCGGGAACCAATTGTTGATCGTTGAGCCAGGTTCCATTGCGACTGAGGTCGCGAATATTCCAATGGGTACCGGTCCACTGGATGGCTGCGTGGATACCGGAAATCTCGGCGGTGGTTATACGGGTATCCACGGCGCCCTGGCGGCGACCGATTGTATGGTGCGCTACAAGATAAACCGGTTGATCTCTTTCTGGATGTTGCAGGTAAGCCATTTCTTGTGTCCTGTTACCGGAGCCTCCTTGCGGGTAAGACTGTTATTACTTCAAAGCCAGGCGCGGGCTTAATCACATAGGGTAAGACAAATCCTGGGATTATTGGGGCCATTGTCGCGCTGAGCACTTGCTCAAAATTGTTATGAGTGAGCATTCGCTTACAAGGTGTGTAAGTTGCTCAGTGTTATTTTGTCATTTATACCTATCTGAAGGGTGATTGCAATGTTTGCGATTACTATCCCGCATTCGAGTTGGCCTTCTGCGACATTTCCCGGCGCTTTCCTTGAAAAACTGGCAAACTTGCTCAGAATCTTTGGTTATTCATTGATGCCCGCTAGCCCCGGGGTTGTGTGGAGCTAAGTTTGGGTTTCTGCTTAGAATATCCACACTTGGCTACTTCGACAGGAGCTAATTAGATTTCTGGGTATCAAGCCATGACCGCGGCGGCAGTATGCGCCTTGCCGGATAGGTTTTGCGGGAACTCAAATTAAGGGCCCAGCCAGGTATGGCCAAAGGCCCTTTATAGGTCGGAGTGGAACCTCTGAGCCTAGATTCTGATTCCCTCGATATCCAGAATCATCTCCACTGTCTGCGATGCAGGACCCAGGTTGTAATCAATACCGAAGTCTTTCAGCTCAAACTCTGTGGTCCCGCTAAAGCCCTGGCGGTAGCCTCCCCATGGGTCCTTGCCCCCGCCAATGTTGGTTACCTGAATGGTTATTGGCTTGGTGATACCATGCAGGGTCAATTCGCCATTCAGGCGTGCCTTGCCATTTTCCAGGGGTTCAAAACTGGTGCTTTTGAAAGTGGCGGTTGGGAATTTGGCCGTATTGAGGAAATCTGCTCCGCGAAGGTGTTTGTCCCGTTCGGCGTGGTTGCTGTTCAGGCTGGTCACATCGATATTGACATTGACCGATGACGCCTCGGGCTTTTTGTCATCGTAGAAGAAAGAACCGTTAAAGTCGTCAAAGCGGCCATAGAGCCAACTGTAACCCAGGTGTTTGATGCGAAATTGAACAAAAGCGTGAGCGCCTTTGGTATCAATTTGGTACTCCGCAGCCTGTGCCGTGGCACCCAACAACAGCATTGCTAAGACAAGTGCGATGGGCTTTTTCATAGTGTAGTTTCCTTTGTTGTACTTGTGAGTGTCGTTTGCTTTTGAACACGATTACTGCTTGAAGAGTGATTTGTCGGGGTGCCCAGCATTTTAAGCAGGGTTGTATCCCGGTTGATAAAGTGGTGCTTCAAAGCGGCCAGGGCATGTACTGCGATCAGAGCCATCAGGCTCCAGGCGAGTATTTCATGCACGCGGCCGGCAATATCCTCCTGGTTTGGGATGCCCTGGATAGTGGACGGTAGGCTGAACCAGCCAAACACTTCAATTGCTCGCCCATCTGCGGTAGAGATCAGGTATCCCGATAACATGATGATCAATAATATCAAATAGATAAAGCCATGGGTGAGCCTGGCAGCCAGGGTTTGCCACGGTGGGGTAGTGGGCAGAGTTTGTGGGGAAGGATTAAAAGTGCGCCATAGCAATCGAAATACGAGCAGGAACAGCATCAGTATGCCAATACTTTTATGGATGTCTGGTGCCTTCTGATACCAGGGATCGTAGTAGGATAATTGGCGCATCCACCATCCGAGCGCAAAAAGACCGATAATGCCTGGTGCCATCAGCCAGTGTAATGTGATGGCGATACAGCCGTAGTGAGTCTGGTGATTCCTGAAGCGCACGTTCTACCTCCAGAAGGCTTTGGTTTCTGTGTTTTGAGATCGAAGCTAGGGTATCGCCTTTATGGTCTGTGACCAATGCAGGCCTGCGACTGTGGGAGCGAGAAAGAACAGGATCAATAGTAAGTAATCACTTACTTATCGGTGAAATTTTGATTAATGAGCGCGGGGTTGAGCATGTTGGCGTTCAGCAGCGAGAAGTACTTGTTCACAGTCATTGCGATCCAGTGATGGGGAATCATTGGCAAGCTGTTCTGCCAGCCAACTGACAGAGTGGTGCTTCCCATTCAGGGCCAACTGCTCCAACTGCCAGATCACATCGAGTAATAACTGGCGTTCCAAACTGCTGTCTGTTTCCTGGGGGGAGAACAGGCGAGGCTCAAGCTGCTCAAGATCACTGCGCTTCAATACCAGCTCCGCCAGGCTCGGATACCAGCGGCTGCTATAGGGCTCAGGGCGCTGGTTATAGTCAAAGGTAATGCGCAGTCGATTGCCCTCGGCGTCCTCCAGCAGGGGGGTATCCTGCTCGTAGGCGGGCAGAGCCGGGTTATGGCGCAGAATCCCAACAATGGCATGCCAGTCGCTGCGATTATCAGTGCAGAGCCGCAGGGGCTCTACCAGCTCCTGGATTCCAAAACGGTCCTGAAAGGTCAATTTCTGCCCGGGGCGGTACCAGTAGAGGTCGAGGAGTTGCTCCTCGGCAAGATCTGCGAGATGGGCGCTGGTGAGTGGTTCTTCCGCCAGGGCGCTCAAGTGACTGATGGCCTGCTGGACACTCAGCCACTGTTTGCGATGGAAATGTTTGCCTGTAGTAGTTCCCATGCGCGACTCCTGGCGTGGTATCGCAATCTCCGAAAGCTGGACCCGGCAGGCTTTAACCACCGAGCCCGGGTTTGTGGTGCCAATGCCATGATTTTCCGTATAGGGTTGGGTAGTGCAAATTATGCCGTAACCTCCAGCTCAGGCACATCTGCCGAACTAAAACGGATAGCGTGTCCGCACTTGTTGTCACTGAACAGTTTAGCAGCCAAAAAAAACCGTTTGCCTGGAAACCTTTGGTATCGGGATGGCACATAAGTTCAATGGTGTCTGAAGTGAAAAAGAGCTTTATGGGATTGGCAGAAAAGGTACAATGACGCTTTTTACTTTCTCGGGATATGGGGCCCAAACTCCCTTTTCGACTTGTTTACAGCCGGTATTTTATCTGTTCCACCTCTCTGAAGTCTTCTTCGAGAGGTCGGAGTAAATCAGACTAAATGGTCAAAAAACATCAAGTCGCCATTGTTGGGCCGGATAGCAGAATTACGACCGTGCCATGGTGTTTGCTCGTGGACGGCAGAAAAGTGAGTAAAGTTCCACATTGCGATAGCGGCCATTCTTGGCATGTGTGTATCACTGTGGGAGCAACTCCGGCTGAATTTTAAAATGGACAAAGCGACGGGGTAGAGACCGGATGTCTCATTATGACCAGCAAGAGCCGGAACCGGGTAAGCGAGTCCTGCACCGGCGGGTATTGCACGGTTATCAGAGGCTGAGTAATCACCTACTAAAGGCTGGCCACTTGCCTCTGCTATAGAAAAAAACTTTATGCTCTGTTAAGACAACATAGAAGTGCAAAATGTTAAATTTTTTCCACTCCTCAGTGATTTTGGTTTTGGCCTCGAGCCTGTTGGCAGTTGTGACTATTATCTGTTTCTTGCCAATTTTATTTTTTGTGGTGCTTCGATTGCTCCTCCCCTTTTCTGGTTTGCGCAAGTTCTTTTCCTCCATATTTATGGGAATTGCGGGTGTATGGATTACTCTGAACAAAGGATGGATGAAACTAACCCAGAAAATGCACTGGGATGTACAGGGAGCGGAAAATCTTGATAAAAACGGTTGGTATCTGGTCACCTCCAATCATCAGAGCTGGGCTGACATCTTTGTGCTGCAATCAGTTTTCAACCGCAAAATCCCTTTTCTAAAATTCTTTATCAAGCAGGAACTGATTAAGGTCCCAGTGATGGGAATATGCTGGTGGGCACTGGATTTTCCCTTTATGAAACGCTACAGCAAGACGTTTCTGGAGAAGCATCCGGAAATGCGTGGTAAGGACCTGGAAGTCACCCGGAAAGCCTGTGAGCACTTCAAGCTTATTCCAACCAGCATTATGAACTTTTTGGAAGGAACGCGTTTTACCCGTGAAAAACATGATAGGCAGGGTTCGCCATTCAAATATCTGCTAAAACCCAAGTCTGGCGGTATTGCCTTTGCCATGCAAAGTATGGGTAAACAACTCAGTCAATTACTGAATATCACCATTGTGTATCCCGATGGGATTCCTTCATTTGTGGATTTTCTTGCCGGTAAGATGAAGCGGGTGATTGTCCGTGTGGAGCATATTCAAATTCCGCAGAAGTTTGTCATTTCAGATTATGCCAATGACCAGGTGTTTCGCGCTGAATTTAACCGTTGGGTGAATGAACTGTGGACGCAAAAGGATTCTCTGGTTGAAAGGTTGCTTGCAAATACTGCCAGAGCATAGACTTTTTGAAATGAATAAAGCTGATGAAACCTGCTGTTCTTTCCGGTGACCACTCCATCCCAAAAACACGCAGTCTCTTCGAGCTATAACCAGATGGGCAGCTGCGCGCGTATCTTTTCTGGCTGAAAATCCACTAGATTTTTGCCTGTCTCGCCGGCGACAGTCGCACGGGTTGGTATTTTGAGAGCATTGCGTAAACTGCCAACCATGTAGGGCTCTGCTACAATGTACAATTTTTCATAGCGGCCTTCCTGCCTGCCCCGCTCTAGTTTTTTGGCAATCTGTTTAGCGAATTTATCTCCGCTGCGGCGGTGTATTTCAGAGAAGTTGCCCAACGCGTGGCGGCCTTGACCGTGGCTGTCAAAACTGCGCCCCGGGGCATCACTCTCCTGCTCGCGCCCTGGTAATCGGGATTCCGGATGAAAAAGATCTTCGATTTCCCGGAGTTGCCCTGCGCGCTTCTGGGCCTCGAAAATTCTGGCTTGGGACTGGTTGGCCACCAGGATCCATGCTAGTGCCATAACGATTCCCCCCACTGTTTCTACACCTTTATGCTAGTTAAATACTACGCCAACAGCGAAAGAGTATTGGCCAGCCGACCAGTGTACTGTTCGATGAGAAATAAAAAGTAATTAAAAAGCAATTTTTAATGCTGTTTGTGATGGTTACAGCGGGCGTTCCTCTCTCCCGAGTGCTGTTGGATTTTCTAGAATGAACTAAAGATGCGAGAGACACAGGCTTGGACTCACACGTCACGCCCGTGTCTCTTGCTGTATGGTGGAAGTAAAGAGGTTGTAATTATGAGCCTGATACCGAGAGGGTCCCTGCTGGATCTGGACAATATGTTTGAGCAAATGCTCTTTCCTGCACGCGCCATTGGCAGTGAGCGGGAGGGGTTTTTTTCGCCCCGTATTGATGTGAGTGAACGGAAAAATATGTATGAAATCAGTGCCGAGCTGCCCGGAGTTGGCAAGGACGATATCAGTGTGACCCTGGAAAATGGGGTTTTGACTCTGGAAGCGGAAGTGCATCGGGAAGTGAAGGAAAAGCAGGACGGGCAGATACTACGCCAGGAGCGCCGTTACGGTAAATTCCTGCGCAGCTTTAACCTGGGTGAGGAAGTGCGCGAGAATGAGATAGATGCGAACTTTAAGGATGGTATTCTGACCCTGAAAGTCCCGAAACACGAAGGGCAGCCTCCGCAGAGAAAGCGTATCGAAGTACATTGATTCAATACACCACAAAGGTGGCGGGAGCAGCCCGTCACCTGGAAACCCGATTCCTCGGGGTAGGCGGAGGTCGATGATGAAAGTGAAACAGGCAATGCATCAGGGAGTCACCTGGTGTAGTCCGGATACGCCACTGGAGGAGGTGGCGACAATCCTGCGCGATGAAGATATTGGCGCTGTACCTATCGGTGAAAATGACAGGCTGATTGGTATGGTAACCGACCGTGACATTGTATGCCGTGGTGTGGTGCAAGGGGAAACTTGCTCAGCACTGAGTGCACGCGATGTCATGACTGAGGGTATCGAGTGGTGCTGGGAGGAGGATGACCTGCTCTCTGCTGTGCACAAGATGGAGCAGCAACTACTGCGACGAATGCCAGTGCTCAATAGCGAGAAGCGCATGGTTGGCATTTTGAGCCTAGGTGACATCACAGCTGCAATTGCTGCCAAGCAAGGTGGTCATTTTGCTTCGGCGGTGTCGGCGCATCACTGAAGGGAGTTCTTGGGTCCCTTTCTTCAATATCCCATAGGCCCCAAAATTTATCTTTCCGGACAGGATCGATATTGGGGCTCTTTCCCCGCGGCAGAGTAATCCCCACCTTTTAGATGCTGTGGGCGTCTTCTTTTCCTTCACAATCCCTATTGATACGCCGCGTTGACCCAAAAGCAGGGTGGCTTCCTCTTTTTTTCTTGGCTATCAATTGCCGGCTGGCAGTATTGATTGCCAGGTGAGTAACCTTGGGCCGGGTTGTAAAGCGTAGTCAGAAAGCCCGGCTGTATCGGGTGTGGCACGGCCGCTCTGTTACCCGAGTGGATTTGGCCTGTTATCATATCGCTTTGTTATTGTCCCTCATGCACTTTGTCATTGCGCACGCTCTTAGACGCACCCAAGTGCGTGGGCCGCAAAGCACCCAAAATCTGGTGCCAGATGGAGTGGAGGCTAAATTCCGGAGATGGATCAATGAAACCCACTTATGAAATCCGCATAGGTACTTTGGCGGGTTTCGATACACTTGTGCCACAATTGGGCGGTGTCCCGGCCAAGCTTCTGGCACGTGCTTCTCTCCCCCCAAACTGTGTGCGCCGCCCCGAGATATTGATTTCCATCTCTACACTGGTAGACCTGCTGAATGTGTGCAAGCAGGAGTTGCAGTGTGATGACTTTGGCCTGCGTCTCGCCGAGTTGCAGGGGCTGAGAATGCTGGGGATCCTGGGGAAACTACTGCTCAATGGGGGGAATCTGGATACGGCTCTGAGCGCGTGTCATCGCTATATGGTTTTGCACAATCAGGCGGACCACTGGCGACTCTCGGAGCAGGGGGAGCGCTTGCAGGCGCAGCGGATCAGCCACTATTCCGGGCTCAGTGACACAGACCAATATAGTGAGTTGGCGATGGGTGCTGCCTGCAGATTGTTTCGGGAGCTGGCGGGTACAGACATCCGTCCTCTGCAGGTGTTGTTTCGCCATACGCCGATTTCCTCTATGCAGCGTTATCGGGAGTATTTCGATGCTGAGGTGCTGTTTGCTCAGGAGCGGGATTGTCTAATTTTTGATGCCACTTTGTTGCGTCGCCCACTCAGCGCCCCCGCCCCCAGCCTGATCAATTACTTCGAGAAATTTACCCATGGGCTGATCAAGCAATACCAGGGGGATATCGCCGCGCAGGTACGCACCCTGATTTTACAAACGCTGGGTGCCAAGCAGCACAGCTTGGCGCAGATTTCCCAATTGATGGACATGCCGGTGCGCACTTTGCAGCGACGCTTGAATGACTCGGGAACCTCTTTCAGGCAGCTCTTACAGCAGGCGCGTATGGAGACAGCGCGCTGGCATTTGCGCGCCTCCAGCATTGATATCGGTTTGCTCTCTGCAAGTCTGGGTTATACGGATGTCAGCGCTTTTTCAAAAGCTTTTCGGAGTATTCACGGCAGTTCCCCTTTGCAGTGGCGTAAATATCAACATGAAATGCACTGATTGGGGTGCAACAGCGGATTGTCGGGTTCGGTCTGCATGTTGGGCTTGTTAGATCAGTCCTTGTACCATTCCAGACAGATCGGTTGGCTAAGGTCGGTGTGACGGCAATCTCTGTCACTCTAATACCAGTGGGGAATGATGTGTGTTTTCCGGGCAGCAGCACAGGCCCCTTCCGCCGCCCTTTTGCCTCGCTCACGGTGACGAGTTATGCTGCATGCCAGTTTCATTTGACTGGTATCAGTAGGAAAGATGCATGGGAACGGACAATATTCGCTGCAAAGCTGCTGTGGCCTGGAAAGCGGGTAGTCCCCTTTCCATTGAGGAAATCGAGGTGATGCCTCCACAAAAGGGCGAGGTGCGCGTCAAGTTGATGGCTTCCGGGGTTTGTCACACCGATGCCTTCACATTGTCCGGGGAAGATCCGGAAGGTGTATTCCCTGCAATTCTCGGCCACGAAGGGGCGGGTATTGTCGAATCGGTAGGCGAGGGTGTTACCAGTTTGCAGGTAGGAGATCATGTTATTCCCCTGTATACGCCTGAGTGTGGTGAGTGCAAGTTCTGTATGTCTGGGAAAACCAATTTGTGTCAAAAAATTCGTACCACACAGGGTAAGGGACTGATGCCGGATGGCACTAGCCGCTTTTCTATCAATAGCCAACCTATTTATCATTATATGGGGACTTCTACCTTCTCCGAGTACACAGTTTTGCCAGAAATTTCCCTGGCCAAAATTAACCCCGAGGCACCACTTAGAGAAGTGTGCCTGCTTGGCTGTGGCGTTACCACCGGTATTGGTGCGGTGATGAATACCGCAAAAGTTGAATCGGGCTCTACCGTGGCGGTTTTCGGTCTGGGAGGCATAGGTCTGTCTGCGGTGATCGGCGCTAAAATGGCTGGCGCTGAGGGGATTATTGGCATTGATGTGAATGAGGATAAATTTTTACTAGCAAAAAAACTGGGTGCAACGATATGTGTGAATCCTAATAATTATGAACAACCCATTCAGGAGGTGATTGTTGATCTGACTGATGGCGGTGTGGATTACTCTTTTGAATGTATCGGCAATGTGCAGGTGATGCGCGCTGCTCTGGAATGTTGCCACAAAGGCTGGGGAGAATCTGTCATTATCGGGGTTGCCGGTGCCGAACAGGAAATCTGCACGCGCCCATTCCAACTGGTAACCGGTCGGGTTTGGCGTGGCACAGCTTTTGGTGGCGTAAAGGGCCGTTCAGAACTGCCGCAATATGTAGAGCGTTACCTGGCGGGGGAATTTCATTTGAATGATTTTATTACCCATACCATGACGTTGGAAAAAATCAATGACGCTTTCGATTTAATGCGCGAAGGCACGAGCATTCGCAGTGTTATTCATTACGACCAAGCCTGAGTGGAAATAGGAATATGTCTCTCGAACTTGTCAGTGGTACCAAATCTTTTGACGGCCTGCAGCAGCAATATCGTCACTGGTCTAAGGTCCTGAGTTGCCCGATGCAATTCTCCATTTTCCTGCCTCAGACTGCCGACCGGGAACCTGGGCACCGATATCCGGTTCTCTACTGGCTCTCCGGCCTCACCTGTACGGACGAGAACTTCAGCCAGAAAGCTGGTGCCCAGCGCATGGCCGCCGAACTGGGCATTGTTCTGGTGATGCCGGATACGAGTCCTCGGGGAATGGACGTCGCTGATGATCCGGCTGATGATCTGGGTCAAGGGGCGGGCTTTTATGTCAATGCCACACAGACGCCCTGGAAGCAACATTTCCAAATGTATGATTATATCGTCGAGGAATTGCCGCTATTGATCGAGGCCAATTTTCCGATAAATCAGCGCCGCGCAATCAGTGGGCACTCCATGGGGGGGCATGGTGCTCTGATGATCGGGTTGAGGAATCCCGAGCGTTACACTTCTATCTCGGCTTTCAGTCCGATCTGCAACCCCATGGCTTGCCCCTGGGGTGAAAAAGCACTGAGTGCTTACCTGGGAGCCGATACCACCCGCTGGGAGGAGTACGACGCGACAGTGCTGGTAGGCCGTGCGACCCTTCACCGGCCCCTGTTTATTTCCCAGGGGGAAGAGGACGAATTTCTCAAACAGCAGTTGCGGCCTGAAGCCCTGCAGATGGCCGCTGATGCCTGTGGTTATCCGATTCGGCTGGAGCGCCATACGGGTTATGACCACAGTTATTATTTCATTGCCTCTTTTATAGAGGCACATTTGCGCTTTCATGCGGATTTTTTGTTGAGAAATCGCCTTGAAAGTACACTTGTTCATTTTACCCCGGATCTGCTGAAGCCGTGGTGAGATCAAAGCACTGCCAAGGCTGCTTAAGCAGAACCAAAACCTATAAAACCTTGTGATAGTAGCAGGAGTGTTTGTCAGTCACCCTGAGGCACTACGCACCTCTTTTTGCAGGAGAGTTCTTTATAGAAACTGATGCCTTGCTGAGAGATCTATAGTATTGTTTATTCACCAGTTTAATCGGGTTTTTACAGCCCACTGGTTTTGTGCCCTTGAAGTAGGGATGCCGTCGCGCGGTGCAGTTTGTATCGCGAGGGCTCGCGCCAACTGACTATAGCCTTTTCCTGGGTACAGTCTACCCGATTGTAGAGGTATTGATGAGTCCCGCTCTCCTAGAGGCTGTGTGCCAATCACTTCGTGGGTGGTTGGTAAGTCCTTCTAATAAAGAGTTGCCCTATGAAACGAATGTTGCTTGCACTGATAGGTATTATTTTTTCGGGAGTTGGTTCTGCAAAGCCGCTTACTATTGAGCGATTGTTCTCCGACCCCGCCTTGAAAGGGTCTGTTCCCCGTGCGCTGGAGTATTCACCCGATGGCCGTCGCGTGACCTTTCTGAAAGGCCGTGAAGATGACTACAACCGCTACGATTTGTGGGAGTACAATATTGCCGACCGTCAATCCCGTATACTGGTGAATTCCGACAATCTGCACAGTGGCGCTGAAACCCTGTCCGATGAGGAAAAGGCTCGGCGGGAACGGCAACGACTCTATGGAAGTGGCATCATGGGCTACAGCTGGTCTGAGGATGGTGAGTCCCTGCTGTTTCCCCTTGCCGGAGATATATTCTACTACGAACTGAAGACCGGATCCGCACAGCGGCTGACTGAAACGGAAGCGTTCGAGACCGATGTGCGTGTTTCCCCTTTGGGGCGGCAGGTCTCTTTTATTCGCGAACAGGATATTTTCGTTGTTGATCTGGCAAGCGGAGCGGAACGCCCCCTGACAACCGATGGCGAAGGGCCGATCAAAAATGGCATGGCGGAATTCGTTGCCCAGGAGGAAATGGGCCGTATGACCGGCTATTGGTGGTCCCCGGATGATCGCTATATCGCTTTTCTGCAAGTGGATGAGTCGCCAGTGGATGAAGTAACCCGCAGCGAAATCTATGCGGATCGCATTGATATCATTCGCCAGCGCTATCCGGCTGCTGGCCGCGCCAATGTAAAAATCCGCCTCGGGGTGATAGAGGTAGAGTCCGGCAAAACCCGCTGGATAAATCTTGGTGAGACACCGGATATCTATATCCCCCGGGTGAAATGGGCGCGGGAGGACTTGCTGAGTTTCCAATGGCAGTCCCGCGACCAGCAAAAGCTGGAATTGCGCCTCTTCGATCTGAAAAATGGTACCTCCCGTGTCCTCCTGACAGAATCCAGTGATACTTGGGTTAATCTCAACGATGACTTGTATTTCCTGAAAGGTAGTGATCAATTTATCTGGTCCTCCGAGAGGGATGGGTACAGTCATCTCTACCTTTATACGCTGACAGGCAAGCTGCTTAAGCAGTTAACCTCCGGGGATTGGGTGGTCGATGAGTTGGAAGCGGTAGATGAAAAAGCTGGACTGGTTTATTTCACAGGGCGCAAGGATACTGTGTTAGAGCGACATCTGTATGCAGTACCCTTACAGGGCGAGGAAGAAATTCAGCGTTTATCCAAACGACCCGGCATGCACAGAATTAAGTTTGCCGAGGATGCCTCGGGTTATATCGATACATTCTCCAACATAGATACTCCACCCCAGGTCAGCCTGCACCGAAGCGGTGGTGAGCGGGTTACCTGGTTGGAGGAAAATGCGGTTGTCAAAGGACATCCTTTGCATCCTTATATGAGCGACTGGATTTTCCCCGAGTTCGGTACTATCCAGGCACCCCAAGGGCATCAACTGCACTACCGCCTTTACAAGCCTGCGGATTTTGACGCGGATAAACGTTACCCGGTTATGGTTTATGTGTATGGCGGTCCCCATGCGCAGGTGGTGACCAAGAATTGGGATAGGGAGTTTAATCAGTATATGGCTCAGCAGGGCTATATTGTATTCTCCCTGGATAACCGCGGCTCTGCGAATCGGGGTACTGCGTTTGAAAACCCCATATTCAAGAATATGGGCGGTCCCGAGGTGCAAGACCAGATAACCGGTGTGAAATTCCTGCGTTCACTGCCTTTTGTGGACAAAGACAATATTGGCATTTATGGCCACAGTTATGGTGGATATATGGCTTTGATGAGCCTGTTTAAAGCAGGCGAATATTTTAAAGCAGGTGTTTCCGGTGCACCGGTTACAGACTGGTCGCTCTACGATACCCATTACACCGAGCGCTATATGGGCAATCCGAATTCTGATGGAGATGCCTACCGTGCCTCTTCCGTTTTCCCCTATACGGAAGGTTTGCAGGGAAATTTGTTGGTCTACCATGGTATGGCGGACGACAATGTGCTGTTCACCAACACCACGCAGTTGATCAAGCAGTTGCAGGATAAGGGCCTGCAGTTTGAGTTGATGACCTATCCGGGCAAGAAGCACGGTTTGCGCGGCAAAAAAACCCGAATTCACCAATATACCTTGATCAAGGATTTCTTTGATCGCCACCTTGGCAATGGTCGTTGAGGGCTGTTTATCCGGCAGTTTGAGAGATGTCTCCAGGGCTTCGAGATACTGGACCCTTAAATGGCAGTAAAAGTATGTGCCTGTATTTGGTAGCCGCTCCTCCCAAGCAGTTTTGCCCAGGCAATCTTTTTCGGTGCTGGAATGGTCTCATTCAATAAACAACCGGGCACGATTGCCCGGTTTGCTAACAGTGAGTTTTTTTGCCGCCAACACCTTTTCCGTCGGCCAAGAATTTAACCTGATTGCGTTATTGCTTTTCCTTCTGGTCAAGTATTGTCTTGATCGAAACGATCCAGATTCATTACTTTGGTCCAGGCACTGACAAAATCCTTTACGAATTTTTCCTGGGCATCATTGGATGCATACACTTCGGCGACAGCTCTCAGTTCAGAGTTAGAACCAAAAATCAGGTCCACGGAAGTTGCACTCCATCTGGGTTCACCGGTCTTGCGGTCCTGTCCCTCATAAATCCCTTTCGATTTCTCTGACTTTGACCACTCGGTAGACATATCCAGCAAATTGACAAAAAAATCGTTGGACAAAGTCCCAGGACGATCAGTGAAGACGCCATACGGCGTTTGTTTGGTATTGGCGTTGAGGGCGCGCATGCCGCCGATAAGAACCGTCATTTCGGGCACGCTGAGGGTAAGAAGGCTTGCGCGGTCCACCAGCCACTCGGTTGGGGATCTGCCGTTACCTGAACCGAAATAGTTTCGAAAGCCATCGGCAACTGGTTCGAGCATTGCTATAGACTTGACATCTGTTTGTTGTTGCGAGGCATCTGTCCGACCCGGTGTAAAGGGCACTTCAATCTTATGCCCGCCTGCCTCGGCTGCTTTTTCCACAGCTGCCGATCCACCAAGGACGATGATATCTGCGAGGGATACCTTTTTACCACCGGATTGCGCATTATTAAAATCCTGCTGGATCTCTTCCAGTTTTGCCAGCACCTTGGCCAACTCATCGGGATCATTGACGGGCCAGTCCTTTTGGGGTGCCAATCGTATACGCGCTCCATTTGCGCCACCGCGCAGGTCCGAGCCGCGAAAGGTGGAAGCTGATCCCCAGGCAGTTCTCACCAGTTCCGGTATGCTCAATTCTGAATCGAGAATTTTGGATTTGAGCTGGGAGATATCCTCGTCATTGATCAGGGGATGATCCACTTTTGGTACCGGGTCCTGCCAGATGAGATCCTCGTCCGGGACTTCAATACCGAGATAACGTGCTCGGGGGCCCATATCGCGATGTGTGAGTTTAAACCAGGCCCTGGCGAAAGCACGCTGAAATTCTTCCGGGTTGTCCCGAAAGCGTTGGGCAATTTCCTTGTAAACCGGGTCAAACTTCAGTGACAGGTCGGTTGTAAACATAATGGGCGCATGGCGCTTGTTTTTATCGAAGGCATCCGGCACCAGGTTGGCTGCACTGGGATCGTCGGGTACCCACTGAACGGCTCCGGCGGGACTTTTTGTTTTTACCCAGTTGAAGTTAAACAAATTGTTCAGATATTGCTGGCTCCAGTTAATGGGCGCGGCCGACCATGCACCCTCCAGTCCAGAGGTCATGGTGTCCTCTGCATTGCCTTTACCACACTTGTTTTTCCAACCGAGCCCCTGTTGTTCTATGGGTGCGGCTGCGGGTTCGGGACCCAGGCAATCCGCCTTGACCGCACCGTGGGTTTTGCCGAAAGTATGACCACCGGCAATCAGTGCCACTGTTTCTTCATCGTTCATGGCCATACGACCGAAGGTATCGCGAATATCCTTGGCGGCAGCGATTGGATCTGGTTTGCCATTGGGCCCCTCGGGGTTTACATAAATCAGGCCCATCTGTACCGCGCCAAGGGGTTTTTCCAGATTGCGATCTCCCGTGTAACGCTCGTCAGCCAGCCAGGTGGTTTCAGGTCCCCAGTAGACCAGGTCCGGCTCCCAGTCATCCTCCCGACCGCCGGCAAAACCGAAAGTCTTGAAGCCCATGGATTCCAGGGAGACATTGCCAGTGAGAATCATCAAGTCACCCCAGGACAACTTGCGACCGTATTTCTGCTTGATTGGCCAAAGGAGTCGCCTTGCTTTATCCAGACTGGCGTTATCCGGCCAGCTGTTGAGGGGCTCGAATCGCTGTTGCCCACCGCGGGCGCCACCGCGACCGTCGCCGATCCGGTAGGTTCCAGCGCTATGCCAGGCCATGCGGATCATGAATGGGCCGTAGTGGCCAAAATCTGCCGGCCACCAATCCTGGGAGGTCTTTAACAGTACCTCAATATCACTCTTTACCGCCTTGAGGTCGAGGGTTTTGAATGCCTCGGCATAATCAAAGTCTTCGCCCATGGGATTGGACTTGGGAGAGTGTTGGCGAAGGGGTCTGAGATCAAGTTGATCTGGCCACCAAAACAGGTTTGACTTTGGTTGCCCCTCAACGGGGCCTTCACGGGTTACGGGAGCAGTCACAACTTCCTCCTCATTGGCAGCGAAGCTTACTGGCGCCAGTATGAATAGATTGAGTAAAAAAGCGACATAAAAAGAATTTTTTTTTATTAACATCGGAATCATCTCCCTCTAATAAGAAATGCAGACCTCAGCTCTTTACTATATAAGGTTTTTCTGTTGTTGTAGAAATAAATCATACATTGGGTATTTTTTACCAGTGGAAACTTGTCAGCTCTTTCATTTCAGCAGTGGGTTGCGGCTGTCGGCGCAGGGTCGGCCAGGATGATTCAATACATCCGATAAATTGTGAATATTCCAAAGGAAAATCATCCGCAAAGTGTCAGGCCATAGTGGCGCCACTAAAGTGCTCGGGTTAGCGGAGGTGGATATGACAGTTTAGTGAACAACTTCCTGACAGGATGGGAATATCCGGCCAAAGTGCGAAGGTTGGGGCTATTCGTGCAGGGTATTGGCGCTGAAGCTTTCAAGTGCTTCCAGATTCTTGGAAAAAACAGCTAACTGTGGCCGCTCATTACGCCATTCAAAATCTTCGTGCCGGAAGTCCAGGTAAGACAGCGCAGAGCCAAGGTTGATATGAAGTAGGCTGAGTGTATCGGGGAGCTGGGTAATTCTGGATTCGAAAAAATTTAATGTGCGAACAATTGCGTTATTATAGCGTTGCCACCAAAATTCTGAGGCCAACCCCTCTCGCTCCCGTACCTTTTCCACCTGCCGCAATACCAGTGTCTCCATAAGCCCGGTGCCGGCACTGTAAAGTGTTTTCAGGTTCCAGTCATTGTCCAGAGCTTTGCTTAAACGGCCATCGCCCAACTGTTTGTCCAGATAGGCGCAGATGACTTCGCTATCCATAATGGTAGTTCCATTATCCAAGCTCAGGCAGGGCACCTTGCCGAGAGGATTGCTGGAGGTTAACTCTTTGCCATTATGAAATGGGTGGGAGAAGTGCTCCGAGACACAGGATTGTAGCCCGTGTTCATAGACCACGATACGAACATTGCGGGCAAAAGGGGAGGAATAGGTCAAATAGAGTTGCATGGCACTACCTACCCGGTCTGATTGTCACTCCTGTTGAGTATGCTGAGGGGTGCTGGCGATGTCCAGAAAAAAGTTTGCACCAGCCTAGTGATGCGTAATAGTGCCAATAATGCGGTTATACAGATGCTGCTTCAGGTAGGCTCGCTGTTTTTTCAGGCTGGCATAGTGATCGTCGTCAGTGCCGATACCGCTTTCCTGAAGCCCGCGAATTCGTTTGTCCAGCCTTTGGTAAAGATCGTTTTCCAATTTGAAATTCATGTCTTCGTTGAGCAAACGCCTGATAATATCGGCATATTCGGGAAAATCCAGCAACAGTTCGTGTGAGGCTATGGACATAATAGAACCTCCACCTGGCTCAGTTAGAATTGTGCTTTCTATTCTAGTTTAGGTCCGAGCAGTCACAAACTGGCAGTTTCTGCAGGGTGCGGGAAAGAGATGACACCCAAAGAGGCCTTCCGCAACTGGGTTGTCAGCCTGCGCTGAAATACTGGATTAATGTGGGAAAATGATTTTCCTCAAGGGATTGTACAGCAGTGATCTGACAGTCAGTTGTGATGTGGGGTTGAGAACATGCTTTGCGGAAACTGTAGATAGGAAACAGGATGTTTACTGGTGCAGGCAATGGTTTGATCCAAAGAGCTATTCAGCAGATGGGGTGCTGCTAGAAAACTGTGCAAAAAGCACAAATAGAATAAGCGTCTGAAAGAATGGGCTGGCGCAAGAGAAAAAATAAACCCGATAACAGAAATTGTCGGTTTTATTGCCGGGTGGCGGGTTCGCCACCCGGGGTTTGCTGTGCAAGTGCCTGCGAATGTCTCAGGCCGATGCTTCCATAGGGGCAAAGCGCAACTGACGCCGCTGCAGCAGTTCTCCCAGATACAGTTTCAGATAGGCTGCTGCCGCCCGCTTTCCTTCAGCTGCGGCTTCGTTGGTAATTCGTCCAAAGCGCGAGTAAGCCTGGGAACAAAAGGCATCATTGATGTTGATGGCGCACATAAAGCGGTCGCGCCAGTCCTGTGATGGTGGCAACTCGAACTCGCGAGATAGATTCTTGATCAGAGTATCGGCAAGGCGCCAGTTATTTTCCATCTGCAACTGGCGTAGTGCCCAACTGGACTGCGGGCCATAGTGCACCTTTAATGCAGAAATATTGTCCTCGTAGTAGTTGCGCACCAGATCACAAAGCTGGTAGAGCATATCCTGCCAGCTTTCCGTAGGCAGAAAATCTGAATATTCTAGTACCAAATCGCCAAAAGATTTGTAGTGGCGCTCGGCCAGTGCGGTGAGACTGGCATCTACACTGGGAAAAAAATGATAGACAGAGGCTGCGGGAACTCCGGCTACCTGGCTTAAGTTGGCCAGACTGATATCAGTAGAGTCCTGGTCGGAAATCAGCGTTTCCAGTGCGTCGAGGAGCTTTTCGTACTTCTCGCGACCGTTTTTACGTTGAGGCTTGCGTGGACTGGCAGTATCGCGCCGGCTGATAGCGCGTCGATCAATTTGATTCAAGTTGCATTCCCCCCTTAGACAAGCGCAGGCTAGTACGTGCTAAAAATGCGCTTTACTTCCTTGTAAAAAATTGTCTTCTGGAACTGATCATTATCATCGTACCAATTTCGAAGAGCAAGAGAATTTTGTTAGATTTGTGGGATAGTTCCGTATTAAAAGAAATAATTTGATTAACTAAAGGTTTCGCAAATGGATTTTTTTCTGTTAGTGGTAGCGCAGCTTTGTTGATTTACCGCGAAATACCCAATAGGAAAAAGCGGTATATCCAAGAATAAACGGTATCACAATCAACGCGCCCACCAAAATAAACTGGAGAGAGGCATTGGCACTGGCCGCCTGCCAGATGTTCAATTGCCCCGGCACTATATCGGGATAGAAACTGAATGCCAGCCCGATAAAGCACATTAAGAAAATAATCACCACCGTGGCGAATGGCACTGCGCTGTGCCTGTCATTGGTTTTGGGGACTCGTGCAAGTAGAAAGTCATTGAAAATAAACGCCAGGAAACACAGGGTTGGGATCAGAAGGACAAACATGACCAGTGGGTAAGTGAACCAACGGTCGAAGACACTGGGATTGACCAGGGGGTTGATTGCGGACACAGCGATCACTCCCACCAGCATTGCGCGCCCGGCGCGACGCGCCCAGCGTGCCGCACGTTTCTGCAGATCTGCTTCGGCTTTCAGGATCAGCCACGTACCCCCCAGGTAGCTGTAGGCCGCGGTCACGCCCAGGGCGCTGACCGCGGAAAATAGCTGAGTTTCCCAGCCCGACCTGAACCCCATTACATACAGGCCCAGCATATAGCCCTGGGCGAGGCTGGTGGTGAGAGATCCCGCCTTGAAGATCCTGTCCCAGGCCAGCTTGTGATTTACCGCAGCTTTTGTGCGAAAGTCGAAAGCCACTCCGCGCATTATCAGACCTATGAGCATAATCGCAGCGGGTATATACAGGTGCATGAGCACCTGGTTATAGGCCATGGGAAAGGCGATCAGCAGCAGGCCAATGGCCAGCACCAGCCAGGTTTCGTTGGCATCCCAGAAAGGTCCGATAGATGCGATCATGATATCCCGCTGTGACTCTTCCTGTTCACCCAGGGGCAGAAGAATGCCCACGCCCAGATCGTAACCGTCCAGCACTGCGTAGACCAGAACTGCCAGGCCCATCAGGCCGATGAAGACAACCGGTAACCAATAGGTGGCTGCAGAGGCGCTCTCACTCATTGAGGCTCTCCCTTGGAATGCTTTTGGGTTGAGTTGGGCAGGTTGGTCAGGCTTCCTCCGGCTTGGGGTTCCTCGGTTTCAAATTCTTCCACTTTGACGGATTTCAATGCCATTACTTTTAATGTGTGTATGTAGGCGAATAGCAAAATGGCGTAGACAATGAGGTACAGGGCCAGGGAGAGACCGACACGCGAGGCAGGTATCTGGGTAACAGCGTCGGCGGTTTTCAGTACCCCTGTAACCAGCCAGGGTTGGCGACCGATTTCGGTAACGTACCAGCCGGCCAGGGTGGACACCCAGCCGGAGAAGGTCATTACTACCAGGGTTTTCAGTGCCCAATGGGGTAATTCCTTGCGTCGCAACAGCAGGTAACAGCCCCCCCAGGACACGACCAGCATAATGAGGCCCATGCCGACCATAACCCGAAAGGCGAAAAATACCGGCGCTACCGGTGGGTGATCACCGGGAAACTCTTCAATGCCTTTGACTTCTCCATCCAGGTTGCGGGTGAGGATCAAGCTGGCCATCTTGGGAATGGCAATCTCGAAATGATTGGTTTTTTCCTTGCCGTCGGGAATGGCGAAGAGCAGTAGGGGCGCCCCGCTTTCCGTTTTCCAGGCACCTTCCATGGCCGCCACTTTTTGCGGCTGATATTCAAGCGTATTCAGGCCGTGTAAATCCCCCACAAAGATTTGCACAGGAATAAATACCGCTGCCAGTATCAGACCGGTCTTCAGGGTCAGGCGCGGTGCACGCTTGGGATCTCCCTTCAGGATACGGTACGCGGAGATGCCTGCGACAAAGAAAGCTGCGGTCAACCCGGAGGCCAACAGCATATGAGTAAGGCGATAGGGAAAGGAGGCGTTAAAAATAATATCCAGCCAACTCTCAGGGTAAGCGACACCCCCGCGCAGTTCAAAGCCAGCGGGGGTCTGCATCCAGG
This sequence comes from Microbulbifer sp. MI-G, assembly GCF_030440425.1. Taxonomy (NCBI): domain Bacteria; kingdom Pseudomonadati; phylum Pseudomonadota; class Gammaproteobacteria; order Cellvibrionales; family Microbulbiferaceae; genus Microbulbifer; species Microbulbifer spongiae. The sequence continues at coordinate 784,400 of NZ_CP098023.1, forward strand.
AGTTGAGTGCAATGATCCAAAAGGCCGAGAGCGTGGTGCCAAATGCTACAACAAATGCGGAGAATGTATGTACTTTACTGGGAACGCGCTTGATGCCAAACAGCATAATACCGAGGAAAGTGGCTTCCAGAAAAAATGCTGTGAGCACCTCATAACCCAAAAGTGGCCCGGCGATATTCCCCACTTGCGCCATAAAGCCCGGCCAGTTGGTACCAAACTGAAAAGACATCGTGATACCGCTGACTACCCCAAGGGCGAAGGTCAGGGCAAATACCTTGACCCAAAAACGGTAGGCGCGCATCCAAATGGGGTTGTTGGTCTGATCGTAGCGCAGCTTGAAAAAAACAATGATCCAGGCGAGTGCGATAGTGATCGTGGGAAAGAGGATATGGAAGCTGATATTGGCGGCGAACTGTATTCTGGAGAGGATCAAAGTATCTAGCATGGAAGCCTCTGCTGGTCGGACATTGTGTTAACAGGATCACCAAGCGGCTCTTTCCGAGCGGCTGGGTTGTTGTCCAAAAATCCCTGGAAGCTGTGTGCCCCGAACGGTGTTCTCGGACTGGTATATCAGTGCAGGATAGGCGGCATTTCCGTTTGCCATGCCCAGAAAATACCCACTCAAGATTTCCTGCATTGTTTTAAGGCGTAAAGTTGCAAAGACCCTTGGATTCAGGGGGAGTGCTTTGGTTTGGCGCTTGGCACACCCCCGCTCATTTTGCTTCTGAACTCCAGCAGTTTGCTAATACCGGAGCCCAGCTTCATCAATTTAAGCAGATCCTTGTGTTCTAGTTTGCTCAAGGTGTTGGAAAATTCTTCCAGTAATTCCAGCAGGCTGTATACCTCCTGAATTTTCTCCTGAGCCTGGGTATCCTGTTTGTCCTGGGGCTCGCTGAGCAGTAGTTGGCGCAGCAAACTCAAAGTGGGGTCCAACTCTCGCTTGCGGCGCTCTGCAAACACTGTGCGGGCCAGATCCCAGATGGAGCCGGCGGTGGTAAAGTAGTCTCTGCGGTCCCCGGGTTGGTGATGTAGTTCCACCAGGCGCCAGGCCTGTAATTCTTTGAGGCCCATGCTGACATTACTGCGACTGATTTTCAGGGCCTTGGCCAATTGCTCGGCGTTGAGAGGGCTGGAGTGGATGGTAAGCAGAGCAAACAGTTGGCCGACGGTGCGATTAAATCCCCAGCGGCTGCCCATCTCACCGAAATGCAGAACAAAGGCCTGGGTTTGACTGGAAAGTATCATTTTCTAAATTTTCAGAAATTTCTGAAAATTATAGAGATGAATTGATCTGCGTCAATAGCAAATTGCCGGTATGCCATTTGGATTGGTGGTCAGGACTTAGAAGCCGTGGTGGATCAGTCATAAAATTGTATGACCAGGCAGCCAAAAACCGATTGCCGGTTTTTGGCAATGGGGCGAGGCTGTGCCACCAACCTGCAGTCGGCGCGATTACTTGAAAACCAGTTCGCTCTGTATCGCCGCGCGGGTCTCTCAACGGTAGCAATACAAGAGGTTGATGGAATACCTGACGGGGAAGCGGGTACACAATCGTGCCTTGAAGCGGGAATAAGGGTTGGATACTATCAACAGGCTTGCGTATGGTTGTTATTTTATGCGATTTAATTGGTACAAACGTACTTATTGATACCTGATTCAAGCAGCTACAGACAATAATCCGAATAAAGGAAAAAGCATGAAAACCTTGTCTCGCATGGGAGTGATCCTGGTGATGGTATTTGCCTCAGCGTGCTCCCAAGATGATAAAACAGATCGGGCAAATGTGGTTGATGCCGCAGTAGATTCCGATTTTCAAAAACAACTGCTCAGACAGCTTATTTCAGCAAAGCCCGGAGATGTTGTGCAGATACCCGAGGGGAAATTCCAGCTCAATCGCAGTCTTTCTCTGAATATCGACGGAGTGACCATTCGCGGCGCGGGAATGGATAAGTCGATCTTGTCGTTTAAAAATCAGATACAGGGAGCAGAAGGGTTACTGGTCAATGCCAGTAATTTCACTATTGAAAATCTGGCCATTGAAGACACCATTGGTGATGCACTCAAAGTTAATGAAGGTGAGAATATCGTTATTCGCAATATTCGTGTTGAGTGGACCAACGGTCCCGCGACAGAAAACGGCGCTTATGGTATCTATCCGGTGCAGACCAAAAATACTCTGGTCGAGGGCTCTGTTGCGATTGGCGCTTCGGATGCGGGAATCTACGTGGGGCAATCGCGCAATGTTATTGTGCGCAATAATCGCGCTGAATTTAACGTTGCAGGAATAGAGATAGAAAATACTATTGGTGCGGATGTGTATGGCAATGAGGCGACAAATAATACCGGGGGTGTTCTGGTTTTCAATATGCCAAACTTGCCGCAGCCTGGGCACAGCACCCGCATATACAACAATAAAATATTTAAAAATAATACAGAAAATTTTGGTCACGAGGGGACACCCGTAGCTGCGGTTCCCGCTGGGTCTGGAGTGGTCATTAATTCAAATGACAATGTGGAGATATTTGATAACGAAATAGCCGATAACAACACTGCCAACATTGTGGTAAGTAGTTATTTTACCGCTGGCTACTATAGCGATAAATCCACGCAAAAAGATTTCGATCCCTACCCTGAAGGTATTTACATCTACAACAATCGGTTTGCTGGAGGTGGCACTTCCCCGGATCACTTGGAGTTAAAGGCACTTAAACTCACTAAGTTTGGTTTGAATGGCAGTCTTCCCGATGTGCTCTGGGACGGTGTTATTAACCCCGAGAAACTGATCAACGGAAAGTTGCCTGGAGATCTGAGGCTCTGTATGGACAATGGGGATGCAGGAATCATCAATGTGGATTTTAGCAACGGATATAAGAATATTTCCACCGATATTGCGCCCCACAAATGTCATCTCAATAAACTGCCTCAGATTACATTGGATTTTGACCAGCCGGAAACGGAGCAAGAAGAGGATGACCACTTGGCAGTTCTAGAGGGTACAAATGCGTAGTTGGCTATTACGAGGCAGTCTTGCAGGGCTGGTACTCACCGTAGTGTTGTCTGGTGTGAGTGGCTGTGAAAAACCACGGCCGCAAGTTGCGCTGTTTGGTATAGATGCCATACCGGCGCGCCTTAGTGAGTGGCACTTGATTGAAGTTGTTGACGGTGCCTTAACGCCTAACACCGGGGTGGTACCTTACGATCTGAACACAGGGCTATTTACTGATTACGCCCATAAATTACGCACGGTCTGGATGCCGGTTGGAACCTCCGCGATATATGGTGAGGAGCAATTCGAGTATCCGGTCGGTACTATATTGAGTAAAACTTTCTACTATCCAAAGGGAGATGATGGCACTGTACTGCGCACAGACAGTTTTGCCGATGATTATGCACCTGGCCGGGCTGGAGAGGCACTGGACATGGCGCGGGTACGTCTGATGGAAACCCGTCTATTGGTCAGGCGTGAGGATGGCTGGCAGGCTCTTCCCTATGTATGGAATCAGGCCCAGACCGAGGCGGTTTTGGAGATTGCCGGCGATGTCAGCCGCTTGCACTTGAAAGCAGCGGAAGGAGATATTTCTGAATTTAACTATGTCGTGCCCGATGCAAATCAGTGTGCCGGGTGTCATGCAGACAATTTTACCGGCAGGGAAATTTCGCCACTGGGTCCCAGGGCAAGGCATTTGAACAAGCAGTATACCTATCGCCATGGCAGCGAGAATCAGCTGGTGTATTGGCAGAAGATAGGGTATCTCAGCGGGCTGCCAGAACTTGACAGTCTCCCCGGCCTGGCCAGTTTCTCCAATATGGATTTACCGCTGGAGGCGCGGGCGCGTGCCTACCTGGATATCAATTGCGGCCACTGCCACAACCCGGCTGGTGCGGCTGATACCTCCGGGCTGATGCTCAATCACAGTGAGACAGACTGGCGCAGACTGGGCTTGTGCAAACCACCTGTGGCGGCGGGCACTGGCAGTGGTGAACGCTTGTTTGCCATAGTGCCGGGGGAGCCGGACAGCTCAATCCTCAATTTTCGTGTCGAATCTGTTGATCCTGGCGCCATGATGCCAGAATTGGGGCGCAGTCTTGTGCACGAAGAGGGGGCAGAACTGTTGCGCCAGTGGGTGGCCGCCATGCAGGGCACTTGTTTATAAGCTGGTGCGAGTACGAAAAGTTTCACCTCTGCGTGCTGTTGAAGGAACGGAGGCCGTAACAGTGCTTGAGTGGCAATGCCTTTCGGCCCGCTTCACTTGAACGGGAATCAGCCGTAAGCTGCGGCTTCGACAACTGGTACGACGGTGGGAATCAAGCCGCGGACCATCATGATTACTGTGCGCTCGAGCAGAGGGGAATCGAGGGCTATGGAACCGCTCAGGATTTCGTATTCCAGCTTTAGGATTGTCCCGTGCGTAATTTGGGCTGCGGCTTCAGGGTCTGTCAGCCCCAGCAAATGGAAGAATTCCTGAATCAGGGTTTCTTTGGCCTGATTAGACATTTGCACGGCACGGGTCAACTGCTCGTTGCGCAGCGCTTCATTGCGAAATGCCAGTTCAATCAAGCGTTCGTCCCTGCTCTTTGCTTGGCTGCGTATGTGGATGAGAATAAACCGTGTCAGCTGTTGGACCAGTAATTTATGGCTACTGTGGGACAGGCGTTCCTGTGCGGAGAGGCTGCGTGCAGTGCTGAAACTTTCTTCCTGCAGTTGGCGCGTACTCTCCAGTCCCTGCTCTACAAAATACGTAAATGCGTCGCTGATAAGATCATTGAGATCTTTAAAATAATAAGTTGTGGCAGCCAGAGGAACACTGGCCTCACGGGCTACCGCACGGTGCCGGATTCCGCGAATACCCTCTTTTACGATCAGTCGCAGCGTGGCCTCAAGGATGGCTTTGCGGCGCACCCGGCTATCGGCTCTCTGGGCGCGGCGCCCGTGGTAGACCAGATCAGACTTCCCAGTGTCTAAAGTCATAGTATTGTCCTTCTTTTTATTTTATTGGCATTGACAGCAAGCCCAAGTTGATTGATTGCTCCATTCTAGCCAAACGAATTTTAAAAAGAGACAATAAACCGATTACACTCAATTACACGAAAATTACGCCATTAAAAAGTTTTTTACGCCTAAAAAGAGAACAAGTATACATAACGCTTGGCAGAAACGAATCGGGTTCTGCCACAGCTTTTCTGAGGAATGTTTTTGGTGCCAACACAGGTCAATGCCCAGTATTGCGTTATGCTTACCCGTTGGCGTGGGGCTTTGGAATACAGGGGCAACCAAGTATGTTGGCGGGCAGTCATCCGGCCAGTGAAGGAAAATCTGAGTAGCTGCCCCATGGTAACCGGATACTATACAATTCTGCCGGTAACCCTTACACGCTTGGAGCCGGGCACAATTTTAATCCTCTGGCTGCGGTGTTTTTCAATTCCTGTATCTATGGCATTTTTTGCTGCAATCAGCAGGCCGGTCACAAGGAAAGCGCCTGGAGGGAGTACTGCGACCAGTGCGCCGGGATAGTGGCTCCCCAGTACTGTAATGCGCCAGTCCTTTGCCATAGGGCCCAGTAAAAGATCCATATTGGAAAACAGGGTACCCTGACCCAGGATTTCCCGCACTGCACCTACCGCGATTAAAACCGCAGTAAAGCCGATACCCATCATCAAACCATCTACCAAAGAAGGCAGTGCCGCATTCTTGCTGGCGAAGGCCTCGGCGCGTCCCAGAATGGCACAATTGGTGACGATCAGCGGTATAAAAATCCCGAGCATCAGGTAGAGTTCATAGGTGTAGGCCTTCATCAAGAGCTCGACGCAGGTGACGAAAGTGGCAATGATCATCACCGAGGCAGGCAGACGCACAGTATCGGGCATCTGCCGGCGCACCAGGGACACAGCCAGGTTCGAGCTGGTGATCACACCAGTGGTTGCCAGGCCGAGACCGATGGCGTTCACCACAGAGCCGGTCACAGCCAGAAGCGGGCAGAGCCCCAGCAATTGCACCAGGGCTGGGTTGTTCTTCCACAGGCCATTGCGGGTGATTTCTCCGTAGCCGGGCGTTGTCATCAATTTCTTTCCTTTTTTGTTTCGGCCTCTTGCGTCCTATCCCCCTTGGGGTTTTCCACTTCCACTGCACGTTTGGAGACGGGGGCATTGAAAATCTGTTCGTGATAGCGGGCAACAAACTCCAGAACCTGGCGCACTTCGTTGACCACTGCCCGTGGTGTGATCGTGGCGCCCGTGAACTGGTCGAAGGCGCCGCCATCTTTTTGCACTTTCCATTCATTGGCCGGCGGATTATTCAGAGACAAGCCATCGAATTGCAGTATCCAGTCACTTTTCTTCAACTCTACCTTGTCTCCAAGTCCGGGAGTTTCCCTGTGGCTGGTCACCCTGACACCGGCGATGGTGCCGTCGCGGTTGACACCCACCAGCAGTTTGATGGGGCCGGAGTAACCATTCGGTGCTATTGCGGGGACAATCACGGCGGAAATACGCCCATTTTCTCCTCGCGCCAGGTTGATATTGCCACCCTGAGTGAGGCCCAGCCGGCTCCAGTAGCTCCTGGGGATGGGATAGGTATCCACCAGCAAATCATTGCTGTGCCGGTCCAGTGGGATGATCTCCAGCAGCGCTTTGGCAGACGCCTTGCGAATGGCACGCTCAATGGATTCGTGGGTGGTGATCTGGGTAATCGCCAGGGCGGCGGCGCACACCAGGGCAAACAGGGTCAGGACAGCGGCGTTTGCCGACATGGACTGTCTGAGCATCAGCGCTCCTCCAGATCGGTGGCGTGGCGCGGTCGCTTGTGGCCATAGGTGCGGGGCAGGGTGTAGTTATCGATAGTGGGTGCGGCGAAGTTCATCAGCAGCACTGCAAAAGCCACGGCATCCGGATAGCTGCCCCAGGCGCGGATAATATAGGTGAACAGGCCTACGCCGGCACCGAAGATCAGGCGCCCCTTATTGCTGGTAGCGCCACTGACCGGGTCGGTAATGATAAAGAAAGCACCGAACATGGTGCCACCGGAAAACAGGTGCAACAGTGGAGAACCCTCTGACAGAGAGCTGCCACTGTCATAGAAAAGCAGTGAGAGCAGCGCCAGGGTGGCGAGCATGGCCACTGGCGCATGCCAGGTGATCACACCGCGAAACAACAGGAACAGGCCGCCCAGCAGGAAGCCAAAGCTGATGGTCTCCCAGCCAACCCCGGCAATGGTACCCCTGCTAAATACCGATTCTACTTCATATAACTGCGACAGCAGGACCGACTCATTGAGGCGCACGATTTCCAGCGGTGTGGCGCGGGTAAAGCCATCAATGTTATAGCTGCCAAATACCAGGGAGATAGCTTCGCTGATACTCGGTGCGCTGCCGATAATCTCCGCTGGCCCAACCCAGCGGGTCATATCCACAGGAAAGCTGATCAGCAGCACGACATAGCCAACCATGGCGGGATTAAAGGGGTTGTAACCCATACCGCCATACAGGTGCTTGGCCAGGACGATCGCAACGGCGCTGCCCACCACTGGCAGCCACCAGGCGCAATAGGAGGGCAAGGCGATGCCCAGCAGCAGGGCTGTAACAAAGGCGCTGTAATCGGCCAGGTAGAAAGCGGCCGGACGGCCGCGCAGTCTCATCACTGCGGCTTCACACAACAGAGCAGTGACGACTGACAGCGCGATATTGATCAGTACACCGATGCCAAAGTAGATGACCATGGCCAGCACGCCGGGTGCGGTGGCTGCGGCCACCTGCAGCATGACCCGGGCGGTGTTATCTCCGGAGCGGGCGTGTGGAGAGGTCGCGCGCATCAGGGACATCACGGCTCTCCATTCTGGGCGGATTGTTGTTCACGCATCTTATCTTCCAACTTCTTCTGCAGCTTATCCAGGGCGTCCTCAAAGGCTTCCAGGTTTGTAGCATTTTGATCGCGGGCTTTCTGCAGGCGCACCTCGGCCTTGCGGATACGGTTGCGCAGGGCTTCGATATCCGCTGCCAGCCTTTCGGCGCTGCCCATTCCTGCGCGTGTTTCGGCGGCCGCCCGGGCTTTGGTAATGGCGCGTACAGCAGCATTGGTCACCTCATCCCCGGGTTCTCGCGCGGGATCGCGATCCGCGCGGCGCCTGGCCAGGGTGAGTTTGTGACGGGCCTCCTGCAATTTCAGCTCCGCTGCTTTGAGTTGTGCTGCCAACTGGTTGCGCTGATTTTGGGTGGCGGCTGCGAGCTTGCTATTCAGGCGCTCCACGCGACTCTTGGCGCTGGCTGCAGAGCGCTCTGCCCGGGCGAGAAGTTGCTTCGGGTCCTCCTGGCGCGCTTTGACCCGTGCCAGGGCGGCGGCTACAATATCCGCCTCTGCTGTGTCCGTTTTGGCTCCCTCAGCTTCGGGGTTTTGCTTCTGCTGTTCCCGTGCAAGCTCTGCGGCCTTGCGCCGGGCCACACGCTTTGCCTCTTTTTCTTTTTCCGCCTTCTCCAGGCGCAGCTTGCGGAACTCGAATCTGTCCCGTGCGCGGTCAGATTTTTCCCTTTCTGTATCAGCCTGGCGGATAGCACCCTTGGCGGCACGGTAATACTGCACCAATGGAATACTACTGGGGCAGACATAGGAACAGACGCCGCACTCGATACAATCGAACAGATTGTAGGCCTGCAGTTTTTCCTGATCATCGGCACGAGCGTACCAATACAATTGTTGTGGCAGCAGCGAGGCCGGACAGGCTTCAGCGCAGAAGCCGCAGCGTATGCAGGCCTGGGCGACCGGAGCAGGTGGCAGTTCTTCACTGGTTGGCACCAGCAGACAGTTGGTAGTCTTGATCACAGGTGCACACTCATCGTCGATGGTATACCCCATCATGGGGCCGCCGATGATCACCTTCTGCATCAAACCGCGATGGATACCGTGGTGCTTGAGGATATGGCGAATGGGGGTGCCGATGGGCACTTCAATATTGCGCTGCCGCTCAAGGGCCCTGCCGACAACGGTGGTCACCCGGCTAATGAGTGGTTCGCCGAAGCGCACAGCACGATAGACGGCCCGTGCAGTGCCCACGTTCAGACATACGATGCCCACATTGGCTGGCAGCCCCTGGTTGGGCACTTCGCGACCGGTGAGAATCTGGATTAACTGCTTCTCACCACCGGATGGGTATTTGGTGGGGATGACCACAATATCAAAGCGCGTACCTTTGACAGCCGCGCGCATGGCAGCAATGGCCGCGGGCTTATTGTCCTCGATGCCAATCAGTACCCGTTCGGGCATATCGAGGATATAGGATAGTATTGTTATCCCGTCGATAATCTCCTCTGCTTGTTCGCGCATCAGCATATCATCGGCGGTGATATAGGGTTCGCACTCGGTGCCGTTGATAATCAGGGTATCGATTTCCCTGCCACCGTGGGGGTCCAGCTTCACCGCGGTTGGAAAACCCGCCCCGCCCATGCCGGCAATACCGCAATCGCGAATTTTATCCAGCAGTGCCACCGGTGATAGCAGGGTAAAGTCCTCACAGGGCTCCAGCTCGCACCAGCGCTCTTCGCCATTGGTGCGAATCACAATACAATCTTCCGCCAGCCCCGAGGGATGGGGCACAGCACAGGGTTCTATTGCAATCACTTTGCCGGAGCTTGGTGCGTGCACAGAGCAGCTTACCAGGCCGTCGGCTTCGGCGATCTTCTGACCTTTCAGTACCTCGTCACCGAGTTTAACCAATGGCAGAGCACTGGCGCCGCTGTGTTGCAGCAGGGGGAGCACCAGATCCTCGGCCAGGGGAATCTTGCCGATGGGCTCGCCAGTGCTCTGGTCCTTGTTTCCGGGAGGGTGCACTCCGCCGGGAAAGTCACGGGGCCGCAGTTCCCGTGCCTTTTCGTTGGCGATCCGTTGTGCCTCGCGGGCACTGTGCCGTTCCTCTATCGCTTGGCGCCGCTGCAGTGTTGCCTGTGGCGCGCTCTGTATTTTCTTATTGGGGCTCAAGCTGCACCTCCCCTGGTTTCTTTCTGCGTGCTGTGGCGGTCAGTGGCGATCAGGTGGGTGTCGCTCTGGGGTTTCTGCGGATGCCAGCTTTGCAGAAGGGTCTCTACAGGCACCATGTCGATACAGTCTACCGGGCAGGGCTCCACACAGAGATCACAGCCAGTGCATTCATCGGAAATGACCGTATGCATAAACTTGGCGGCCCCGGCAATAGCGTCCACCGGGCAGGCTTGGATGCACTTGGTACAGCCAATACACTCCGCCTCGCGAATAAAGGCGACTTTCTTTACATCCTCGACGCCGTGTTCGGCATCCAGGGCCATGGGCTCCATATCCAGCAGATTGGCCAGTGCATTGATCGTGGGCTGGCCGCCGGGAGGACATTTGTTGATAGCGTCACCGTGGACTATCGCTTCGGCATAGGGGCGGCAACCGGGATAACCGCACTGGCCGCACTGGGTCTGCGGCAGAAGGGCATCCACCTGCTCCACCAGAGGGTCGCCCTGTACTTTAAAACGTATTGCAGCAAACCCCAGCAGCGCACCGAATACCAGTGCCATGCCACCGAGCACCAGCAGGGGGTAAGAGAGTTCGGAGATCCAGTCCAGCATTGCGCAACCCTATACCAGACCGCTAAAGCCCATAAACGCAAGAGACATCAGGCCGGCGGTCACCATACCAATTGCGGCGCCGCGAAAGGGCTGGGGGACATCTGCAGCAAAGAGCCGCTCGCGCATGGAAGAGAATAAAATCAGAACCAAAGAGAAGCCCACGGCGGCACCGAAACCATACAGGGTGGACTGCATAAATGTATGGGCCTTCATGGTATTTTGCAGTGCAACCCCCAATACCGCACAATTAGTGGTAATCAGCGGCAGGAAAACTCCCAGTACCCGGTACATGAGCGGGCTGGTTTTCTCGATAAACAGGCGCGCAAACTGCACCACGACCGCGATAACCAGAATAAAGGAAATGGTGCGCAGATACGCGATTCCAAAGGGCTCGAGTAGATAGGTGTTCACGAGGTAAGCGCTGATAGAGGCCAGTGTGAGTACAAATGTGGTGGCGCCAGCCATCCCTACGGCAGTTTCCAGTTTATTGGAAACGCCCATAAAGGGGCACAGGCCGAGAAACTGCACCAACACGTAGTTGTTGACCAGGATGGTGCTGAGCAGGATGACGGCGAATTCGGTCATAACAAGTCCGGTTGAAGCCCTGGGGCAAAACAGCGCGAGCGGCCGGGGAGTAGCCTGCAGCGCCCGGATGATACTGGCACTGGGCTTGGGGCTCCATCGAATGTGCGCCGGGCAGGTATTATGGGTGAGACGCTGGGGGCCTTCAACTCGGTGGGGTTGTGTTCTGGCGCCGGAGGCTATCAGGGCGGGTGCAATTAAAGCACCGCTAGGGACTCTTTGACATAGCCAGGTTGGACAATATACTCGCCACACTTGGCAAATCCGACCCAGGGGCTCCTGGAGGATGTAGGGCAGGCCTAGATGAATGAATGCGCCATCAATAACGATCCGCCGTTGATCTTCGTTTAATACAGTGATTATGAGGCCATGTGACTTATAGTTCACGTGCACTGGCAGCCACTGTATAAGTTACTTCTCCGCCAGGAGCAGGTCCGGGTGGAGACCAATCTAACCGACGGTGTTTATACACTGGTGTTCAAGAGACCAATACCCGCGTCAATGACCACGCCTTGGGTGTGGGTAAATCCTATACCGGTGAATACTTGTTTCTATTGGGTTGGGATCTCAGCCAATCCATCAAAGCGACAGCTGAATAATTTTGTCGGCCATGATCGTCGTTATTCATGCGCTGTTTGCCGTGTCAGGTGCATTCGCAAACAGCACTCGCATGATGATCACAGACTCTTGGGGTAGTGACCGGGTGGCTGCGATAACCGCCAACTTTCAAGTGGTCTGTTAGGACCTGCTCACACTTATTATAGAATCGACAATTAGCGTATAATGAAAGAAGAGCGGCATGGGTTTCTGATTGAAAGTTTTGTTCACTTTGGTCGATCAACAGTTGCGGTGCACATCGAAGCGGATATTGAAGCAGCAATTTCTTGAACCTGGGACCTAGAATTTCTGCGCGATAGAGTTTTCCTGATCAGCAAGAGAGCCGATCATGTCTAATCTCCTGAAAATTGTCTGGCAGGATACAAACTTCAAGAAGGTGCGCCCTGATCTTTTTTAGCCATTGAATAGATCAAAATGCAATCCACTGCTGGAAAATCTTTGGAACCCTGAGTTGGTATTTTCCAGGGAATCACTTAAAATAAAAAAATGGAGAAAAAGTTAATTTCACGCTTCCGATGAGTGCTTTCCTCGACACCAACAAAATCTGTTAATTCTTATGTCTGAATACACCGTTTACACCGCTATACATACAGAAAACATCGACGCGCTGCGCGACGAACTAAACAATCTGGGCTGGACCAGCTTCCTGCTGTCAGACTTTGCCCATCCACTGGCAAAAAGTGATGATATCGTTAACCAATGGCAAGATCTGTCCCATCAGCAAAAATGGCTGATTCTTGTTACCAAGCAGGCATGCGAAATCACCTTACTGGAAAATATCACGCATTCAATTGACCTGATGATTCACGAACGCCCTGAACTCTGGCGGATCTCCTTCAACACTAATGGTAACACGTATACGTTATTGTTTTCCGATAAACCCTGGGGCGATCTATGTGCCGTCGACCCGAATGATGATTGGCAAAGTATTGAACGAGCCAACAATATATCCGAGGACGACCTACAAATGATGGAAGATGTTTTCCAATTGAAGCGACAGACCTTTCAAGATTTCCTCAAAATGGGGCGCAGCATGGTATGGCAATTTCTTGAAGCGACCGGCTTGCCTGCGTTGGAAATGTTTTGTGATTACAGCTGTTATCATCCTGCCGCAGGCGAAGGTCGGTGTATGTTGTGGGATGAATATACTCAGCTGGCAGGTTGATTTTCCGCCTGCATTCGCAAGCCATAAATCACACCAGAGATAGGGGCAGGCTTGAGTGGAACTGACTTACAGCGATCAAGGTGATCATGGGGCAGAGGTGAATGGCAATCAGTGAGGCGTATTTAGGAATTCTGGGGATCAGCCTCAAATGGCAAATGATGGCCATAATAAAAATTTGAATTGGGGCCACTGTATCGGATTATCCTATTTGGCTAATTGGAATAGTCTGTCTGAAATAACGATGACATCGCCAAACATTTAACCGCATAGTGAAAATCTCGGAGGCCCCCCCCCTCTATCTGAATAGCGTACAAAGGTGAAAGCCATATGGGGGTATCCAATTCATGGAGCTATGAAGAAATACGTATCAAATATATCAGTTTATGTGCCGTTTTTTATGGGTTCCGGGATATTGCCACCAGATCTTGTGGAAACCTATCGCAATACGTTGAAGGAAATCATCGGCAACGTAGTCTACGAGTAGGATATTGATTTGGCAGAATTTAAAGTGCTTATCGATCATATCCATATGATAATTCGGACTGATGCGAAAATGGCACCGTCTTTCGGGTCAATACTCTCAAGATTTCCGGCTTTCGCAACATTGAAATCCGATTGCAGATGGTAAAGCCAACGTTGTCTCTTTTTCTTTAAACTTGAATAGGTCAATCATGCTCTATTTTCCTTGCCTGCTCTATATTGAGGAAAACAGATTGGCTCCTGGTTGTAAATCCTATCGGTTTGAGTGGATCGACAGGGGGTAGTTCAAGCTTTCGGCAGGGTTCTGGAGGCGTCTTGCATAGCCAACAGCCAAATGCAGGTGTAAAAATACCAGTCTGTCCGAATATCTGAAGCGACAAAACGCAGGGATTTTGAGTACTGAGAGAACCAACTGATTGCACTTTTTAACAGTGAGTATCTGGATAAGTGATGTGCTGATAAGTCAGCGTTATATACTCTGGAAGGCGTTGTCATCAGTGATGGTAGTGAATCTGGGATGATTGATAGTAATGAAATTATTTTGAATTAACCGGCAGGCTGATCTATTGCTGAGTGGCAATCGATAACACTGGATATTTTACACTCCAGTTTGTACCTGCTGATAGGGTTTCATCAATATAGCCTACCTACCTTTGTCTATTGGGAGAGGTCCAATGGTCTATGCAATTCAGGTTGCAAAAACGGGTCAACCATCCGTTCTTACACCCGTGGATATCAAGCTGCCAGAGCTGCAGGAAAACGAAGCGCGGATACGTCACAAGGCGATTGGTGTTAATTTTATTGACACTTACTATCGTTCCGGTCTCTATGATGCACCTGAGGGTTTGCCATTTATTCCTGGCAGTGAGGGGGCAGGTGTAATAACCGCACTCGGTGAAGCGGTAAGTGATTTTTCTGTGGGAGATCGCGTGGCTTACGCTGGTTCACTGGGGGCATACAGCGAGGAGCGCAACATTCCTGCCGGCATGCTAGTTAGGATTCCTGAAAATGTCAGCGATGAGCAGGCCGCAGCTTTAATGCTAAAGGGAATGACTGCAAGATATCTACTGCGTGAAACTTACAAGGTCAATGCAGAGACTACACTGCTGTGTCACGCAGCTGCAGGTGGGGTTGGGCTGATTGTTGGGCAATGGGCCAAAGCTCTGGGGGCTAGGGTAATTGGTACTGTGGGTTCTACAGGAAAAATTGATCTGGCTCGCGACAATGGCTATGAGTATGTGATCAATTACAGAGAGGATGACTGGGTAGCGCGGGTTGGTGAGATTACCCATGGGCGAGGTTGTGATGTTGTGTATGACAGTGTTGGTAAAGATACATTTCCTGCATCGCTCGATTGTATTCGCCCGCGCGGTTTGTGGTGTTCATTTGGCCAGTCATCGGGGCCTATTGAAAATTTCAGCATAAGCATGTTATCTCAAAAAGGGTCCCTGTATGCGACCCGGCCTATCTTATTTCATTATATTTCAAAGCGATGGGAATTTGAAAAAACTGTGGAGGAGTTATTTTCTGCTGTGACCAATGGTATTGTCAACATTCAGATCAATCAGCGCTATCCCCTAGAAGAGGCTGCAAAGGCCCATATGGAGCTTGAATCCCGTAAAACTACCGGTGCCTCGGTTCTTATCCCTTAAGTATTCCAGTTCGTTGAATGAAAGTTATAGCAAAAACATTGAAAATCACGAGTAAGTGAGAATTCTAATGGTATTTTAAACAGTTTGATAAGAATTGCTGTTGCAGGGAGTTAAGAGATGGTTATTTATTGATTTTGGAATAGTGCAGGTGCTCTCAAAGTTATTCAATTGCTTTTCCTGAAAGATTTATTCGAGTGCCCGTATTTTAAGGATTTGGGTGTTCCTGATGATGCAAGCTTGCCATAATTGTTCAGATTTTCCGATATGAAACTTCCAATAATTTTTGACAAGTTCGTGCTCTCCTGGGAAATAGGTCTGTGTGTGGAAATACATCAATATTCCACAGAGTTATACAAGTATTGCGGTGCAATTTTTAGTTATTTTCACAGGGGGGGGAATTGTAGGTTTAAACAGTTATTGTAGCTCTTTTTTTGGGTCCTTGAATCGAGGTTTGGCAAAACTGCCGCGCCACAAGGGTGTGCCAACCCGAAAGGCTGCGCGGGCTATCATATGTACCCCGATGGGAACCGTGAGCAACAAAAATAAAATGGCTGCTACAGCGCGAGCAGTAACCTGGGCATCCTGAAACAGTATGGCAACCCCGGCCAGAAGTAAACCACAGCAGAGCGTGGCAGCCTTGCCGGAGGTGCTCATGCGGGTATAGAAATCCGGCATACGCAACAAGCCCAGGGCAGCACTGAACCCAAAGAAGCTGCCGATCAGTAAAAGGGCTGCGATAAATAATTCATCCAAAACCACTATTATCTCCTTTCTCTTATGGTTAGAGCTTTTTGCCGCTTTTTTCGATAAACCGAGCAAAGGCAACACTGACCAGAAATGCCACCAACGCCAGTGCAATTGCCGCGTCGAGATATACGGGTTGTGCCGAAGCGATGGCCAAAAGCGCACAATAAGCTACAGCGAGAATATTGAGGACATCCAGGGCAACAACCCTATCTGCCAGTGTGGGCCCCAGGGCTATCCGCAGAAAACACATAACCAAAGCCAGCAACAGCATCAGGGAGGATATGCTGACCGCCAGCATTATAATCGATGAGTGAATGTCGGCAGTGGTTACAGGCATTAGGAGATGGCCTCCTTGACACGTTTTTCAAAGCCATGGCGAATCTCCTGGCGAAAACTGTCTGGATGATCCACAAACATGGTATGTACAATAAGTGTCGAGTTGTCCGGGGATATATCCAATACCATGGTGCCCGGTGTCAGTGAAATCAAATTAATCAGTACAAAAATCTGGTTGCGCTCGTGAATTTCCAGAGGGATTTGTACAATCATCGGACGACTTTTTAAGGTTGGTGAGAAAATCTCCCAGGCAGCGCGCAAGCTTGATAAGAAAAGCTCTTGTAAAAAAAATATTGAGAGATGAAAAAAATTCTGCAGGCGTTTAAAATATTTACTGCCTCCAGGCAGCTCTGGGGATACTCGCAGTGCCAGGTAACCGAGTAAGAAGCCAAATAACAAATTAACCAGAGTTGCATCACCAGTGAGGGCGGACCAACTGATTGCCAGTAAAAGATTAAGTAGAAATACACGCATACTAGGGGTTTCCAATGGATTGGGTGGGTTCTGGTTTCAATACAGCATCCAGGTAATCCCCGGGCTTAAGTAATTCACTTGCAGTCGCCAGCGCATAATTGATAAGCGGTTCAGGTAACAGGCCAAGGCTTAACGTCACCATTGCAAGAAAAGCCACCGGTAACAAGCGCTGTAGTCGTTCTGGTAAGGATAGCGCATACAAGTTGCTGCAATACCCCATTGGGTCTGGTTTCCAAAATACTTCTGCCCAGATTTTGCTCATGGAATACAGAGTGAGTGCTCCGGTAATTAATATCACTGCAGCGACCAGGTACGCGGTCTGGTCGAGACTGGCTTTTAGTAATAATAGTTTGGCCCAGAAACCGGACAGCGGCGGAAAGCCCGATAAACTGAACGCAGCGATAAAGAAAAAAGTGGACAACAGTGGACTTGCCTTATAAATTCCACCAATCTCACTCAGTTCAAAACTACCACTGAGACGCTGTACGGTACCACTGATCAAAAACAGGTTGGTCTTTGCCACGATGTTGTGAATGATATAAAAAACTGATCCAGCTAACGCTAATGGGGAGTTGAGTGCCAGCCCCAGAATCAGAAATCCGATTTGACTGATAATATGAAAAGCGAGGATTTTGCGAAACTCATACTGCGCTGCGGCACCCAATACACCGGTGAGCATAGTGAGCAATGCCGTACCCAGAAGAATATTGTGGGTAAAACCCGGATCATTGGGAAAGATCAGGGTAAAGGTGCGTATCAATGTATAGACACCGACTTTGGTAAGTAGCCCGGCAAAAACCGCAGTCACTGCCACAGGTGGCGTATGGTAAGATGCTGGCAACCAGAAAAACAGTGGGAATATCGCCGCCTTGATACCAAAAGCGGCAATAAAAAGCACTGCCAGAGCTGAAACAGCTACCGGATTATCCACAGCCGCCAGTGCAATATGCAGCTGCGCCATATTCAGTGTACCGGTCAGACCGTATATCAGACCAATGGAAGTCAGCATCAACAGTGTGGAAATCAGGTTCAGTGCCACATATTTGATGCCACCATCGAGTTGTATGCGCTCTCCCCCAAGCACGAGTAAAGCAAAAGAGGCAATCAGCATCACCTCGAACCAGACATACAGATTAAACAGGTCCCCGGTTACAAAGCTGCCACAGACACCTGCCAGCAGCAATTGGAAAAAACAGTGAAATCCGAGAGATACCCTGTACTTATCAATATCTGAAAGTGCAAACAGTGAAACACAGAGCCCCACAATGGCACTGATTAAAAGCATGATGGCGCTCAGGCGATCTGCTACTAACGTAATACCGAATGGGGCTTCCCAGTCACCCATTTGAGCTGCCAGGGGTCCATTTTTTTCCACCAATGCAATAATTGCGATTGCGACAATG
Organism: Microbulbifer sp. MI-G; assembly: GCF_030440425.1. Taxonomy (NCBI): domain Bacteria; kingdom Pseudomonadati; phylum Pseudomonadota; class Gammaproteobacteria; order Cellvibrionales; family Microbulbiferaceae; genus Microbulbifer; species Microbulbifer spongiae. Next base: position 802,428 of record NZ_CP098023.1, read on the forward strand.
AGCATCATTGTGCATCCCAGTACCGACAATGCACCGCAGAGATGGTGTCGAGCGCGTGCCGAAAAAGTGGCGAGCGCGGTCCCTATGGGTATTAAAAAAGGCAGCGCCAGTAACCAGCTCAAGGGGATACTTTCCTTTTTACTTTCACTGGCTCTGCAATACGTATGGTGTCTACGTCGAGGGTTCCCAGTACTTTATAAGCCTGTGCAATAAGTGCCAGGGTGAACGCGAGCAGACCGAACCCAATAACAATCGCGGTGAGAATCAAGGCTTGGGGCAGGGGATTGGCCACGGGCACAGGCGGAACCTCCAGTCCCTCGGGAATCAGCGCCGGTGAAGCCCGTGTTAGTCTGCCTGCAATAAAAATGGCCAGGTTGGCGGCATTGCTGATCATCACTAAGCCAAACAGGTAGTGTAATAAATCCCGAGCCAGCATCAGGTACACACCGGTAGCGATCAGAATGCCAACAACAATTGCGAGTGGACCTTCCAAGTTACTTGACCTCTTCCAGAGCAAAAATCAGTGTCAGCACTGAACCAAACACCGCCAGGTAAACACCAATGTCGAAAATCAAAACATTGCTGATATAGATCCCCCCAGTATTTTGATGTCCTGTCAATTGAAACCACTGGCCAGAAAAAGGGGCTCCTTTGGATAGAGCTGCCAGGAGCCCGGATAATGCTGCGATTAATACGCCAGTTGCCGCCAGATTGCCGGGGGGGATGCGCAATGCCCTTTGCGCTGCCTCCATGCCCCAGGCCATGGCGAAGAGTGCGAATGCCGAAGCGGCGATGAGTCCCGCGATAAATCCACCACCGGGATAATTGTGTCCGCGCAGCAGCATGTATACAGAAAATACCAGAAGTAATGCTACAAGCACCCGGGTTGCGCTTTGGAGTACCAGGGAATTCACTGCTTCCCCCGCCGTAATCGATGACCCAGCAGAGTTACTGCCGCTATAGCAGCGGTGAAGACAACAATAATTTCACCAAAAGTATCCAGCGCACGAAAATCCACCAATATAACATTGACAATATTACGGCCATGTGCCTGAGGCACTGCGGCTTCTTTAAAGAAAGTGCTGGTAGGGCTGTCGAAGGGTGTTTGCAACACCACCAGGATACTGAGGGTAACCAGCAGGCCGAGTAGGCCACCCAGGGCGGCATCCCGCGGGCGAAAAAGGATTTTGCGCCCAGGACTGAACACCGGGAGGCGCGGCAGTATGGCTGCCACCAACACCAAAAATAAAGTCTCCACAAGTAGTTGGGTAATGGCCACATCCGGTGCACCAAAAAACAGATAAATCAGTGCAATTCCCACACCCAGGGCTCCAAGGGCGCAGATGGCAATGAGAGGCTTGCGTGCAGTCCCGGCCATCAAGGCCCCACCTATGGTCAGCAGTATGGCTGCCCACTCTTTCAGGTTCAGTCGCGGCCATTCGAACACTAGCGGATACTGCCCGGTGCGTATGAATGCATAGGCAAGGACGAGGGATATGGTGAAAAAAACGACGGTCAGGTAGTGGCGCATAACGCCATTTTGCAGAAGGTCGGTTTGTAGGGCGGCAACAAGCCGTACCTTCTCCAGGAACTTGTCCCAAAGCAAATCGGCGTTTGTCGGAGCGTGGCTGAAATCCCACGTCAACCAATCGCGCAGCCTGGTCAGTCCCAGATACATGGCGATTCCCAGCCCAAATGTAAGGATACTCAGGAGCAAGGGAATATTAAGGCCATGCCAGAGTTTCAAATCGATGGTTTCAGAAGTGTCGAGAATTGCAGTCACTGCGGGTGCGATCAACTCATCGTTTACCAGTTCTGGGGCCAGGCCAAAGGTCAACCCCAAACCACCAAGTATCAGTGGGCTTATCCACAGTCCAGCGGGTGCCTCTTGTATCTTGGGCAAAACATGATTTGGTTTGCCTAAAAAAGGTTTGAGGGCGACCATACCGGCAACTGTCACAGTGACAGCATTGGCAAACACTGCTGCCGTGGCAACCAGTGCGGGTTCGGATGCCACGGCCAGCGCACCTTCATATTTCAGTTCCTTGCCGATAAACCCCAGAAAGGGGGGGAAGCCCGCCATCGACAGGGCTGCTGCCAGTGCTATCACAAAAGTGATATGCATCGACAGGCCGAGACCGCCCAGTTTATTGATATCGCGCGTACCAGCCTGTTTATCAATCACTCCAACCACCATAAACAACGCGGCTTTATAAAGGGAGTGCACAAATAGGAAAGTGATTGCTGCGGCGATCACTATTGTGGCGTCTGAGCCCAGAAACATCGTCAGGGTACCAAGGGCGATTAACGTGGTGTAGGCCAGGGCGAGTTTTAGGTCTGTCTGGCGCAAAGCTGCAACGGCTGCCACCGTAGCGGTAGCGGCCCCTGTACAGGTTAAGGTCCACTCCCAGATATCGGTCTGCCCCAATACCGGGTGCAGGCGCGCCAAGAGATATATGCCCGCCTTCACCATGGTGGCTGAATGGAGATAAGCACTCACCGGCGTAGGGGCTGCCATCGCATTGGGCAGCCAGAAGTGGAAAGGTAGTTGGGCGGATTTGGAGAAAGCGCCGATTAACAGGAGCATCAGGATGGCGAAATAGAGCGAACTGGCCCGGACGGCCTCTCCAGAAGCCAATACTTGCGTCATTTCATAACTACCCACTACCGAGCCGAGCAACACCAGTCCCGTCAACAGGCAGAGCCCGCCTAAAGTGGTGACCAGTAGTGCCTGCAATGCTGAACGGCGCGCAACAGCACTGCTGTTGTTAAAACCGATCAGTAAGTAGCTGGCGATAGAGGTGATTTCCCAAAAGACAAAGAGGGTAATCAGGTCGCCAGCCAGCACTAAACCCAGCATCCCAAGGATAAAAAGGTAGAGATATAAAAAAAAGCGGCGCAACTGTGGATGTCCGTGCAAAAATGCCAACGCATAGATGGCCACGAAGGTACCGATTCCACTGATCAGAAGGGCAAAAAGCAGGCTCAGGGCATCGATATAAAAGCGAAAGTAGACGTCCAGGTCAGCTATCCAGGCAAAGCCGAAAGAGAATGTCTGACCACTCGCGATATCCGGCATTTGGAGTAGGAGCAATAGTGTTAGCAATGCCGGGGGTATGGGTGTCAGTGAGGTGAGTTGTCTCCCCGGCATCGCCCGTCCGTTATTGCGATTTTCGCCGCCTCCAGTTGCACTCATGAACCTGTTCTCAGTTGCCATGCACTAGTTTAGGGGGGAAATTGCAAGCGAGCAGGTCGCGAAATGGGTGTTACGCCACTCGAGAGGGGTCTTACAGATGAAAGAGCATCATTAAACGGGTGTTTTCACTGAAAAATAATAACTGTCTCATGCATGTACTTGTGCAGCAATTATAAAGTGGAACTAGATGCCAGGATTACCGGAATCCAGCAGATGATCCACAATCAGCGAAGGTATAAAGCCTCTATGTCGTAAATGTCATGCTGAATAAAAAGGCATTGCACCCTTTTAATACAACCTCCATGGGGATTTATGAATGCTGAGATAGTGCAATGAGAGGAGTGGCTAGTGGCGCATATAGAAACTTTAATGATTGAGGGTGCCCCGGATATTAAAAATTATCCGAAAAGCCCACCCATCCATGAGTAGTAGTTAGATATTCCTAAGATAGTGCAGGGCCTCTTAGTGACTAAATAGTGTTAGATTAAAATGAAGTTATTTGTAAGATCATTAAGTTAGGCTGCTAAATTTTTGACGAAATGGTAATCCCCGCACTCTCCTATGCAGGGATTATATGAGATAGGAATTATCGCGCTAAGATACTATCCCGTGAATTGTATAATTAAGAAATTCATGGTAATTCACAATACTAAATCCGGATTTCTTTCACTCGCTTCCCTCATCAGGAATTTGAAATAGGGCTCCCAAGTTAATAGATCCATGTTCAGCGGGATCCTGGGGGTTGTTGGTGGCAGGGTTCCCGGGGTTTAAATTTGATGCTGTATCGTCGGGAGGAAATAGCACCAATGTTTGCAGGAATTCCCTCAGTTGAGCCTGTTGGTCATCACTCAGCGCAACGTAAGCGTTTCGGGACTGCTCAGCTTCACCACCGTGACGCCTAATAACCTGATCGAGATTGATACTGCGGCCGTCATGTCCATAGGGACTGCTTGAACCAACACCCCATAGTGGCTCGGTAATAAAGTGTGTAACCAGGGTGCCGTCGTACTCTCGTTCATGAAAAGCTGGCCCGAGGTCATGGCGTTTTAAATCCGAAAAGAAATTTTCGACCACAAATGGCTCCTCTTTGGGTAGTAACAATGGATAGGTGTCACCATCATCGATCGCGATAAAACGCGTTGAAGCAGTGGCAAATAAGTCGTTAAAGATGGCATTGAACGGGTCGTATTGCGTTTCCACATCGGCGACGCGTCGATCGGCGTTGATCATCAGCTGTTGCACATGACAGCTGGTGCAACCAATACTCTCCATTAATTCATATCCAGACTGCGATCGACTGGTAACTCTGTATTGACCCGGCTTAAAATAGTTCAGTAAATAAAATTCCAAATGATCAATCAATGCGGCATCAATTTCATTGGTTTTGCCATCATCATCTGGATCCTCGTTGGTACTGCATGACGGTGGTCTTTCGAAGGTGTCCAGCTCTGGATCGAAAAGGAATCCCGCGGGGCTGATCATCGCCAGTGGGTTATTGCTATCAGTGACAGCACACAGGATAGGGTCCACGGCCTGTAATCCCATTTCATCCTTAAATGCGCCGATCGCAAATTCGCGGATTGATATGGTGCCTCCTTGAGCAAAGAAAGGACGAATGCGCAAATCTGCATCCACTCCCTGTACATTGCTGGTATCAATGCTGCCATCAGAAAAAGCGGTGATAGTACCAAAGCCGATACCTTTTGCCAGCAGGTTTTTGATTACGGTGCCAGGACCCTTATCGGGTATTGAGACGGTCGCTCGGCCATAGCTAACAAATGTGCTTTCGTCACTGGCGGTTTTTTTGTTATTGAAACCTCCCAATACCACTGTGTGTTGTCCGGCGGACAGATTGCGAGTAAGAGAGGTGGTTTGTATGCCGGTGTTCATATCGCCTCCACCGTTACCATTCCCCCTCAGTGAGGCAAGCACTGTTTCCTGTCCATCAATGGCAATAATTGCGCTGGAGATTTCGTCGCTTTCATATTCTGATGTTTGGATTACTCGAAAATCAAAATCAAAAGTGACCTCCGCAGCCTGGGTCATGTTAAAAGTCGTTTGCCAGCCTCCAGACATATTTGTAATAATCTGGTTATCAATACCGCCCAGAGTGATCAATACGCGTATGTCACCACTATCACTTGCAAGCTGTCCAGAACTATAGGCTGGCTGATTGGTGCCGAAAGGATCTTCTACAAACTGAAAACTTCCAGAACCTGCTTCAAAATCCTCCTTTACAAGAATTTGTCCGGGTATGCCATTCATGGCTTCATGAATGGCACTGGCCCTCGTGGCACGCAATTCAGAGGTCATTTCATCACCAAGTTGTTCAACGAGCCCCAGGCCAAATAAGTGGGGTGCATCCCGGCTGTCGGGTCTTGTTGCGACGTCTCCGCCAAAACCGGCTGAGCCTTTCGGTCTGCCATGACATGCAGCACAGCTATCTGTTAACCCCGCACCCAACGCACGCATTGATGTTACATCACCGCTGGAAAATGCATTGACACGTGGCCCCAGTCCTTCAGCCATGGAAAATTTACGTTGAAAAAGTTGACGTCCCCGCCTAATTGAACGAGCGGGGTCACGCTTGATCAAATATATTGAAGAGCCGGGAATATTGTCGGCGCCTTGACCGGTTCCGATCTGCTGTAGCAATGATTTTTCTATAGTGCCGCCGGGAGCATTGATAGTATTGTTTTGATTCACCAATGATTTATCGAGAAGTTGAGCAAACGTGAGTGGGGCAAAAGCTATACACAAAAATAACAGTACCAATTTTTTGATACGCATATCAAAATCCTCCTCAATCTATTAAGGCAACGCGTCGGCTTTTAGCGATCACGCGCTTATATATGACTAAGGTACGGCTGTATCCTTAATACAGCGGAGTTAGAATTCCTGTATGTATCGCTATTAGCGGGCCTAATGAATGATGTGTTTTTTATGCATGAGTGAGTATCAATACCTTTTATTATCTAAGTATTTCTCAAATCTCCTGAAATCAACAGGAAATGCTCGACGCCTAATCCTATACAGCCCAGTGGCGCCTAAAAAGAGAATAAAGTGAAATTGACACCCTCTCTTACCCTAATTAGTACCAATATTCAAGAGGGAGAGCTTCCTTTAGGCGTAGAAGTAAACACTCATATGGTAGATTCCTGTCTCAACGAGCGATTTATATCAACCAATCACTGCTTGGTACGGCACTGGTTTAAACCGAAATAGAGCGCATCGGCAACCGCTATTCCATGGCGGTGTTATCTTCAGACCTCCTGTTCGTATCGAGGCAGTCACCTGCATAAAGTTCGTGGTTGTCGGGAATCGTAATTACGGGTGCGGGTGCGTACACTTATTTGAAATACCCTGGGTCTTTCCACAGATTCCCAATTGCCGATTTCGGTGTATTGATCATATGGGAAAGCATTTGCTCTTTATCAGACTGACTTATAAATTCAGCTTTTGGATTTACTTGCCAGATTTGGGGAAATGACAGGATGTTTTTCGTTTCTGTTTTTTTCCTTTACTCTCAGCGGCAAGCATTTCTACATAATGTGTCATTTTTTCCATCCTCCTTGCCAAAGTGTGGCTTGTGTGTTGATCTACCTTTCTGCGGCCGTTAATTGCCCCGCCTTGATTTTGCAGATACGTACACGACCGGTTTTATTCCAAGAGATCAAGCCCGGATTCTCCAGCAGACTGATATGGTTTATGAAAGAAGGCAGCGCCATGTCGAAGGATTCAGCCAGCTTTGTGACCGAGGCTGGCTTGTGGGTCAAATATTGAATTGCGCTGCGGCGCGTTGGATCTGCCAAAGCGTGAAACACCCAATCGAGTGCATTGCAATAGTTCTCCACTTGGCTAACAATGGGGGCGGTCACTGCCCGAATCAACAGTCAAGTACTCGACCGGATCATTCTTCAGTGGTTTTTGCTCGTGAGGGAGTGGTTGTATTCCTCTGACCGTGCTTCTTTTCACGGGTTCGCCGCCTGCCACGATTCAAATGAGCAACCTGTAGTCAGATACCTCTCTAATTAGGCTGGAAAGTAGTACACAAGGATTACGGGCTCTGGGAGCATAAGCTAAACATCCACAAAGAGGCTGTTTTGCCTGCTATAAAATTTCCAGCCATTCTGTGTAATGATTTGCTGTGAATGGCGACTAAGGTTAGTGATGTAACCGATTGGCTGTTTAGTGGTGCCCCCACCCCTTTTTATTGAGGATAAGATGAGTATGAAAGTTCTTCACTGCTTTCTTCCCGCCCTAATTGTCACTTCACTACTGTTTGTCGTACCCCGGGTATCAGCTGGGGAGGCCTTTTCCAAAGAGCGCTTTATGGAGCTGCAGGTTGCCAAGCAGCCAGTTTTGATAGATGTGCGAGCAGACTGGTGTCCTACATGTAAAAAGCAAAGGCAGATTCTGACCCAGTTCCAGAAGGATAATCCCCAGTGCGGTCTGACAATTCTGGAGGTGGACTTCGACCGCCAAAAAGACTGGGTCAAGCATTTCCGAGCGCCTCGCCAGTCGACCTTGCTGCTCTATCGAGGAACCGAGCAGGTCTGGTTCAGCGTTGCTGAAACACGCCCCGATGTCATTCGCCAGAAAATCTTTGATTCAGTGAAGGCCTGCGGCAAACATGTTTGAACTGAGTGCGCTTCCACTGGCCTTGATTGCGGGTACGCTAAGTATTCTCTCGCCCTGTGTCTGGCCGTTGGTGCCAATGGTGGTTGGCGCCTCTAGCAGTGCTGGGCGCTGGGGCCCTTATGCTCTTGCCACAGGGCTCAGCCTGTCGTTTGCCCTGGCAGGCACCGTGTTGAGTTTTCTGCTGGTCTCTTTGGGATTGGACCCGGAGCTGTTCCGCTATATTGCGGCAATTCTGCTTATCGTTGTTGCTCTTGTATTATTGATCAAGCCACTTTCCGACTGGTTGACATTACACTTATCGAAAATCACGGTTGGGGCAGGCATTGCCGGTGACGGTGCCTGGGCAGGGCAGTTTGGTATTGGCTTTCTCACGGGAATAATCTGGCTGCCTTGTGTTGGTCCGACTCTGGGGGCTGCTATTGCGCTCGCTTCCATGGGGCAGCAGCTGGGTCAGTCATTTATGGTGATGTTCTCTTTCGGGGTGGGTACTGGCGCAGCACTGCTCGTAGCCGGAAGCCTGTCACGAAAAATTTACAATCGCCTTTCGCCATCGATTGGGGGATTTGCCCTCGGCGGCAAGGTTGTACTCGGCATCATATTGTTGCTGCTTGGTATCATGGTGCTGAGTGGATTTGACAAAGTAATGGAGGCTTGGGCGTTGAATTGGATGCCCGAGTGGACACTGAGTCTGTAACAGTTTTCCATCCCTTTGTCGCACGTTGTCCCTTCATAGAGAGAAGTGCCCAGCTTTTTCCATCGGGGCCATTGTGGCCCCCAACTCTGCGTGAAGCCTTTTTTTGGTTTCCCGGATAGCTGGCTTCGGAGGTGGTGATTTCATATAACCTCTAAATAGGCCAGTAGCGTTTACGAATGAATTGCTCAGAACCCTGTTTGTCAGCAAAGTTGATTGCGTGAACAGGGAATGCGATAACCTGTGCTCCAAAGGCGGTAGGTTACGTTGCCCACAGTGATTGAAAAGTGCTGACGATCATAGAGCAAAGTACCGATAGAGACAGAGAAGTTATCATTGATTAAAGAGGTAGTTTCAAGTTTGTCGGTAATAATTGGCCCATAATCTACGCCATTATAATAAAGCTTGTTCAATGGGATAAATTCCTTGATGCCAAAGACTGAGAATGTCGAACTATTTTCACCGCTGAATAGTTCAGACAGATTGGTTGGTATTCTTGTATCAATCTCGTCATCAACATAATCATCAATTAGAGGATCAAGAATAAGGCCCAGTAGTGGAATATCCAAGTCAACATCGATATCAGCAGATAAAGGTGCATTAACATTGGTAATGTTAACAACGCCATTAAAATAGTCGTAAGTGCCGTTAATAGTTATGTTGGTTACATCAAGATTAATTATGGCTTCAGCATACCAACTCTTTTTTAGTCTGGCAAAAGCATCTACATTTACACCACTGATAGAGAAATTCAACACATTACTAACACCACTTGCGGGAATAAATGACACAGTCAGAATGCCATCAGTATGAATAGACTTGCTTGTGATTTTCAAATTTTCATCATCTGAAAATTTGACTAAGGCTTGATTAATTGCATCACGCATTGGGTAGTCAATAGCCTCAAACCGCATCAAGGTCACCTTGGAGAGGTTGCGACTGGCTGGAGTGCCAGGAGAAGGGTCACTACTGCCAAAAGCAGGGTGATCTTTTCGGTAGAATTCATAGTTATTGTAACTGCCAGATTCATGCACAGCGGTAAAATATTCCCAGCCATTAGTAGGTAAAGCACTAGCCGAGAGGCTTGCAAATATTGCGCCGATCCCAAAAGACCTAGATAGCCACTTACTTAACAAAATGTAATCCCTTTCAGGTGTATATGAACACGTTTTCCAAAATTGTCTCTGATGTCTGCCAACAGAGTTCGTCTGTACAAAATTGACAGCATGAACACACTACTCATTTGAACTGGAAAATCAAGGATATTTTGAACAATAGAGGATTTGCCACAGGGTACCGATGCCCAAATAAGATCCAGGACTGTAAGTAAATATGACTCGGATTTTTGTTTCGAAGGCTATCATCAAAAGCGAATTGTAAAAAAATTGCTTATTGAGTTGAGCAATCTGATTGATGAAGTTGAGTTTTGAACCAATTTGAGTAAATTTCAGGCAAGGTAACGTAAAAATTACTGAAAAGACCCCCCTCGAAGTTTTGATGGTGTCCACGTCACAACTACAGCAAAGAGTATATAAAATTGACCATAATTCCGTAGCTATTAGCTTTTACGCATTATCATGTCGTAATTGTGACAGGGAAATGTTCGGAGACTATCCCGCTTGAAATTATTCAATTACCCATGTAATGAACCGAAAATATCTCCGGGCAGAGGTTAATTCTTTCTGGTTAATTGGTATTGCATTTGGCAATTGCAGAACTCAACTATGTGGGAATGCTCAGGGGTGTTCTGTTGCCAATTCATTCAACCACTGGGTCACAGGTACAGGGCGGATAAACAGGGTCTCGATCAATTCGCGCTGGGCAGGAACCTGGCGCACAAGGGCATCGACAAAATCCACAGAGCTGGCGGGCGGGGCGGGATAGCCATGCTTTTTGTTTAACTCGCCAAGAGCGGCAAGGATAGAGGTATCGCCTATTGCCTGGCGCAACCGGGCAAAAGCCAGGGTAGCGCGGGAATACTGGTCATGGGGGGACTCGGCGCTGACCAGGCTGAGCAAAGCTTTGCGGTTATGGCCTTCGGCCGTTTCATAACGCGCGCGTTCATAGGCAATCAGCGCCCGCATGGCAGCTCTGCCCCGGTAACGCTCCAGCATCACCAGTTCTATGTATTTGGCCAGGGACTCCACCAGGAATGCGCTGTCTTTCGCAATACCATTGCCAAACCAATGACCGAACCATTGATGCGCAGTTTCATGTACGGCGCGCCGATAGGCCTGGCTGAAAGGCAGTTTTGCATTCTGCAGGCTGCGAAAGCCGACCCGGCTGCTAATTAGCATCAATTGCGGCAGAGCATAGCCAGTGGGGCCGATATCGGGCTTTTCCACCAGGGTCAGGGTATGGCCGTTATAGGGACCGATATGTGAAGATAAAAAACTGACTGTTTGCGCCATGGCATCCAGCGTCATTTCCACATTGGTCCGATGTTGCGGCAAATAAGCTACCTGTAGTGTTGTTGTGCCCAAGCGGCGGCTACGCAGTTGCACGGGTGCCGCAATAAAACCCTGCAGATTGCGTACCGGCTGCCGGGTGACAAAGTGGCGGAACTGGCGCTTATCCTGCTGCCAGCTTTTCACCAACTCGCCCTGGGTAAAACTTTGATAGCCGAGTGGGGTAGAGATTTGTGTATCCATTTTCGACCAGTCGTAGCCATCCCCGCTTTTATCCCTTGAGATCAGGGCCTGTTCCACAGTCTGCTGCGGTTTTTCCGGCAGATCAAACTGGCGGCGCAGGTCCTTGTTGTCAAGTTCGCGTATTGGCTGATAACCGATAGTTGGGAAGTAGGGAACAGCACGCAGATAGCTGAAGTTTTCGGTGAGTATCTTATGCGCAGGCAGTGGCTGATAACCGTTTTGTATCAGCACCAGCCTGAAATCCAGTCTCAGGGATTGCCCCGGGAGCAGTGGCGTTGTCAATTGATACACTCGCTGGCCCAGCTTGCGGTTGTATTCCACTTCGGCTTCTGCATTCAGGCTGATATGGCTCAGTGGGGTTTGCCAGTGCTCACCCACCAGCAGGGTTTGCACTGCCTGGGAGTGGGGGTTTTGCAGCTGATAGTGTCCATTCACCCGTACCTGGCGTTGCCTGGGAAAGAAATCCACCCGGGTGTTGACTTTGGCAATGACCGGCATCGGCAGCCCGGCAAAAGACCGATAGCCTTTTTCATAATCACCCAGCAAAACCGCGCGGCTGTCCGGGTCCAAATTGCGACCGTTGGCATCCAGCCCGGTCTGGATGCCTATCCCTTGCTGCACCAGCAAGCCGGCCAGCGCAGCAAAACCCAGCAAGAACGGAATGTTTCGCCAGTGCATGCCGGTTTTTCGACCCTGCGGGTTTACCAGAATGGCGGTGAACAGCAGCAGTGCAGCCAGCAGGCACCAGAACAGGGTAAAGGCCCGGAAGCCGTCCAGATTGGCGCTATAGCCGATATACCCATCCGCAGCCATCAACGGTGTAGCAAACGGGCGCAGCAAGGGGTGATGCATACCCAGCAAGACGGCAAGGGGGGTAAAGCGCAGGATCAACAGCAGACAACAGAGTACCAGTGCAGTAAGGCGATTGCGCAGAACTGCCTGAATGGCCAGAAACACGGTTCCCAGCGCTGCCAGCGGCAGTCCCGAGTAGAGGATAAAACGTCCATAGTCACCCAGCTCTATAGGGCTCTGTTTCAGCCATTGGCACACTGTGGATGCCATGGCAGCCAGCAGCAACAATGCCAGGAGCAGGGCCAGCAGGCTCATCACTCTGGCCAGAAGCGCAACGGATGGGAAGAGTGGAAGGGCATCAACAATACCCGCGATATGCAACCGTTGATCGCGCCGGGTCAGCCAATCACTGAAATACAGCAGCAGTATTGAGCCAACCAGCGGTACCAAATCCCACATAGTGCGGTTGATGGCATCCAGGCTCCGCCCAGCCAGCTGTGCACCGGGTTCTGCATGGTTGAAAGAGGGGTAAGTTTCGCCAATGACCACACAATACCAGACCAGGCCCAGCAACCACACCACCGGGGATTGAAAAACTTGCGCACACTGCATGCGCACCAGGGCTGTAAACTGTACAAGACCCCTCGGTTTAACCGCGCTAAAGGCGAACAGGGCTGGAGTTTGTACGCGCGGCTGGCTTAAACGCTGTGCTGAGGGTTTTGCCCGAAACGCGAAACAACGCCCGGCCAGGTGAAACGCGATAAAGGCCATTGTGAAGGCAGTAAGGCAAATCAGTATCCTGTTTGCACTGAGCAGGAGTACATCAGGCTGTTTGGCCATTAGTGCTGTAAGACCAAGCCAATCCAGGTATCCCATAGCGCCTAACAACCAGGGTGCGGGTGTTTGGGAGCTCGCCATCAGCGGTGAGCCGCTGGCGCTGGCCAGCAGGATATAACTGATAAACCACAACAAACCGCCCATATAAACCAGCAGTGGCGATAGACTCAGGTTACGCAGTAGCCAGAAAGTCGACACAAACAGCAATACTGCCGGTATACCGATCAGCAGTTGCAAGCCCTGTAATTTTAAACCTGCAGTCAGCAAGCCAAGCGTATCCGGTAGCTTTTCGGCACTGCTGATTAGGCCAGCTAGCACACCAAGTGCCGCCAGTACACCGAGCAGGATTAGCACCAGGCAGAGGCCGATGGCCTGAATGGCCTGCTGCCTGGCCTGGGATAGTGGGGCCGCCAGGGTTAACTCGTGCATCTTATGGCCAGTGGCGCGATACAGGGCAAATCCCGCCAGCAGACAGCTTGCCCAGGGCAGTGCCATCAGGCACAAGGCACCCACCAGATGGAACAGATGCGGGTCACTGAACAACTCTGCCTGGCGAATATGGATGCCCCGGCCGACAAAAAAACCGAACAAGCCCGCCAATGGTGCCAGTATCCAACAAAGCGGTTGGCGCAGGATGAGTTGCACCTCATTAAAAATGCGCGCGCCAGCCATCAGGCGATTACCCCTGTGTGTTTTTGCAGGGCCAGAAAATAGCTGTCCTGCAGACTGGGTGGAACGGGTTCAAATTCCGCAGCCGGGCACTGTTGGCTGAAGAGACGCACCATCGGCTTGCCATAGTGCAGGCGCTGGCCGAGCAGTTGTGTATTGCCAGGTAATGGGTGTTTCGCCGGCCCCTGCCAAATCTTTCCGTCCAGGTAACTGAATAAGGCGCGGGTATGACCGCAGGCAACAATTGCACCGTCGATCAATAGGGCGGTGTGCCCAGCCAAATGCTCAATATCCTCAACAATATGGGTGGAGAGCAGCACCAGGCGTGTTTGGGCAATATCGTGCAATAGCTGGTGCAGGCGCAGCCGTTCGACCGGGTCCAGCCCTGCGGTGGGTTCATCGAGAATCAGAATCTGCGGGTTGCCTAGCAGAGCCTGGGCTACCCCAAAGCGCTGCAGCTGTCCACCGGAAAAATGGCTTGGCTGCCGGGTTGCCTGTCCGGTGAGGTTGGTCAGCGCCAAAACCTGATCAATCTGCCGGCGGCGCTGCGGTTTGTCCTGCAAGCCCTTCAGTATTGCCAGGTGCTCAAGCAGGGCGTAGCAGGAAATATGCGGGTAGACACCAAAGTGCTGGGGCAGATAACCCAGCCGGCTGCGTAGTCGATACGGTTCTTGAGCCATATCCCGCCCTTCAAACAGGATACGACCGCTGTCTGGCGCCTGTATGGTGGCAATAGTGCGCATCAGGCTGGACTTGCCCGCACCGTTAGGACCTAGCAGGCCCAGCATACCCGTGCCCAACTGCAGCGAGATATCTTTAAGGGCCCGGGTGCCATCCCGGTAGGTTTTGTTGATATTGTGGAGCTGTAGCATTGGGGTATCCCGTGGTTTTTTATCAGGCTAACCATGGACGCATAGGGCATAAAGGCTTTGATGATGAAGCAGTTGGTTTTTATGACATAATGGATTCAGTGGGGTAAATTGTCGTTTATCAGTAAAAAGAATAGGTTTGTCATGATTTGGCTGACAGCCCCTGACAACTAGCCAACAATTGACATTTGTGCTTTGCGAGCAGGTTTCCCCAGCATGGCGAGATTGGTCAGTTCTCCCCCGAACCCACAAGCCCTATTGCCTCTGTTGCCGGTATTGGTGGCGGTTTTGGCGGAAACCGTAATCCGCCTGCACAATGATGTAGCGCAAATCCAAAGCCACGACTTCGGCGTTCACGGGATTTGGGCGCTCTATTGGTCGCCGGCACTGCAACTGCTGGCGGAAAGCCTGCCGCTGTTGATAGCGCAGTTTCTGCTACCGTCTTTATCCGGCTGGCGGCGTTACCTGTGCTGGACATTGGGGTTTATCGCCTATCCGGCCTGCAGCCTGGCGCTACAGGAAAGGCTGCTGGACAATAGGGAATTGATGCTGGGTGTACCGTTTTGGGGCTTAGCGGCGGGGCTGTCGCTGATGTATTGGTTGCACCAGGCCTACCAGCACTTACCGGGCGCCCGTAGCAGGCCATCCTGGTGGCGCTATCTGCTGTCGCTGGATGCGGCCCTGCTGCTGTGTCTCGGTGGTTGGGTCATACTGATGAGCGGTATTTTTGTGTATAACCCTGACCCCATGCACAACCAGCCGTTGGAACCCAGGTTGGATATTGGCCAGATGCTCAGACAATGGTCACTAACCTTGTATTACCTGTGGCAGTTTTCGCTGATGGCGCTGGTGGTATTCGCCTACTATTGGGTCAATCGTTATTTGCTGATCCGAAAGGTGTTGGCGGGCCGGGGTGTCTATTTGTTTTTGCTGTGCAGTGCCGGCTGGTTGCTATTGTCTTATCCGCTGTTTGGCGCTCTGGTATTACAGCTACCCTTGAATATTGCCGAACTGAGCCTGTTGCCCTCGGAAAACCATAACCCCTTCGATACCCTGAATCTGCTTGTGGCGACCATTATCTGGGCGGTCAGTCTGCCTTTGATTCTAGCCTTTGAACGCCAGCAAAGCGCCCGTGAACTGGCCGAACTCACCCGGGAACAGGCCCGAGCCGAGCTTAAAGTACTGCAGCAGCAGGTTAACCCGCATTTTTTGTTTAATACCCTGAACGGCCTCTATGCCCTGTGCCTGGCACAATCGGCCCAGGCCGCGCCTTTGGTATTGAAACTGTCTGACCTGCTGCGTTATGTGGTTTACCAGGGGCAAAAACCCAGAGTGTCGCTGGAGGATGATCTGGCCTACCTGCAGAACTACCTGGAATTACAGCAGGTGCGAGCGGGGCGTCGCTGCCGGATCGAAACGGATTTCCGGGTGCCTGATGGCAAGTGGCAGATTGCCCCTTTGCTGTTGATTATGCTGGTGGAAAATGCCTTTAAACATGGAGCGGAAGTCAGCCAGGACGAGTGCCATATCCGGCTTTCCCTGCGGATACAGGGCACAGGGCTAGACTTTGAATGCAATAACAGCCTGCCCCGACGGCCAGCCAATCAGAGGCCGGATAGTATGGGTTTGGCAAATCTGAAACGCCGCCTGCAATTAAGTTATCCGCAGCGCTTTACCCTGCAAAGCGAAGCACAAGAGCAGCACTGGCATGCCCGGCTTAGGCTACAGCTGTGAACACCCTAATTATTGACGATGAACCCCTGGCCCATGAAGTGCTGCTGCATCATAGCCGCGCCCACGCCGATATCCAGATAGTCGGGCAGTATCATAACGCCGCTGAAGCTCTGGCCTTTCTGGCCAGACAGTCGGTGGACCTAATTCTGCTGGATATTCTTATGCCAGTACTGTCCGGTCTGGATATGCTGAAAGTGATGCTTCGGCGGCCGCAGGTGGTTTTGTGCACTGCTTACCAGGAACATGCTCTGGAAGGCTTTGAATTGGATGTGACCGATTACCTGCTGAAACCCGTCAGTGCCGAACGCTTTTCCCGGGCGCTGGATAAGGTGCGACGCCGAACTGGAGAAGAGGCAATATTTGTAAAGCCGGCCGTGCAGAGCCATATTGCAATTCGGGTGGACAGGGAGCATCGCAAAATTGATCTGGACAAGGTGCAGTGCTTTGAAGCCTATGGCAATTATGTCAAGGTATGGCTGGAGGATGGTTGCCTGCTTACCGCCGCCACTCTTAAAAATTTCTCCGAAACCCTGCCCAAAGGCCGGTTTATTCAGGTGCATAAATCCTTTTTGGTGAATAAGGCCAAAGTGGTTGCACAGAACAGCAAAACAATTAGGCTAGCCAGTAAAAAGCTGGTGAAGATTGGTAACGCTTACCGAGGCAATCTACCCGGATTGTGGCAATAATACTTTGCTCTTGCGTAGGTGAGGCAGCGTGAAGAGACCGAAAAAGTACTGTGTCACTAAAAACCAATTATACTATGGATATTGGACCTATTGATTGTTAAGCCGATTTCAATCAGTGTCCGGTTAGGCCCATAATCTTCCTGGCCGACTGGTAAAAAGCAGTCTTGAAATCCTGCCATAAAATTTTTCGGGATAAGCTGAAGTCGCACCCAGTTTAGGCTCTGTTGCTCAAGCCTGAAGGCTGGCCGATGCTTTCTGCCGAGCAGATTTTGAGAAAAGCGACTCAAAGTTTGTCGATAGTTGGAATATTGCCAGGAGAAACCCTGTTCGGGCCGACAGGCGTGCGAGTGTGATTGCCCCTGGTCTCCAAGCCCAGTGGGTGCAGGCGAGATCGGGTTCATTTCGAGCTGCGACGTCGAGCGAGTCGATTGGATTGCTTTTTATAGGGCCTAATACCTATTCTGGTGGTGTGCAGGAAAACCGTGAATATCGAGACCGATAGCACATGCCCTCTTTTTACCCGATGGTCATGCAGCGTTACTGAGCCATTTGGCTGTATGCTAACTGGTTATCCTCGGCATTCACCAAGGTTGCATTAAAGACAACTCCAAGTGCATACTACAAAAAACAAGAAAGAAGCCGAAAACAGGATCAATGCTTGATGTTGAATGGCTAATAGGGGGCCTATTGTCTTTATACTCTGTTCGTTTTTGCTAGTTTATCCTGGCAATTCATAAATTGATAACTGATATGATTCTGCCGCTTGGCGCGTGTTGTGACAAAATAATAACGAAATTTCAAAGAGTATTGAATGAAAGCAACTCAAGTTAAATCCATCGTCATTTTAGGCGGTGGAAGTGCAGGCTGGATGACGGCAGCCTCACTTATTCATGCAGCACCGAAACATTGCAAGATTACCTTAGTGGAATCAGAAGAGATTGGTACCGTTGGTGTTGGTGAAGCCACTATTCCACCCATTAAACAGTTCAACCAACGCTTAGGTATTGATGAGAATGCATTCCTGAAGGCTACAAAAGGGACTTTTAAGTTAGGTATAGAATTCGTTGACTGGACAAAAAAAGGCCACAGTTATTGCCATCCTTTTGGCCAGTTTGGCGCTGACTTTGATAGCTTGCCTCTATATCACTACTGGCTAAAAGCAAAGAGTGAAGGTGACCATACACCACTGGATCATTACTCAATGGCTTGGATGCTGGGTAAAGAGAACAAGTTTGATCAACCGCTTAGAGATCCACGATACATGATGTCGACTTTCGACTACGCCTATCATTTTGATGCAGCCCTCTATGCGCATTTCCTAAAAGAGCGTGCGATGAAACAAGGGGTAAAGCGCAAAGAGGGAATCGTAAAGCAGGTCGATGTAAACCAACAAACACAAACGATAAATCATCTGGTTCTCGAAACTGGAGAAGTGATTACTGGAGACTTTTTTGTTGATTGCTCTGGTTTTAGAGGCATACTGATTGAAGAAGCGTTGTATGCTGGTTATCAAGATTGGCGCCATTACCTTCCTGTTGATAGCGCAGTAGCCGTGCCTTGTGAACATGGTGGTGAGTTATCCCCTTATACACGTTCAACGGCAAGGGAGGCAGGCTGGCAGTGGCGTATTCCTTTGCAGCATCGTGTTGGTAATGGCTATGTGTACTGCAGTAAATTTATCAGTGATGAAAGTGCGACAAGCACACTGATGGAAAGCCTAGAGGGGCGACCATTGGCAGAGCCGAAAATTATCCGGTTTAAAACTGGGCGGCGTAATCAAATGTGGAAAGGTAACTGTGTTGCTATCGGTCTTTCTGCGGGTTTCTTGGAGCCACTTGAATCAACAGCCTTGCATCTCATTCAAACTTCAATTAATCGACTCATATCGCTATTTCCTGTTGAAAAGAATGATCAGTTATCTGCAACAGAGTACAACCGAATAACACTCGCAGAGTATGATGTATTGAGAGATTTTATTATTCTTCACTACCATGCAACACAGCGGGATGATAGTCCGCTTTGGCAGAAAGTGTCGAGCATGGACATCCCGGAAAGACTTGCTTATAAACTGGCTCAATTTAAACACAAAGGTCATATCGTTTATTGTGAAGATGAACTATTTAAGCGGGTTAATTGGTTGGCTGTATTGGTCGGGCAAGAGGTGATGCCGAAAACCTATGATCCTATTGTCGATATGCGAGAGCACGTTGATTACAAAAAAATTCTGAAAGAGATTAAGCATGCTATTGATGAAAGTGTTAAGCGAGCACCTACTCATCAACAGTATATCGATAAATTTTGTAAATCGGACCGATAATACTCAAAAGAAGAATATTGAAGGAAGTGGACATTAACTTGTGTGTAGCAACTCGGTTCTGATTTGACAGCTATTTTTTTAACCCGGTATCTGTCAGTTTGGAGGTGGGTTAAGTCCTTCTCCGACTAAATCGATTTACCATCAAATAAAGTTTCTATTGGCGTTTGGCAGCAGCATATCCTGCCTTAGTATGTTCGAGCATTGTTATAGTATGCCACCTATTCGTCCAGGTTTTTCTGCAATGCCTGCGCATCTAAGTAGAGTTTTTACTGAAAATAATCTGATAATCTCGTTTAAGCCGGTTTTACTGTGGCGTATGCAAATACGGTTTGTCTGTGAAGGCAACACGTTCAAGTGATAACCGGATCTGGTGTTTGAGTGTTTGAAAGAAAGTTATATGTCTGGTTGATGAATTGTTCCCAAATAGTCAACCAACCAGGGAATGCGGCACAATGGGCAAGAATACTGCTGTTGGATATGCAAAGCGACAGGGGGTGATCGAGCTGCTGACAGAGCCACTCATTCTGTGGCGAGGGGAGGGTGGGCCAGAAAACGGCCTTTACCGCTCCGAAGTACTGTAATCAACGGGAGATGCATCCTGTGGCCAGAGTGCCAAGTTGATTTGTCAAATGGTTAAGGTAGTGGTGGGAGGGTCCCTTTTGTCGTAAAAAGCTACATATTGGTATTGAAAAACAATCTGTATAAATTCACAGTATTCAATTCTGTGGTTTTGCTCTGATGGATGAACCGGAGTATTGCGTGATGGGTACTATAGTCACTCGTGGAATTGCTGTATGAGAAGACTGAGAACGATCATACCATTGTTACTCTTGATGCAATGTGGTTTCAGTGTATCTGCCAGCGATTTTAAAGGTAAGGAGCAGATTATGTCAGCTTCAGGAGCATTTGAGATCCAACTGGACCCGCAAGGAGATGATAATATCCCTGCGGGAAGGATGATTTTCTCAAAAAAATATACCGGTGGGCTTGTTGGTAGTGGTGCCGGGCAAATGTTGAGCAAAAGAACCGATGGGGGTATTGCCGTTTATATGGCCATTGAAGAATTTAAGGGCAGCCTGGATGGACAGAGTGGCTCTTTTACCCTTGTCCATAAAGGGTACATGTCTGGAGAGACGCAACGATTGGAGATTAATATACTTCAAGGTTCCGGAAAAGGGGAATTAAAAAAAATCTCCGGTTCCATGCAAATAATTCAGGAAAAGGATCAACATAACTATGTGCTCACCTATAAGCTGTAAAATACCTGGCTGATTAAGAGTGGGCCTTCAGTCTGGGCCATTTTTCGGGAAATAATAGTAACGATAATAAGGGTTCTGGTGGCCACCAGATCAAGTGAAACAATCAGGGGTTAACTCAATGTTTGATCATTTAAGCACATATGCGACAGATTATGATGCAACGAAAAAATTTTACGAAGGTGCCATGGCTTCTCTGGGTTATACAGTGCAAATGGAGTTTGTGGCAGAGTGGAATTCAGAATTTCCCACCCAAAGAATGTGCGCGTTTGGCCCAGAGGGTAAGCCTGCCTTTTGGGTTATTGAGGTTAAAGAAAACTACACACCACGACATATTGCTTTCTCGGCAGTCAACAGGCAGGCTGTGGATGCATTTTATCTGGCAGCTATTGAAAGTGGTGGTAAGGATAATGGCAAACCTGGTTTGCGTCCCACCTATCATGAACACTACTATGGCGCTTTCACAATAGATCCTGATGGTAACAATATCGAAGCGGTATGCCACATACCCGAATAAATTGCTGGCAGGGACCAAGGCTACTATGCTGAGCACTAACTGAGGTTGGTATATCACTCATTGGAGGCTGGTAGGCACTTAAAGACACGCTTTATGGCATTTCGCCACAATAGTGTGGATTTCATCGAGATCGATGAAAGAGGTGCCTTAGGATGAAAATACTATTCCAGTCACAAATAAACTCAGTGGTCATATCAACTTCTGCACTTTGAGAGCTTCAGTAATTCACTGGGCTGACTATGATTGAGCGTGTTTATGCTGTTGTTGGTGGTGTACTGCTGTCCTCTTTGGGGTTGGCTGCTGAAATCAGTAGTGCCAAATTGTTGGCGAGTTATTGGGTGGATGGTAGCGAGGGTCTGGGTCTTTCCGGTTTGAGTTTTTGTAACGGCCAACTGCTCACTGTTTCCGATAAAAAATCAGATACCATTTATACTCTTGAGCTGGAAAATAAGCGTGCCAAGGCGGTGCCTTATCTGGAGATTTCTGGGCTCAGGCCACCAAAAAAAGACAAGCCCACAAATCTCTGGTATTTCTTCCTGGATTTAACACGGCGGCCTTCCGCAATGGACTTTGAAGGAATCAGCTGTAAGAATAACGCTATTTATATTCTGAGCGAGCGCTTCAACCGTATTGCCAAAGTCGACAAGCAGGGTAAAGCCCATTGGCTGGAAACAAACTGGTCTCTGGAGGCAAAGACCCAGGGTTACCTGCAAGGGTTCAATCTCTCAAGTGAAGGAATAGTCAAAGTTGAGGATGATTTTTGGGTAGCTTTAGAGAGCGAACCCCGCGGCCTGGTAAAGCTGGCCTCCAATGGGAGTATCCAGATCTTTCAACTGCCACCTGTCGATGGGCTCAAATTTCAAGGGGGCTCCGAGGATCTGACGGCCCTGGATTATTTTAACGGGGCCCTGTTTACCTTGGAGCGCAACGCCCACGCCGTATGTAAAAGAGCCCTACCCAACCTGCAAGCGGAATGGTGTCTGGATTATCGTGCGCTAGAATTATCACCGGAGCTGGGGTATGAAGGGACCCGGACCGGTGGTATGGGCGATGGATTGGCAGTTCGAGAACAAGGCATTTTTGTATTGTTCGACAACAGCAATATCAGCCGTATCCAGGACCCGAAGGATCGCCGTGCGCTCTTGTTGCAGCTGGCTTTCCCCGAGGGTACTCGTTAGTGAATGGAGTCCCTGGTGTTTTACAGGGAATGATAACAGGCTCATGCATCGCGCTTTGAGTTGGGTATTTTTCCCCGGTATCAGCTATAGGCACACGCATTAATGCTAAAATGAAATCATTTTGCTTGGATTAACCACCTTCATAACACTCATGGCTGCTTTCATGACGGGAATAGCGAAGGGGGAAATCTGTCTTCCCAGCGGAATATCATGATGCTCAATTTTCGCCAGCATGTCGAAATCGTCATTCTGGCCTGTAAGGTCATCACAAATGGCTTTGCCGATGCGCACTGTCTGAGCAACACCATGGCCACTCCAGCCATGTACCGTGTATATGGGGGTTTTGCCTTCACTTTTTCTGCTATCCGTTGCACCATTGAGTGTAAAGTCACTCACGCCACTCCATGAATAGTCCAGTTCAAATTCACCGTAGCCTGAAAAAACTGTATTTAATCGGCTAAGTAGATAATCGTTGACCTCTTGTGTATGCCAACAGGTTCCACTCCCCTCACCACCGAAAAGCAACCGGTTGCCATGCACGGGGCGATAGTAGTCAATGGAAAATTGTGTATCATAAACCGCCATTTCAGAAGGTATGAGTTTGTCTATCACACCAGATTTGAGTGGTGTAGTGACACCGACATAGGTATAAAAAGGAAAAGTGGTTCCCCCGGCATCTGGGTCCAAATGAAAAGTAGATTGGTGGATGGCAAGAACCACACCTTTGAGTGCTTTGACCGTGGCCTCTTTGGTGATGGCCACAACCCCATCCGTAGTTTCTTCCAACTCAACAACCTCGGTTTTCTCGAATATTTTACCACCTGTACTGGCAAATCCAAAGGCCATCCCCCTTACTAGTGCCAGTGGGTGAATTTGCCCTGCCAGCTTGTCGATGACGCCACCAGCATAATAATCAGAGCAAAGATAGTCTTTCAGCTGATGGCGACCCACCACGCTGGCATTGCGGTCACCAAGTGCACAGCGTGCATCAACTCCTTCCAATAATGGGGACAAATGGGCTGAATGCACCGCTGCGGTGATATGGCCTTTTTTGTGTGCAATATCGAAACCATAACGCTCTGTGATATCGTTAATTAACGCCATCGCCTCATCTGAGGAAAATTGCCATAGCCGTTTTGCCTCGTCAAAACTCAATTGGGCCAACATATCTCCCGCTTCCCAACGCGCCAGGCCGGGCGTGATTTGCCCGCCGTTACGGCCTGATGCGGCAGAACCAATATGATTTTTCTCCAGAACAACAACCTCGTAACCGGATTCTGCCAAATGCAGAGCTGCCGATAAGCCGAGCAAGCCACCACCGACCACAATCACATCGCAGGTGCAGTCTGACACAATACTGGTACTGTTTGTCCATGGAGTCAGTGAAGCTTCATAGTAATTTGCCGGATTGCTGATGGAAGGATCAGATACCCAATTCCACAGAGGGGTTTCCAATCCTATCGTCGATGACACAAAATTTAACTTGTCCAGAAGCTCCGGTTTTTGGCTTGTCATTAAAATACTCCAGAACACTCAAGTGAAGATAATCAAAATAACCAATGCCACAGAAAATAGTAACATGATAGTTAATATTGGCTGAAATGTTGCAAAAATCAAAAAAATTACGATGTTTTGGAAAGCTTGTAACTCTACTGTACGAACAGGGATGTCACATTTTATTTTCCCTAAAATGGCTATAGATGAAGCTGTGCCCGTATTGGTTTTGGAAAAGTGCTGATACCTGCTAACGATGCTTTTAATACCCGCGGTGGCTCCATTCGGCTGAGAATAAGTTCCGGTCGTCAGCTCTCAACTGGTTGCCTCTTCAATACACGAAACGATTGGAAGTATTTATGTCAAAACGTCAATCCCACTCCACTCCGGCAGGTCAAGAAAAGCGACTTTCCCATCCATTATGCTCACTTTCTCGACGGCCTGTTTATTAAAGGTTCGAAAAGGAACACTGTGGGATTTTCTACAAAACCAACTTCGAGAACTCTCTGTAAAATCTTGACCTGGTGTACCATCTGGAGGGCGCCTGCACGTTGCTGTATTTTCTTGCTCCTGCGATCAGTCCCGGCAACGGAAACCCATAGTTGAATCCCAGCGCACAATCGGGATTCAGCGAGTTACGTTGGAATTATTCATTTCGGTTTTCCCTGGATTTCGTTCGGGATTATACCAAGAGTATTGACTCGTCTTGTAATCCCTGCGCTATGGCTCTTTCTGCTTGGGCCGTTGGTCTTTACAGCTTGACCAGTTTTCCCTAATGGCTGAGTTTCATTATCGAGAGTGCATTGTTTCAGACCTGTAACAGGTTGGCCCATCATCTATCAGTGAGATGGCGACTACCGCGTGCCTTACGTAAGTGTGTGCCGATTGGGAGCCACGTTGCCAACGATCAGGATGGGGCAATAGGGAAAAGTCGGGTGGGGAACACAAGCAAGATCCATTTAGCGGTTAACGCTTACGGGCAACCGATTGCACTTGAAATTACGGTTGCCCAGATCAATAACTGCACTCAAGCTGCAAGCCTGATCGCCAGGACAGAAGGTGTGGAAACCATAGCCGCAAACAAAGGTGATGATGCTTTAACATAAAAACCTCCATTGTTTTGGCGCAAACAGGCCTGGATGAATGATATCAACGCCATCCACGCGATGGCTCCTTTTACAGGTGAGCTGACTGCTATTATATTTCGATTGACCGGGAATGTGGTTTTTTCAACAGGCGGTTACTCCGCACAGCTTGCGCAGGTACGGTTATTTGCATAAGACGTATGTAAGCTGCGTGTGATGCAATCGGCAATCAGCCTGTCCCTTTCTTGAAAAGCTAACGGGCGCCCGGTCGTTCAGGGCAACAAGGTATTTTCCTGTGAACAAAAACAGACCTGTCAATCTGGATCTTTCCACTATCCAGCTTCCCGCTGCCGCTTTGGCTTCCATTTTGCACCGCATTTCCGGCGTTGTGCTTTTTGCTGTCGTCGCGCTGTTGCTCTATATGCTCGATGTCAGCCTGAAATCGGAGCAGGGCTTTGCCGATGTGGCGGCAGTATTTAACAGCCTCCCTGCCAAGCTCGTGCTGTGGGCCTCACTGGCCGCGCTTATTTATCATCTGCTGGCCGGGGTGCGCCACCTGTTGATGGATATGGGCATTGGTGAAAGCCTGGAAGGTGGCCGCCGCAGCGCTGTCACAGTACTGGTGCTGAGTGTCATCCTTATTTTACTGACGGGGGTATGGTTGTGGTAAGAACAGTTACAAGTTTTGGCCGTAGCGGCACTTTTGATTGGTTGTACCAGCGCGTTACCTCGGTGGTGCTGATTGCCTATCTCCTGTTTATTGTCGGCTTTATTTTCCTTACAAAAGACTTTGGCTACCAGGCTTGGTCAGAGTTGTTCGCCCAGCGCTGGATGCGTGTGTTCAGTCTGGTGGCCCTGCTGTCGGTCATTATTCACGCCTGGATCGGACTCTGGTCTGTTGTCACCGATTACATCACCAACCGGGTGATGGGGGGCAAAGCCACGGTGCTGCGCCTGTTCGCGGAAGCCGCTCTGGCGGTAGTTGCCGTGTTGTACACGGTGTGGGGCATCGAAATTCTCTGGGGTGTATAAGCGATGGCGAACACACGTACAATTTCCTTTGACGGGATTGTCATCGGTGGCGGCGGCGCCGGCATGTGCGCGGCACTGCAGATGGCCCGCTCCGGCTACAAAACCGCGGTCATCAGCAAGGTCTTCCCGACCCGTTCACACACGGTGTCCGCCCAGGGCGGTATCACCTGTGCCATCGCCAGTGCCGACCCGAATGACGACTGGCGCTGGCACATGTACGACACGGTGAAGGGATCCGATTACATCGGTGACCAGGATGCCATCGAATATATGTGCTCTGTGGGTCCCGAGGCGGTGTTTGAACTGGAGCATATGGGACTTCCTTTCTCCCGTACCGAAACGGGCCGTATTTACCAGCGTCCGTTCGGCGGTCAGTCAAAGGACTACGGCCGCGGTGGTCAGGCCGCGCGCACCTGTGCGGCGGCAGACCGCACCGGACACGCCCTGCTGCACACCCTTTACCAGAACAACATCAGGCACGACACGGAGTTCCTGAATGAATGGTTTGCCATTGACCTGGTGAAGAACCAGGACGGCGCGGTTGTGGGTGTGATCGCTTTGTGTATCGAAGATGGCGAGATCGTCTTTATCAAGTCCAGGGCGACGGTGTTCGCCACCGGTGGCGCCGGTCGAATCTACGCCTCCACCACCAATGCCCATATCAATAGTGGTGACGGTGTGGGGATGGCCCTGCGCGCGGGTATGCCGGTGCAGGATATGGAGATGTGGCAGTTTCACCCCACCGGTATCTATGGCGCCGGCGTACTTGTCAGCGAAGGCTGTCGCGGCGAGGGCGGTTACATGATCAATAAGGATGGCGAGCGCTTTATGGAGCGCTACGCACCCAATGCCAAAGATCTCGCCGGCCGCGATGTCGTGTGCCGCTCCATGGAGCTGGAAATCCTCGAGGGTCGCGGTTGTGGTCCCAAGGGCGACCACGTACTGCTGAAGCTCGACCACCTGGGGGAAGCATTGCTCAACAGCCGCCTGCCGGGTATCTGCGAGCTGTCCAAGACGTTTGCCTATGTGGACCCGGTGAAGGAACCGATTCCGGTAGTGCCCACCTGTCACTATATGATGGGCGGTATCCCCACCAATGTGCACGGCCAGGCCCTGACCCAGGACGCGGCCGGCAATGACCATATCATCGACGGCCTCTACGCTTGTGGTGAGGTGGCCTGTGTCTCGGTGCACGGCGCCAACCGCCTCGGTGGCAACTCCCTGCTGGACCTGGTGGTCTTTGGCCGCGCTTCGGGCCTGTTTATCGAGAAGGCCCTGCGCGAGGGAATTGAGCACCGCGAGGCCTCCGAGTCGGATATCGAAGCGGCCATGGCGCGCCTGAACCGCCTGGAGACCTGCGAGACTGGCGAAAAGGCCGCCGGTCTGCGCAAGGAACTGCAGGATGTGATGCAGGACTATTTCGGTGTATTCCGCCGCGGCGACGATATGGCGGAAAGTGTGAAGAAGCTGGCGGGTCTGCGCGAGCGTATCGAGAAGGTGCGCCTGGACGACAGGAGCCGCGCCTTCAATACCGCCCGTATCGAAGCGCTGGAACTGCAGAATCTGCTCGAGGTTGCCGAGGCCACTGCGATTGCCGCCGAAGCCCGCACCGAGAGCCGCGGGGCCCATTGGCGGGAAGACTTCCAGGAGCGCGACGACGAGAACTGGCTGAGTCACACCCTGTATTTCCCCGCGGAAAAACGGGTTGGCAAGCGTGCGGTAAACTTTGCGCCAACCACCATGGAAGCCTTTGAACCAAAAGCTCGCACCTACTGATTCGGGAGCGAAATAGAGTATGTTGAAAGTCAGCATTTACCGCTACAACCCGGAAACCGACAAAGCGCCCTATATGCAGGACTACGAGTTGGATACCCAGGGCAAGGGACTGATGGTGCTGGATGTACTGGAGCTGCTCAAGGCCGAAGACTCCACCCTGTCTTTCCGGCGTTCCTGTCGCGAGGGTGTGTGCGGTTCCGACGGCATGAATATCTCCGGGCGCAACGGCCTCGCCTGCACCACGCCCCTGTCGGAAGCGGCACCGAAAGGCAAGCTGGTGCTGCGGCCACTGCCGGGCATGCCGGTGATCCGCGATTTGGTGGTGGATATGGAACAGTTCTACGAGCAGTACAGGAAGATCGAGCCATACCTGCAAAATGATACCCCGGCGCCCGCCATTGAGCGCCTGCAGTCCCCGCAAGACCGTGAAAAACTCGATGGCCTGTACGAGTGTATTCTGTGCGCCTGCTGCTCCAGTGCCTGTCCATCCTATTGGTGGAACCCCGACAAGTTTATCGGACCCGCCGGGCTGCTGCAGTCCTACCGCTTTCTGGCGGACAGCCGCGATCTGGCTACCGAGGAGCGGCTCTCCAACCTGGACGACCCCTTCAGCGTATTTCGCTGCCGCAGTATTCAGAACTGTGTGAATGTATGCCCGAAGGGATTGAATCCCACCCGCGCCATCGGTCATATTCGCAGCATGCTTTTGGCTCGCGCCGTTTAGTGAAATCAGGGCCACCCGGCAGTGTCTGCCCAATGCGGGCCGGCATGGGAAACCCATACATTGTCAGCCCCGGTGAAATATCCAAATTCCGGGGAGTCCCGTTGTGAATCATTGATTGCTAAATTGAGCTGTTAACTACGCATCCTGCAGATAGCGATTTCAAACGGGCTGGCAGGTTTGCGTACTGAACAGGGCGCCGACGCCAGGGGATCACACGGTACCGCAAAAGACGCGTTAGCAGGGCCGCGGGCGGCCCTGGATAGCACTCTGCGTGAGGGTGATTGAAAACCGACAAGCTGCTGGCGTTGGTGCAATACATTTTATGGGTGATCCCAAACCATTAAACCCGCGGCCTCACCGGGAAATCCAGGCCCATGGTGGGCCCTGGTGGGAGGCACTGTTTCTCAGTAGCTGTCATTGCCCAGTGCCCGTTCCTTTTGGATGCGCAGATACACTTCCTCCCGGTGCACAGGTGTGGATTTGGGGGCCTCTATGCCCACTCTCACCTGGTTACCCGAAATACCCAATACGGTGACAGAAACGTGGGTTCCAATTCTGAGATTCTCGCCGGTTCGGCGTTTTACAACCAACATAAGCCTTTCCTTCCGGGTTGCAAATCCCGGGCTGACTTTTCGTGATGGGAATACTGGGAAAGTAACCTGTGAAGGCACTACAAGGGGGCGCGCGGGAACGGTAGGCGGTAAAGCAGAATCGGCGGATGCAACGCGCCCAAAGCCTGGGCAACCGCGCCAGGCGCCTGCAGGGGCCCCGCTTTATTGAAGACGAGCGGGCTTCTAGCGTATTATACATATAGCCATTTTGATACTGTGTTTATCAATTTGGTTAGCTGGCCTTTGGTGTTCCTAGCACCCTGGGTCAGCGCCTTTTACTTACGCTTAGGTCACACTACCGTTCTCCTGTTGCAGGGAAGGATCTATTAGAAGCTGCCTGGGCCGCCCGAATTTTTCGGGTTTCCTGTGCCTACCCTGGGGTATGGGCTCACAGAAACCTGCACAATCACGGCCCAGAATGCAGATAAACGCCCATGAATTTTACGCTGCTTTACTACTAAAGAAAACTGAATACAATTCGATAAGATAATTTTGGCGCCTATATTTCCAGTCGCCTGCGCCTGGAAAAGCACAATGCCCCACTCAAAGGTGCAAACTGACCAAAGGACCGGAAGGGAACGCCGCGGGCTTTGTTCACGAAACCAACTCTGGTAATTTTCTGTAAACCCCGGCCCTGCGAAACCGTATCGAGGACGCCTGCGCGCGGCTGTATTTTCCTGCTGCTGTGGTGAGTCCCGGCAATGGCACCCTGGAGCTGAATCCCAAGGCGCAACTGGGGCTCAACCAGATCATCTGCCAGATCCGCGAGCTGTTGACGACGGCTAAGCATCACTAACGATAAGCAGTGAGGGCGGCGGTGGCCGCCCTTTGTATCAATTTTATGTAATTGCTTGATTTTTATTGAACATTTTGGGTGGGTGACGCAGAATTGCTTCTGAGATCGCAAACGGGATAAAATTTTTCACAGTGAGCACCATATGTAGATAATGTGTTAAAAGGAGTAAAGTGTGAAAATTGAACCAACGGCCACATATTTACAATTTATTGCGGTAATTGGTGCGGTCTTAGCAATGCTTTATGGCCTAAACATGGTTTATAAGCGTATCAAAGCTAAATGGGCCATCAACTCTAAAAGTTATTGGTGTTGTTCTATTTATTCCAACACTTCTAATTCTTGCAATAATAGAAAATTGGATTAGGAAGAACATAACAATATAAGAAAGCATCACTCTGCGGACTTGACGGGCTAATGCACGTAGCTACTTTGGGCGTTAGCAGTAAAGGAACATCATGTTTAATCGCATTGAATATAGAAAGCTAAACTCCAGGCAAAAAGAGAATTTCAATTTTCAGAAAGTTGCTGCTGAGCTGGCTGACTATGGCTTTAATTGCATGTGGCTCAACGATGACTGGCAAGGAGCTGACTTTATTGCTTGCCATATTGATGGAAACACTTTTCTCAAGATTCAGTTGAAGGGCCGCCTAACTCTTGAAAAAAAATACAACGGCAAAGATATTTATGTAGCCTTTAATCAAGATGAACAGTGGTATATTTATCCGCATGATCAGTTGCAATCAGAATTATTAGAAATGGGTCTTATGTTGGGCTCCAAGTCATGGGAGGAGAATGGTGGCTATAGTTGGCCAAAAATTCCCAAAAATATAGCAAAGCATATGAGCCAGTATGCAGTATAAAATTGTAAAGAAATGGTGATAATTAGCACGCAACGCGTGCCAGAGTCAGCACTAGGTGCCTCCCTGTTTGGCCAAGTGTTAGTGCTGTTTTTTTGTGCCTGCAATATCGTCCTGTGCAGTGTGTCCGTGTTATGGCCGGGTGGACAACGGGGAATACAAGACCCGAAAGGGAAACATCCGTGGTGGCTCCTTTAGGCCGAAAGTGACACCCGGCCACTATTTTTTGGACGGATTGGGGATTGTGTCGGAAAAGCGAGTAAATACATAGTGTTACAAATGATGGACAGCTTGTGAGCATCTGGAAACTTATTGAAAAATTGATTTATATAGTTTTTACTTGTACTCTGATAATAATTATAGTGGCTTTTTTTACCTTTCATCAGTTCATGAGCGAGCAATGTACCACTATCTCTGATATTGCTAATAACGAGGAAATAGTTAACTATCTCGATGATTGGGCAACAGATAATATAGTCGACAAAGGTTATTACTTTGTGGCAGGTATGCATGGCGATATTACTGCGAGAAAAGATGAGAGCTTTATTGATATAACTCCTTTGCCAGATCCAAGTATAACTAATATTGAACTAAAACATTTTCGATTTGGTATCCGTAAAATATCGGGGAATTTTGAAGATCCAATTACAAGCCGTAACGTGGCCATGTTCGATTTTGGGCGTGGTCGTGATCGTGTAATTTTATTAAAAAATAGCGAAAGATTAACTAGCTATCGAGAGCATCATATTGAGTCAGGTCATCTTTTGAAGATAAATGAAAACGTATATGCCTATTGTGCAAACTCAAGATTTTAAATGTAATAACTTAATCAGGCTGAGCAGTGGATAGAATTACCTTTTTCACTAAGTTAAAAAAATCTTCAGTGTGTCTGCACCATGCTTGCTTATATGGTTTGTAATTGCGTCTATCACTAGCGCGAGAAATAATGAATATGAAAATATTGTAAATGCAATATCTAAGACTGAACAGCTAGGGCAATGTGCTATCAATACTAATGTTGAAAGAAATTGGCCTTTTAGTTGGACTCCAGCATCAATGAAGGTTTCACTAACAAAAGATGATGTAACTGTAAAAACGTCTACAAGAAAATTTTTTCTGCCTGATAGAATAGAACAGTCGCCAGGAAGTTATTATTATTACTTTAACTGGTCCGAAATAAAAGAAAGTGCAATTATCCCATCGTTTTTGGAGTTCGAGCTAGATAGGCAGCGTGAATTGAAATGGATAAAAGTAGGGAAATGCCCGCCCACCCAAGAAAAGATATATTTTGATACTGAATATGGAGAGAGAAATAACAATAAAACGTATGAAGAATGTAAAAATTTAGAATATGTTGCAATTAAATGCTCTTAACAAAAAACACAATGGAGGTTTTTTGGCTCACTTGTGCTGTCGCTACGCTTGCTGTGAGCATTAGGTGATCGAATGTTTCGAAGTATTTTCAAAATCATAGGCATATTATTTCTTCTAGTAATATTAATAATACTGTGTTAATAATTAATTATCAGATTGAAACAAGAAATCACATAAGCCGGAAGAAATTGTCACGAAGTTGCGCCAGATTGAGGTGCTCTGCGGTCAGGGAATGTCGCGTTTGGATGCGATACGCCAGATGCAAATAACTGAACAGACGTTCTATCGCTGGCGTAAGCAGTATGGCGGGATGGGAACCGACCAACTGAAGGAACTCAAGCGACTACAAAAGGAGAATGAGCGGTTGCGCCGAGCAGTATCGGATCTCACGCTGGACAAGTTGGTTCTGTCAGAGGCTGCCAAGGGAAACTTCTGAGCCCTTCACGTCACCGTGCTTGTATTGACCACCTACGAAGTCGATTTCACATTTCTGAGCGTCGTGCGTGCCGTGTTTTGGGCCAGCATCAATCCACGCAAAGGCGCCTGCCTGTTGGTCGTTCCGACGAAAACCGCTTTGTTGCTGACATGGTCGAGCTTGCGCGACAGTACGGTCGATACGGCTATCGCCGGATTGCAGCTTTACTGAGAGATGCGGGCTGGCAAGTAAACAACAAGCGCGTGGAACGACTGTGGCAGCGTGAGGGGCTGAAGGTTCCAATGAAACAACCAAAGAAGGGACGGCTCTGGCTAAATGACGGGTCGTGTGTTCGACTGCGTCCGGAGTATCCGAACCATGTCTGGTCGTATGACTTTGTTCACCATCGGACTAGCGATGGGAAAGCATTCTGAATGCTGAACATCCTGGACGAGTACACCCGAGAATGCCTGGCAATCCGGGTGAAACGAAAGCTGAACTCAACGGAAGTGATTAATGTATTAACAGATCTGTTCATTTTACGCGGTGTTCCCGCCTACATCCGGTCAGACAATGGTCCGGAGTTTATTGCACAGGCGGTCAGGGGCTGGATCACATTTGCTGGTGCAAAGGTGGCTTACATAGAGCCGGGTTCACCCTGGGAGAATGGGTACTGTGAAAGCTTCAACGCCCGGCTCAGAGACGAGCTTCTAAACGGTGAAATATTCTATACGTTACAAGAGGCGGAAATTATTATTGAGGAGTGGAGGAAGTACTACAACACCAAGCGGCCACACAGTGTCTTGGGCTACCGCCCACCGGCCCCGGAAACCACCGTGGAGAAAGAGCCACGGCCCGCTATGCACTAACATTTAAACTGGACCACCTTGGTGGGGCTGATCAAATTCATCTTTGGTGGCAATCTCCCCCACCGGGATAATCTGCACCGACTTCTCCTTGCCGTCCGGAATATTCACAAACAGGGAACGGAAGTTGCCCGCCCCCTTGCTCTGGCGCACCTGTTCCTTGATGAGCTGTTCGTCTTCCGCACTCAGGTTTTTATCGGCGGTGTAGAAGACATAGCCCATATGGGCGCCATTGCGGTAATACTTGCGTCGGAACAGGGTGCTGTCTTCGTTCAGTAACACCGCCTGCACACCGCCGAGATACTGGGGCCTGCCGTAGATCTGTTGCTTGGGGTTTGTACTCCTTGAGCTGGATCACCTCGCCGGGGGCGAACAGCACCGGGTTGTCGCCGTTGGGTTGCAGCAGGCAGTAGCGGTCCGCTTCCTTGCGGCGGCGCATATTCAGGGCGGGCAGGACCACTGCCCGCGGGCTTTGCCACGGATTTTGGCATTGCCAACCGCGCCCGCGTGGCCTGTATCCCCTGGCTGTGCCCCGGAGTGTTGCTCAATAATCACTATGTCACCGGAGTTGCGCTGGCCGGTAATTTTATGAACCTGACCTGGAGCGCGGACCTGTGGAAGCACAAATAAAACGGCTGCTGGAGCGCGCCTATCCGGAACTGAAAAGCGGCCTGCATCTGCCGCTGCTGGCCCGCATAGTGGCTATCAGTGACCCCACCAAGCAAGCGGAGCTGGCAGAAGAGTTTCGGCCGCGCTACGGCGTGGATGTGCAACTGCTGAACAGCGAAGGCAAGGCGGACCAGCAGATCCCCGTTTTTCGCAGCTTGCCGCTGCCGCTGCACTTTGCCGGCAATGAGCGCGGGGCTTTTGGTTTTCCGCAACCGGGCACCCTGGTGGAGCTGGCCTTTGCCTATGGCCGCCCGGACCAGCCGTTTATCCGCACGGTGCTGTGCCGGGGCCTGGGTGTGCCGGCACTGGATCGCGAGGATTTAGTCTGGCAGCAGAGCGACACCGTGCGGCAAAAGGTGGATGCCCAGGCAACCTGGCACCGGGAAACCCACGGCAAGATCCGCGAGTGTGCGCTGCAGAAAACAACCGAAGCGGCCGCACTGCATACAGACTGCGAGAATGAACACCGCCAGGTACGCCAGCATTCCATGAAAGCGGTGGCAGGGATAAAGTTGATTGAAGCCCTGGGTGCGTTGCGGTTACTGTCTGGTGGCAGTGCCAATCTGTCTGCGCTGGATAATCTCAACCTCACCACTGCCAGTGATATCAATGTCACTGTGGGGCGGGATTTGAAAGAGCGCGTGGGCAATATTACCGAGCGCATCGCCAAACTCAAACAGGTGATCAAGGTGGAGGCGGGTGGCACCCTCTGGCTGGGTAACACTGCCGACAATGTGCTGCAGCTGCTGAGCGACCTGATGGGCGTGGTCAAAACCTTGGCCGATGACCTGGCTACCCATACCCACCTGGGTGTCACGCCCGGAAGTGGCAAGACCCAGGCCCCTGAAAGTGCCGGCACTTATAACTCTGCCAGTGCGGATACCGAGACAATAAAAAACAAGCTTGATGGGATGAAGGCATAAACAATGAAAAAGGTCTTGGTGGATTTCGTATTAGAAGTTGGCACTCTCCTATAGTAAAAAAATATTTACTATTAATCTTAATTAATTTATATTCAAGTGGCTTACACATGAACAATAAATCATTAACGGACTATTTATGTTTAAAAAGCTATCTTTGCCAGTCGCGTTGGCTGCTATATTTGCGAGCTCAAGCTCCGTTGCACATCATTGCCCACCTACTTATATATATGTACCTATCGCTTGGGAAACTGTTTACTCTTATAAAAATGAATGTAGTTATTCCATCAATACATATTTCATATCTGAGGGTGGAGAGCATATCCAGGTTACGGGTGCTGCAAATCAAGATACCTCTTGGAGCACTGATATAAATAATATTGGGTGCCCTTCAAGTGTGATTGGTCAAATAATCTACGTTAACCTATCTTCTCCAGAGAAATTCATTGAGCCTGAATTCGGTTCTATACCTTTAGAATCAGCGGATTTGCAGACTAGAGAAGAAAATGGGAAGCCGACAGAGTGGGAACGGGTTAAAGTCACTCCAAAAGAGCACCCTAGATTCTGTCCGGATCCGATATAGAATGTAGTGGTCAACTATTTCCGGACAGTAAGTTAAGTTTTTCTTCCGCCTTTGCGGGTGGTATACCATCGTTGTGCTGATGGGGACGTTCCCAATTGTAGTAGGTCATCAGATAGTGACTGATGTCCCGGCTTGCCTCTGCGATGGAGGCGTAGCCAAGAAACGGTACCCATTCGCTTTTCAGGCTGCGGAACAGTCTTTCCATCGGAGCATTGTCCCAGCAATTTCCACGACGACTCATACTCTGTCTCATCCGGCAGCGCCATA
This sequence comes from Microbulbifer sp. MI-G, assembly GCF_030440425.1. Classification (NCBI taxonomy): domain Bacteria; kingdom Pseudomonadati; phylum Pseudomonadota; class Gammaproteobacteria; order Cellvibrionales; family Microbulbiferaceae; genus Microbulbifer; species Microbulbifer spongiae. The sequence continues at coordinate 837,931 of NZ_CP098023.1, forward strand.
GCCGCTGCCTGAAAAGACGGCTCCCATACTGGCTACCTTGATCCGAGTGGAACATGACACCATTTGGCTTATCTCGCTGCTCCCAGGCCATTTCCAGAGCTTTCACCGTGAGAGCCGCATCCGGCTGCTCTGAAATCGCCCAACCGACGGTACGGCGGGCGTACAGATCTATCACCGTAGCCAGGTAGCACCAGCGAGAGCCAGCCCAGATGTAGGTGATATCGCCACACCAGACTTGATTTGGCATTTCCACATTGAACTCTCGATCAAGCTCATTCGGTATATCTGGCCGTTCAACCGTTGCCTTTTTGTAATTGTGAGAGCCCGGCTGCTTGCAGATCAGACCAGCTTCGCGCATCAGCCTGCGCACTTTGAAGCGCCCGATTGTGATGCCCTGATTGTTGAATATCCCCACAATTGTTCGGCTACCAGCGGCACTGCGGCTACGCTTGAAGACTTCATTGACCCTGGCACAAAGCTGAACCCTCGATACATCAATGCTATTTTTTCTGCTCTTGTACTCGTAGTAGCATGATCGAGGTACATCAAACGCTTTGCAGACCACTTCGACGGACTCTTGCTCACTTAATCGGTCTATCAGCGCGTACGATTCATCTCGTCGGACATCAAGAGAGCGGTAGCCTTTTTTAGTATCTCTTTCTCCCGTTCCAGGCGATTGATCCGGGCCTCAAGCGCTTGGATCTTTTGTTGATCGGAGGTAAATGCTTTGCTCGCAGGTGTCTTCCCGCTACGTTCAGCTTCAAGCTGTTTCACCCATCGGCGGATGGCGGTGGTACCCACATCCAATGAACGGGCGGCCTCAGGTACTGAATAAGCTTGATCTACGACCAGGCGGGCAGCATCCAGTTTGAACTCCAGGGAGAAGGAACGACGTTGTCTACTCATTGAACACCTCTAACTCAGGTGGCGACTTTACCACCTAAAATGGTGTCCGGGTTTAGTAGACCACTACAGAATCAGAAAAATCAATTAAGCGGGCTGCAGGTTGATGTGAGGTAGCGATTAAACTTTAGTTACCTAATATGCGCCCATAGACCTGGTTGAAATAGTTTACTTCTGCTTCAACCAGGTCTATAGCGCTAGTAGGCGAGATTTGTTCAGCTTGCGCCTCGCCAATTTCAAAATATCAAGCATTAGGATTTATTCTGTTTAGCACTAGCGAAACTTCCGTATCGTCGCACAACCCTCACGCGTCACAAATCTTCAAAAACCGTCTTTTACAGGCCACTAGCCCAGGTAAATTACATACAACAGTGAGATGCACGTGGTTATCGGGTTGTTTAAAGCAGGGTTAACCAACTAAAGCTTATGAAAGAAAAATAATAGATTTTACTTGTCGGTGGAAGATTCCAAGAAGGTACTGTGGTTCATTTAACCTTATGGGGATTTAGTATGGAGGTGCCAACTATGGTATCTCCATATAGCCTTTGCCGGTTGGCTCTACTAATGGGGGTTTTCAGTGTTAGTAGTGGGTTAGATTAGTACTGAACAGCAGACCGTCGAGCTTCTCAGACTCAACCACATCCTTAAAAGCACCTGTGCAATAGATGCTGATATAGGATTCCTTGGTCCTGAATACCGGCACATCTTTGAGCTTTTCTTCATCGAATGCGATGCCTGAGAGTAAGTCATTATCCCTCGTGACAGAGCTGGGCACGATGGCGTCGAGGTCTTCAGCAATTGTTAACGGGTTGAATAGGTAGAACTTGACTCCTTGATACGTGCAAGGCAGGAGTTCACCAAATGGACCCAGCAGGCCTTTCAGCGCTTGATATGCCGACTCGTGGAGTACCAGATAGTTTTGCCATGTAGAAAGTGTGGGAATCACCGGGGAGGAATCACAAGCCTTGAGACTCAACTCCAACGGCACCCAGTCACCAGCATAAGCCTGAGGGTTTGTATTGAAGACAAACTGAATACTCCCGCGCTTTCCGATAACTTCTCCAGGCTCAAAGTAGGGGGTCATATAGTCGCTGTCATTCTCGAATACTTGGTAGATTTTCATATTGTTTCTAGGGGTTAAAGCTTATCGGCTGGCAACATAACATAGTTCGGGAAAGTGGAGAATTTGAGGTCATATTCTATGCCTCTAAGTAGTTTTTCAACCTCCTGCTCTGTAAGGTTGCTGAAATCTAGAGTATCGAATTTAGCTTTTAGCCATTTGTAATAGCCATTCCTGTGAATACGTGAATGAGGGACGGCATCAGGCATTTTGGGGTGTGGGGTATCTGCTGTTCTTCTGGGAAGCCAGGTTCCATTTCTTATGTCATCTATCCTGATTTTTACAAAGGCCAAAATACCTCGTTGCTGTACAGCCTTTGGGTGCCCGCCAGAGACTATGGCATGGGCGTCACAGTTTCCGCCAGGGTGGGGCTTCCTGTTTTTATCCATAAACTTCCCGAGCCGGGCTGAGTCATGTTCCTCACTTACCAAGTCCATCTGTGACATGGTGACAGACTCTTGGCGGTATTTGTCGAGGGTTTCTTCAACCTGCTCAACGACCTGTAGAGCCATATAGTCCGCCTTGGTGATGTCCTGCTTTGAGGCAAACATATCAATGGCCACCTCGCGGCGGTCTTTTAGATAGTAAGGTTTTGGCTGTTCGTAATGTCCCATTGCTGTCCCTGCTCTGCTATCACTGAAAGAAAAGAATACAGGAGCCAGAAAAGGGAATAAATATACACACTATGACAGATTGCTCACTCTTCTCGAATTAATATCAAATAAATTCTATTAATATCGGCCACACAACATCTATCTAAACTGTCGTGCCAAACCACAAAGGTGGGATTTCAATTTTCTTCATCGCCTGACAAGGTCAGTCACGCTGCCCGTTTCTGCCTTAGAAATCGAAAAATTGAACTATTTCAATGGGCTAAAACGTTAGCACATACAAGTCTGCACATTTTTTGAACGGAGAAAAGGACTGTCGATCACTCCTCCCCACGCCTGCCGGTTTTGCGCTTTTCCTTAGCCAGTGAAATTGGAAAACACCGCAAACCCCCGCCAGCCGTGGGCTGTAGCGATTTTCGGGATTTCACAAATTGAAGAAAAATGAAGAGAATTGAAGAGATTTTTCACAGGCCAAATTGGCCGAAAGCTAGTAACCATGGGGTTTTCCGAGAGATGGAGAGGTTTTGTATCAGATTTGTTTGAAGAAGTAAGGCAGGCGAATAGCCAACTAAACTGGCTGGCTGGGCCGAAGCTTTGTTAAGTCCTTGGGCATTATTGATTTTGAGAATTATCAGAGCAGATTAAGGGGGCATTTGTGGACCAAAAAATATGTGTGTGGACACTATGTGGACATTACCGGGATTTATGGCACTGAATCCTACAAAAAGGGAATGGAATAGAGAGCAATAAAAAACCCGCGAAAGCGAGAGCTGGCGCGGGTTTGAGAGCTGGTACCAGAGGCCGGACTCGAACCGGCACGCTTTTAAGGGCGGGGGATTTTGAATCCCCTGTGTCTACCAATTTCACCACTCTGGCACAGGCGCCTTGCAGCTGTCGGCTGCCAGGGCGGGCGTGATTATAGCAACGGGCAAGGTGGGGTCAATCAGTAAATTCAATCACTTAGGCGCTTTTCTGTCGCGCCAGTTAACAGGGCCTAAAATTTCCTATAACCTTCGCGACCACTTCACAGATGCTTTTTTCCAGGATTCCATGCAGCGTCAGGATTTCGATTTTCACCTGCCCGATACGCTGATTGCCCGCGTGCCGACCCAGGCGCGTCGTGGAAGTCGCCTTCTTTGCCTTGATGGCCCTGAGGGGACGATTGCACATCGCCGGTTTCCGGATATCCTCCAGCAGGTCAACGCCGGTGACCTTGTGGTCTTCAACGATACCCGGGTGATCCCGGCGCGCCTGTTTGCACGCAAGGAAACCGGCGGCAAGCTGGAGATCCTGGTTGAGCGGGTGCTCAATCGGGGGCAAGCCCAGGCCCATGTGCGCGCCAGCAAGTCCCCCAGGCCGGGCACCGGTATCCTGCTGGATGACGGTACCCGCATTGAGGTAACGGGGCGCTGCGGAGCCCTGTTTGAGCTGGCGTTTCCCGCAGAAGAGGGGGTGTTAGGGGTTCTGGAGCGCCTCGGGCATATGCCGCTGCCGCCCTATATTGACCGGGAGGACGATGCCCGTGATCGCGAGCGTTACCAGACCGTGTACAGCCGCCATGCCGGCGCGGTTGCCGCACCCACAGCGGGGTTGCACTTTGATGAAGCCCTGATCGGTGCCCTGCGTGACAAGGGGGTGGAGATTGCCTTTGTTACCCTGCATGTCGGGGCGGGTACCTTCCAGCCGGTGCGTGTGGACAATATCCGCGAACACCAGATGCACAGCGAGGTGCTGCATGTGCCGGAGCGTGTGGTGGAGGCCGTGGCCCGCTGCCGCGCGCGCGATGGCAGTGTGATCGCCGTGGGCACCACCAGTGTGCGGGCCCTGGAAAGTGCAGCGCGCTGTGGTGAACTGACCGCGATGGTGGGGGAGACCGATATCTTTATCTATCCCGGTTACGAGTTTCGTGTGGTGGATAAACTGGTCACGAATTTCCACCTGCCGGAATCCACCCTGCTGATGCTGGTGTGCGCCTTTGCCGGTTACCAGCACACCATGGCGGCCTACCGCGCAGCGGTAGCTGAGGGCTACCGTTTCTTTAGCTACGGCGATGCCATGTTGATCTCTCGCAATCCCAATGCCCGTGGCGAAACCGTGGCGCCCGTAACAGGAGATACCCCGTGAGCCGGGAATGTTTCATGCAGTTTGAGCGGGACACCGCCGATGGCAAGGCCCGGCGCGGCCGCCTGCGTTTTCCCCGCGGGGTGGTGGAGACACCGGCGTTTATGCCGGTGGGGACCTACGGTACGGTAAAAGGCATGCTGCCACGGGATATCCAGGCCATCGGTGCGCAGATTATTTTGGGCAATACCTTTCACCTGATGCTGCGTCCGGGTACCGAAGTGGTGAAGAGCCAGGGGGGCCTGCATGAGTTTATCCAGTGGCCGGGCCCCATCCTTACGGATTCCGGCGGTTTCCAGGTCTTCAGTCTGGGCGCGCTGCGAAAAATTTCCGAGGCGGGGGTGTCCTTCCGCTCCCCCGTTGATGGGAGCCCGGTGTTTCTCACCCCCGAGGAGTCCATGCGGGTCCAGCGGGACCTGGGCTCTGATATCGTGATGATCTTCGACGAGTGTACGCCGTATCCCGCCAGCCCCGAGCAGGCGCGCACGTCCATGGAGCTGTCCCTGCGCTGGGCGGAACGCTCCAGGCAGGCCCACGGTGAAAACCCTGCGGCCCTGTTCGGCATTGTGCAGGGGGGGATGTACCCGGAGCTGCGCGACGCTTCCCTGCGGGGGCTGACCGGGATTGGTTTTGATGGCTATGCCATCGGCGGTTTGTCCGTGGGCGAGCCGAAAGCGGAGATGATCAAGGTGCTGGATCACCTGGTGCACAACATGCCGGCAGACAGGCCCCGCTACCTGATGGGTGTGGGCAAGCCGGAGGATATTGTCGAGGCGGTACGCCGCGGTGTCGACATGTTCGATTGTGTGATGCCTACCCGCAACGGGCGCAATGGCCACCTGTTTACCGCAGACGGCGTGGTGAAAATCCGCAATGCCAAACACCGCTATGACAGCGCGCCGGTGGAAGAGGAGTGCGACTGCTACACCTGTGCGCACTTCTCCCGCGCCTATTTACACCACCTGGACCGCTGTGGTGAGATGCTGGGGGCGCAGCTCAACACCATACACAACCTGCGTCATTACCAGCGCCTGATGCAAAAGCTGCGCGAGGCTATCGCCGTCAATACCCTGGGGGCTTTTGTCGCGGAGTTTTACCGCCGCCTGGATCGCGAGGTGCCGCCCCTGCGCGCTTGAGGCGCGGCACTGTTTTGCTGTCTGCGGTACTGCGCGCCGCGCAGCTGTGTCCCTGCGATTTGTCCGGTCACCCGATCCCCGTATAATCGGCCACCACTTGTTCCGGGGGCCGTGTCTCTTGCAATCCGGTCACAGCGCCCGCATATCCAGGCAGATTGCCATGATTTACCGGCCCTAGAGGTCACAGTAAAACAATGAGAACAGTATGAATCGCTACCCGATCTGGAAGTACTTTCTGATTCTCGCGGTTGTGGCCTTTGGCCTGGTCTATGCCGCGCCCAATCTCTACAAGCCGGACCCGGCAGTACAGATCTCCGGGCAGTCCAGCGCCATGACCATTGGTCCAGAGGTGCTGGAACAGGTGGAAAAGGCCCTGGATACGGCGGGCATCGAATATTTCGGTGCTGAAGTGGGCGATAGGGCGGTTCTGGTTCGCCTGGATTCCATGGAGGCACAGCTGCCGGCCAAGCGGGCGATTCAGGAGGCGCTGGGCCATAACGATTACGTGGTGGCCTTGAACCTGGCCTCAACCACCCCCGAGTGGTTGAGTGGAATCGGGGCCAGCCCGATGAAGCTGGGGCTGGACCTGGCCGGTGGTGTGCACTTCCTGATGGAGGTGGACACCAATACCATTGTCAAAACCAATATGGAAAGTTATGTCCAGGAGGTGAAGACCAAACTGCGCGCGGCCAAGGCCCGTTACCGCAGCGTTGATCTGATTGACGATCGCGAGATTGTGGCGCGCTTTCGCAGCGAGGAGTTGCGCAGCCTGGCACTTTCCACGCTGCGCAAGGATTTCCCGCAACTCCAGCTGCGCGAATCCGGCAGCGGTGAGAACCTGGAAATACGCGCTGTGTTGTCTGAGCAGGAAATCAAGCAGTTGGAAGACTACGCGGTTACCCAGAACCTCACCACCCTGCGCAACCGGGTTAACGAACTGGGGGTAGCCGAGCCCATCGTCCAGCGCCAGGGGCGCAACCGCATTGTGGTGGAGTTGCCCGGTGTGCAGGATACCGCAGAGGCCAAGCGCATTATCGGTAAGACGGCCAACCTGGAATACCGAATGGAGGCCCGCCCCGACGAACTGGTGACCAATAAAGAGTACTTTGAGTACCGCAGCGAGCAGCAGCGCCAAATGTATGGGGGCGCCTGGCTTGAGCGCAAGATTATTATCAAAGGTGACAGTGTCACCAATGCCCGCGTGGGTTACGACGAGAGCGGCTTCCCCCAGGTGAATATCACCCTCGATTCCCGCGGCGGCGAGCTGATGCACCGCGCCACCTGGAAGAATGTGGGCCGCCGTATGGGCACCCTGTTTATCGAGACCCGCTTTACCCCACAGACCCGGACTGATGCCCAGGACAACGAAGTCATAGAGCAGATCAAGACCGAAGACAAGAAAATTATTAGCCTGGCCACGGTACAGAGCGCGCTGGGCAAGCAGTTTCGCATCACCGGTCTGGACAGCCCGGCGGAAGCCCAGGAGCTGGCCCTGCTGCTGCGCGCCGGTGCCCTGGCTGCGCCCATGTATTTTGTGGAAGAGCGTGTCATAGGGCCGTCACTGGGGGCCGACAATATCAAGGTTGGCGTACAGTCGGTACAGATCGGTCTGCTGGCGGTGATTATCTGCATGCTGATTTCCTACCGGGTGTTTGGCCTGGCGGCCACTATCGCCCTGTCGGTCAACATGATCCTGCTGGTGGCGGTGATGTCGCTTCTCGGTGCCACCCTGACACTGCCGGGAATCGCCGGTATCGTACTCACCGTGGGTATGGCGGTAGATGCCAACGTGCTGATCTTCTCGCGGATACGGGAGGAGCTCAGAAATGGCATGCCGCCGCAATCGGCGATTACCGCCGGTTTTGACAACGCCTACAGCACCATTGTCGATGCCAATATCACCACGCTGATTGTGGCGTTGATCCTCTACGCAATTGGCTCAGGCCCGGTACAGGGCTTCGCGGTCACCCTGTCTATCGGCATTCTCACCTCTATGTTCAGTGCCATTATGGGGACGCGGGCCATTATCAACTTGTTCTACGGCGGTCGCCGTGTACGGAAACTCTGGATTTAAGGGGCTGGCCATGAGTGAGACCAAAGTGGAAAACGGCAAGATCACCGAGTACATGGGCAAGCGCGTGTACGACTTCATGCGCTGGCGCAGGGTGGCTGCGGCGATCTCCATCGCTCTGCTGCTGGCATCCATTGGCGTGCTGGCGGCCAAGGGCCTGAGGTTTGGCCTGGACTTTACGGGGGGCACCCAGGTTGAGGTGGGCTATGAGGTCACCCCCTTGATCAACGATGTGCGCGCACAGCTGGATGATGCCGGCTTTGAGGGCGCAACAGTGGTCAACTACGGCTCCGAAAACGAGCTGCTGATCAAGCTGCCGCCGGAGGTGACCGAAGAGGAGACCCAGATCAGCGCCACCGAGCAGGAGACGGTAACGCCGATCGGCGACAAGGTGGTGGCGGTGCTGCAGGCCGCCAGCGACGGCAGTGTGACCCTGCGTCGCGTGGAGGTTGTCGGACCGCAGGTGGGTGCGGAACTGCGCGACGACGGTGGCCTGGGTATGCTGGTGGCACTGGCTTTGGTCATGATGTACGTGGCCCTGCGCTTTCAGTACAAGTTCTCTATCGGTGCGGTTGCGGCACTCGGTCACGATGTCATTGTTGTGCTGGGTTTCTTTGCGTTGTTGGGGCTGGACTTCGATTTAACCGTTCTGGCGGCGGTGCTGGCAGTGATCGGTTATTCCCTCAACGATACCATCGTGGTGTCTGACCGCATTCGAGAGAACTTCCGCAAGGTGCGCAAGGCGGAGCCCGAGGAGATTATCAATATCTCCATCAGCCAGACCCTGGGCCGTACCTTCATGACCTCCTTCACCACCCTGCTGGTGCTCTGGGCGCTGCAGTTCTTTGGCGGGGAGCTGATTCACAATTTTTCCCTGGCCCTGATTGTCGGGGTGATCGTGGGTACCTACTCCTCGGTGTATGTGGCTGCAAACGTGCTGATGGGACTGAAAATTTCCAAGGAAGACCTGATGCCACCGGTGAAAGAAGGGGCGGAGCTGGAAGAAATGCCCTGATTGGAGACGGATGCAAAAATGCCCGAAAACGCGCCTCCGGGCACGCCTCGCCTGGGGCGGCCGGAGCCGTTTTTTTGTGTCTGGCCCTGGATGGGTGGTCGCGGTTAATTGCGGGGCTTTTTACCCAGCGTGATATGTTTTGGTCCAGCAGTATTGGTCTGGCCGCTCACCCCCTTGGGCACCTGCTGAATCTCACCGCCTTTTTCCAGGAAGGCCTGCACCTGAGCTTCAATACTCTCGCTGGTCTCAAGGGAGGTGGATTGTTTGCGCCTTGAAGAGGGTGATGCTTTTTTGGCCACGATACCTGTCCGGTTGGATGATCAAGCTGAATATCATACAGAAGTTTGCACAAAAAATCACCCAACTGCCTAAGGTGTACGCATAGGGCGGCTATCACGGGTGGCAGCAGCGGCATTCGACCTTGAGAGGGGGAGGGGCGGCGGCGGGGCTGTCACGCCGGCAGCTGGTTTATTCCGCCTCCGGCTCAATCGGTTCCACAGCAGCCACAGGCCAGCCGCCCAGTGCCCGCCATTTGTTCACAATCGTGCAGAATAGGGCGGCGGTTTTCTCTGCATCGTACTCGGCGGAATGTGCGCAGGTGTTGTCGAATGCAATACCGGCGACCTGGCAGGCCTTGGCCAGTACGGTCTGGCCATAGGCAAGCCCGGCGAGACTGGCGGTGTCGAAGCAGGAGAAGGGGTGGAAGGGGTTGCGCTTGATTGCACAGCGCTCCACTGCCGCATTGACGAAACCGAGGTCAAAGTGGGCATTGTGGGCAACCATGATGGCGCGGGTACAGCTGTGCTTTTTAACCGCGCTGCGGACTTTGCGGAACAATTCCGGCAGGGCGATTTCCTCCGGGCAGGCTGCCCGCTCCGGGGATTCGAGGTCAATACCGATAAAATCCAGGGCGGACTGCTCCACATTGGCACCCGCAAAGGGCTCCAGGTGGAAACTGTGGGATTCCAGTGGGAAGAGCCTGCCGTCCTCGTGCATATCCAGGAGGACCGCGGAAATCTCCAGCAGGGCATCGGTGCGGGCATTGAAGCCACCGGTCTCCAGATCTATCACCACCGGCAGGAAACCGCGAAAACGCTGCGCGAGGGGGCTTTTGGGTCCTGTCGATTGTTCCGCTGGGGTCACTGTGAATCCTTGTCAATCTTAATGGGGCCGGGCTGTTGCCACGGGAATTCTCTGCGGGCGAAGGCCACCTGAAGCATTGGCTGGGATCAACATTATACGAGCTGCCATTGCAGGGTTTCACCGGCGGCGAGTGGGATCAGGGGCTCGCCACCCATATCCAGGCTATTCGGCAGGGTCCAGGGGCGCTTTGCCAGAGTAATGGTACCCCTGTTGCGTGGCAGCCCGTAAAAGTCGGGGCCGAATTCACTGGCAAAGCCCTCGAGTTTGTCCAGTTTGCGCGCCCGTTCAAAGGCTTCCGCATACAGCTCGATGGCGGCGTAGGCGGTGTAGCAGCCCGCGCAGCCGCAGCTGGCTTCCTTTTGCCCGCGCGCGTGGGGAGCCGAGTCAGTGCCGAGGAAAAACTTCGGGTTGCCACTGGTGGCCGCTTCGATCAGGGCGGACTGGTGGGTGCTGCGTTTTAAAATCGGCAGGCAGTAGAAGTGCGGGCGGATGCCCCCTGCCAGCAGATGGTTGCGGTTGTACAGCAGGTGGTGTGCGGTGATGGTCGCCGCAACCCCCGCTCGGGCACCCTGCACAAACTCGGCAGCCTCGGCAGTGGTAATGTGCTCAAGCACTATCTTCAGGGTGGGAAAATCCTCTACAAGTCGCGACAGGGTGTTTTGGATAAACGCCCGCTCGCGGTCAAAAATATCGATTCCGCTGGTGGTGACTTCCCCGTGCAGCAGCAGCTTCATGCCGCAGGACTGCATCTCTTCCAGTGCGGGATAGATATTGACGATATCCGTTACGCCGGAGTCGGAGTTGGTGGTGGCGCCGGCCGGGTACAGTTTGGCGGCGATGATACCGGCAGACCGGGCCTGGCGGATCACTTCGGCATCTGTTTTGTCGGTCAGATAAAGCACCATCAGGGGCTCAAAAGCGCAATCGCTGGGAATCTGGGTGCAGATACGCCCGCGGTAGGCCAGAGCGCTCTTGGCATTGGTCACCGGCGGCACCAGGTTCGGCATCACAATAGCACGACTGAATTGCCGGGCGGCATCGCCCACGGTGCGTTTGAGGGCGGTGCCGTCGCGCAGGTGAATATGCCAGTCGTCGGGGGCGCGAAGGGTGATTTGCTCCGCCATGGTACTCCGTGTTGCGTTTCGCTGTAGTGTATTGTTGTGCGGCGCGCATGCTACCCGATGCGATACAAAATTGCGATGCGCAAAATGATCAAAAATTAACCAATTGTGTCGACTGGCGCCATAGCGCTAGTCGATTGCGGGCTGAGGCGCTACAATCGCGCCCCGAGAATCAGTATGGGTATTATTGTGCCCATCTACACCGATCCTGGGCATACCTCCAAAAATAATCCCCCCAGACTGACATCCATTCGCACAGGAGCGGTGGGTGTCGGCGAGCTTTTGCCATGATGGCAGCTTTCGGCCAGCAGAGGATAACAATGAGCAATATCGACAAGGTGGTACTGGCGTATTCCGGCGGGCTGGATACGTCGGTGATTGTGCGCTGGTTGCAGGAAACCTATGGCTGTGAGGTGGTGACTTTCACTGCCGATATCGGTCAGGGCGAGGAAGTGTCCCCCGCGCGTGCCAAGGCTGAGGCATTGGGGGTCAGGGAGATTTATATTGATGACCTGCGCGAGGAATATGTGCGGGACTTTGTTTTCCCGATGTTCCGCGCCAATGCCATTTACGAGGGCGAATATCTGCTGGGCACTGCCATTGCGCGCCCGCTGATTGCCAAGCGCCTGATTGAAATCGCCAACGAGACCGGCGCGGACGCCATCGCCCACGGCGCCACCGGCAAGGGTAACGATCAGGTGCGCTTTGAATTGGGCGCCTATGGGCTCAGACCGGGTATCCAGGTCATCGCCCCCTGGCGCGAATGGGATTTGAATTCCCGGGAAAAACTGATGATGTACTGTGAACAGCACAACATTCCCGTGGACTTCTCTTCCAGTAAGAAACAATCCCCTTACTCCATGGATGCCAACCTGCTGCATATTTCCTATGAGGGCGGCATGCTGGAAGACCCCTGGGCGGAGGCAGAGGAGGACATGTGGCGCTGGAGCGTGAGCCCGGAAGCGGCGCCGGAGCAGGCCACCTATACCACCATCACTTTCGAGCGGGGTGATCCGGTAGCGCTTGACGGTGACACCATGAGCCCCGCGTTACTGTTGGAAACCCTCAACAGGCTCGGCGGCGCCAACGGCATCGGTCGTCTGGACATTGTGGAGAACCGCTACGTCGGCATGAAGTCCCGCGGCTGTTACGAAACCCCCGGCGGTACTATCTTGCTGAAGGCCCACCGGGCGATTGAATCTATTACCCTGGATCGCGAAGTGGCGCATATGAAAGATTCCCTGATGCCGCGCTATGCCGAACTGATCTACAACGGCTACTGGTGGTCACCGGAGCGCCGTATGCTGCAGGCGGCGATCGATGAATCCCAGCAGGTGGTGAACGGGGAGGTGCGTCTCAAGCTGTACAAAGGCAGTGTGAGTGTGGCGGGGCGCCGCTCTGCGGACAGTCTCTTCGACGGGCGCATCGCCACCTTTGAGGACGATGCCGGGGCCTACGATCAGCGAGACGCCGAGGGCTTTATCCAGTTGAATGCCCTGCGCCTGCGTATTGCTGCCGACAAGGGAAGAAAATTGATTTAGATCAGCTGTGGCTGGTGGCGGCTGCGCTTAAATCGTCCTCCAGTCAATCGTGGCGGCATTCGCCAGGGATCACTGGCACAGATCTCCCGTGGGTCCGGCCCAGGTAGTGGAACCGAATTTTAAAAGCAACGGAAGTACAAACATGACGACAACGGTGGCAAAGACCGGCCCGGTGCCGGACTATGACTACAACATCGTGCGCCAGTTCACCATTATGTCCGTGGTCTGGGGCATTGTTGGAATGGGCGTGGGCGTTCTGATCGCAGCCCAACTGGCCTGGCCCCAGCTCAATGATTTATGGCAGCCGTTTTCCCACTTCGGGCGTTTGCGACCTCTGCATACCAACGCGGTGATTTTTGCCTTTGGCGGCAGTGTCCTGTTTGCTACCTCCTATTACGTGGTGCAGCGCACCTGCCAGGTGCGCCTGTGGGGCGGCTGGCTGATCCCCTTCACTTTCTGGGGCTGGCAGGTCGTGATTGTGGCAGCGGCGATCACCCTGCCTATGGGCTTTACCACCACCAAGGAGTACGCAGAGCTGGAATGGCCCATTGATATCCTGGTCACCCTGGTCTGGGTTGCCTATGCGCTGGTGTTCTTCGGAACCATCATGAGGCGCAGGACCTCCCATATCTACGTGGCGAACTGGTTTTTCGGTGCCTACATCGTCACGGTCGCCGTGCTCTATGTGGTGAATAACCTGGAGATTCCGGTTGCGCCCTTCAAGTCCTACTCTATCTACTCGGGTACCAAGGACGCAATGATCCAGTGGTGGTATGGCCACAATGCGGTTGGCTTCTTCCTGACGGCAGCCTTCCTCGGTCTCATGTACTACTTCGTGCCCAAGCAGGCGGGCCGGCCCATTTACTCCTACCAGCTGTCTATCGTGCACTTCTGGGCCCTGATCTCCCTGTATGTATGGGCGGGTGGTCACCACTTGCACTACTCAGCGCTGCCCGATTGGGCCCAGAGTCTGGGCATGGTGATGTCCCTGATCCTGCTGGCACCCTCCTGGGGCGGTATGATCAACGGCATCATGACCCTCTCCGGTGCCTGGCACAAACTGCGCACCGATCCGACCCTGCGCTTTCTGGTGGTCTCTCTGTCCTTCTACGGCATGTCCACCTTTGAGGGCCCGATGATGTCGATCAAGACCGTCAACGCCCTGTCCCACAACACGGACTGGACCATTGGCCATGTGCATTCCGGCGCCCTGGGTTGGGTAGCCATGATCTCCATTGGCGCTCTGTATCACCTGGTGCCAGTGCTGTGGAAGCGCAGGGAAATGTTCAGTGTGAAACTGATCAACGCGCACTTCTGGCTGGCCACGGTGGGCACGGTGCTCTACATCGCGGCGATGTGGGTCAATGGTATTACCCAGGGCCTGATGTGGCGCGCCTTCAATGTCGATGGCACCTTGACCTACAGCTTCGTTGAGAGTGTGGTTGCCAGCCATCCCGGTTATGTCGTGCGCCTGCTGGGCGGTGCCATGTTCCTGCTGGGTATGCTGCTGATGGCCTACAACGTCTACCGCACGATCACGGAGAAGGTGAACGATGCCCACTCCGATAACACCGTTCACGCAGTGCCGGCGGCATAGGAGATCAGCTCGTGAAGAATCATGACATTGTGGAGAAAAACATCGGCTGGATGATCCTGTTCATCATTATCGCCATCAGTTTTGGTGGCCTGGTGGAGATTATTCCGCAGTTTTACACCAAGGCTAACTACACGCCCTTGCCGGGTATGAAGCCACTCAGTGCGGTGGAGCTGGAAGGCCGTGATATCTACATCCGCGAGGGCTGCCACGTGTGCCACACCCAGATGGTGCGCCCGCTGCGCGCCGAGGTGGAGCGCTATGGTCACTACTCCATGGCCCAGGAATCCGTGTACGAGCACCCCTTCCTGTGGGGCTCCAAGCGCACGGGGCCGGATCTGGCCCGGGTGGGCGGCCGCTACTCCGACGAATGGCAGCGCGCGCACCTGTACAACCCGCGCAGTGTGGTGCCTGAGTCCATTATGCCGGCCTATCCCTGGCTGTTCGACAATGTGGTTACCGGCGAGTATGCCGCGCGCAAGATGGAGGCCCTGCGCCTGGTTGGTGTGCCCTATACCGATGAGGATATCGCCAATGCGTCCAAGCCCTTCGCCGGTGGCAAGGTGAAAGAGATCGATGCCCTGGTGGCCTACCTGCAACAGTTGGGCACCCTGGTAACCCAGAAACGTTAATTGCGGGGGACGGAAACTCATGACCATAGAAACTTTGCGCGAGATCGGGCTGGTGCTGGGATCGTTGGCCTTTCTGGCAATCTGCTGGTGGGCCTTCTCACCGAAACGCAAAAAGCGCTTTGAGGAAGACGCCAAGTTGCCATTTGCCGATGAGGCGCAACAGGACGACAAAAGTGCCTCGGCTGCTCAGAAGGATGAACCCAAATCCGGACAGGGTTCCGAGACCGAACGAAAACAGGGGCAGAACAAGCAATGAGTACATTCTGGAGTTTGTGGGTAATTGTACTCACCCTCACCAACCTGGCACTGATTGTCTGGGTATTGTTCGCCAACCGAAAAGTGGCGGTTGACGACCAGGCGCTACCGGAAAACAAGACCACGGGCCATGTATACGACGGCATTGAGGAGTACGATAACCCCCTGCCCAAGTGGTGGTTCATGCTGTTTATCGTCACGCTGGTGTTTTCCGCCGCCTACCTGCTGATCTACCCGGGTATGGGCAACTTCAAGGGTTTGGCTGACTGGACCTCCGTAGGTGCCCTGGAGGCCTCCGAGGCCAAGGCCCAGGTGCAGTTTGACGAGACGTTTGGCAAGTATCGGGATATGCCCATTGAGGAGATTGCCCAGAGCCGTGAGGCCCTCAAGATGGGTTCCCGTATCTTCGCCAACAACTGTGCCGTGTGCCACGGTGCCGATGGCGGTGGTAACTTTGGCTTTCCTGACCTGACCGACAACGCCTGGCTCTATGGAGGCACCCCGGAAAAAATCCTGGAAACCCTGTACAACGGCCGCCAGGGTGTGATGCCGCCGCAGGGACCGGTGATTGGTGAGGAAGGGGTGAAGAACACCACCGAATATGTACTTTCCCTAAATGGTCTCGAGCATGATGCCGCCATGGCCGCCGAGGGCCAGAAGGTATTCAATACTGTCTGTATGGCCTGCCACGGGCTGGATGCGAAGGGCAACCAGACTCTGGGTGCTCCGAATCTCACCGATGATATCTGGCTTTACGGCAGCAGCCGTGAGCAGATCCAGCACACCATTCGCGGTGGTCGCAGCAACATGATGCCCGCGCAGAGAGACAAACTGCGCGATGACAAAATCCGCCTGGTGGCGGCCTATGTCTACAGCCTGTCTCGTCAGGATGAAGAGCAGCAGTAACTATAAGACCGGGGTCCCGGATATGGGGCCCTGTTTTGTAGCACTCCGGGCGCTACAGGGACGGGGACACAACCTCATAGAATGGCGCCTGACTGTGCCCGTGTGAGAGTGAGGTTTTTGTGAGTGACTTGATTCCCACCCGTGAAGAGCAGGAAGGTGATGGCGAAGTCCGCTACCGCATGCTCTATGAATCGGATGACAAAATCTATATTCGCCATATCCGTGGTGTTTATACCCGGATTCGCAAGTACACAGGCCTGCCGCTGTTGCTGGCCTTTTTCTTTCTCCCCTGGATAAATATTGACGGCCGCCAGTCGGTCTTTTTTGATCTCCCCACCCGCCAGTTTCATATTTTCTGGACCACATTTGGTCCCCAGGACGGCTTTCTGCTCGCTTGGCTGCTGATCATCGCCGCTTTCGCCCTGTTTGCCGTGACAACCTGGATGGGGCGGGTCTGGTGCGGCTTCACCTGCCCGCAGACGGTCTGGACCATGATGTTCATGTGGGCCGAACGGATCTGTGAGGGCGACCGCAACAAGCGCATAAGGCTGGACAAGGCGCCCTGGCACCTGGAGAAAATTCTGCGCAAGGGCGCGACTCACGGGATCTGGCTGCTGATTGCCCTGGCTACGGCCCTGGCGTTTGTCGGCTACTTTTACGGCATTCGCGACCTGGTTGTGGATCTCGCCACGTTTAACGCCCACCCCCAGGGTGTCTTCTGGGTCGCTTTCTTCACCTTCGCCACCTATATGAATGCGGGCTTCCTGCGCGAACAGGTGTGCAAGTACATGTGCCCCTATGCGCGCTTCCAGTCGGTCATGTACGACCAGGATACCCTGGCGGTTTACTACGATGCCAAGCGCGGTGAAACCCGCGGACCGCGCAAGAAAACTATGGATTACAGGGCCGAGGGCATGGGGGACTGCATCGACTGCTACTGGTGTGTGCAGGTATGCCCGGTAGACATCGATATTCGCGATGGCATGCAGTATGAGTGCATTAACTGTGGTCTATGTGTTGACGCCTGTAATAGCGTAATGGACAAAATGGGTTACGATCGCGGCCTGATCCGCTTCACCTCCGAGGATGAGCTGGAGAGGGGAAAAACCCGCTTTTTGCGCCCTCGTCTGTTTGGCTACGCGGTCATCCTGTTGGCAATGGTCGGGCTGTTCGCGCAGCAGGTGGCCACCCGCAGCCCCATTGAAGCGGAGGTTATCCGCGATCGCGGTGCGCGTATGTACCGCATATCCCAGGGATTGGTACAGAATGTGTACACCGTTAAGATCAACAACATGGATCAGGCTGCGCATGAGTTCACTATCCGTGTGGAGGGTGCACCCGGGTATGACTACTCAGTGCGCAAACCGCGCAGGGTCGTTCTGGAGGCCGGAGAGATCTTTCCGGTACCGATCCGGGTGAGTGTACCCAGGGCGCAGCTGAAAGACGGAAAACACGATATCGAAATCGTGGTGCAGGCCGTCGATGCCCCGGAGCTGATCGACAGGCATCGAACGGTATTTATTGGTCCCAAGCAGTAGGCGGGACTACAATCCCGCCGGCGTCTCCGGCCCGTTCCGGGGCGCCCGACACAGCTGCACAAAACGGTAATTTCTGGTAACGCGATGAAAGAACCAACGGCAAAACCCTGGTATCGAGAGTTCTGGGCCTGGATGGTGCTGGCCCCGCTGATTGCGGTGCTGGTTGTTTCCTCCATCACGGTTTCCATCGCTGTGCGCCACGCCGACGATACGGTCAGCGACACCTACCACAAAGAAAACCGCATGTACCACTTTTCCGGAGCGCAGGACCAGCGCGCCCTGGCACTGGGGCTTGCGGCCATGGTGCAGTTTCAGCGGGGGGCGCAGGCGGTTATTGTGGAACTGAACGGCAACACAGACTATCCGGGGCAGTTGTTGCTCACTCTCAGCCACCCGGCGGAGGAAGACCTGGACCAGCATATTGTCCTGTCCCAGCTCTCTGTCGGCCGCTATACCGGCACGGTCCCCACCGAACTGAACAGCCGCTGGTACCTGCGCCTGATGCCTGAGCTCGACCCACAGAAGCACCGGGATGCCCAGTGGCGCCTGAAGGGAGAGATCAACTTTGACCTGGGCGAGGCAGCGCCCCTGAACCCGGCGCGTCAATGACGACGTCCCCGCCCTGTTATCACTGCGGACTCCCGGTGCCCGCCGGCAGTCACTACTCAATCGTTATCGAAGGGCAGGCCCGCGATCTGTGTTGCCCAGGCTGCGAGGCGGTGGCGAGCGCGATTGTTGCCGGTGGCCTGGACGGATTCTATCGCTATCGGGAGCGGGTCAACGAGCGCCCGGAACAGGCCCAGTCACTGGCACGATGGGCTGCCTATGATCTTCCCGAGGTGCAGCAGCAGTTTGTGCACGACTGGGACGGTGCGCACCAAATGGCGGCGCTGCTGGTCGGGGGTATAACCTGTGCCGCCTGCGTATGGCTGATCGAAAAGCACCTGGCACACCTGGCCGGGGTTGAGAAGGTTTCGGTCAATGCCAGTACCTCCCGTGCGCAGATCGTATTTGACCCCGCGCAGGTCAAGCCCAGCCAGCTATTTGTTGCACTTGAGCGTATCGGCTATCGCCCGGCTCCCGCCACCGCTGCCAACCGTGACAATGTGATCCAGACCGAACACCGCGCAGCCCTGCGCCGCCTGGGGGTCGCGGGGCTCGGCACCATGCAGGTCATGATGTTCGCCATCGCCCTCTATTTTGGTGCGGGTACGGGTGATGTGGGTGATTTCGAGCGCTTTTTCCGCTGGGTATCCCTGCTGGTGGCGACGCCAGTGGTTTTCTATGCCGCGCAGCCGTTTTTCAGTGCAGCTCTGCGGAGTTTGCGCGCACGCCACTTGGGGATGGATGTGCCCGTTTCCCTGGCCATTGGCCTGGCCTATGGGGCCAGTTTCTATGCCACGGTCTCCGGCACCGGCGAAGTGTATTTTGAGTCCATTTCCATGTTCACCTTCTTTTTACTGCTCGGCCGCACCGTGGAGATGCGGGCGCGCCACAGGGCCGGGCTCGCCAGCGGCGGCCTGGCCCAGTTGCTGCCGATCACGGTCGCCAGGTATGAAGGAGATGAGGTCGTGGCGGTATCTATCGCCGCGCTGGCCGAGGGGGATCGGATTCTGTTGTGCCCCGGCGATACGGTGCCCGCGGATGGCGAAGTCCTGGAAGGGGAGAGCGGCGTGGATGAATCCCTGCTCAGCGGTGAGTCGGCTCTGCAGCGGAAGTCTGCGGGTAGCCCGGTGTATGCCGGCAGTGTGAACGGTGACTCCAGCCTGATTGTGCGGGTAACGGCAGCGGGTAAGTTCACAAGATTGTCGGCCATTGAGCGACTGGTGGAGCGCGCCCAGCTGGAAAAACCCGGCCAGGTGGCCCTGGCCGACCGGGTTGCCGGTGCCTTTGTCGGGATCGTGTTGCTCGCGGCTCTGGGAGCATTTGTCCTCTGGTGGCAATTGGATGCCAGCCGCGCCTTCTGGGTAGCCCTGTCGGTGCTGGTGGTGACCTGTCCCTGCGCGCTGTCGCTGGCGACGCCGGCGGCACTGGCTTCCGCCACCCTGCGCCTGCAGCAATTGGGGCTGCTGGTAGCCGGCGGCAACCTGCTGGAAACCCTGCCCCGTATCAACCGGGTGGTATTCGATAAAACCGGCACCCTGACCCGTGGTGAGCCACGCATCCAGCGGATCGAACTACTGCGTACCGGGTGGGATGAACAGCGGGTGCAGGAAGTGGCTGCGGCACTGGAATCCCAGACTCGACATCCCCTGGCGCGCGCCTTTCGCGCCTGGCGCGGCAACCGGCTTGCCAGCCAGGTCAGGGTGCATACGGGCCGGGGGCTGGAGGGGCTGGTTGAAGGGGTGGCTTACCGCCTGGGCCGCGGGGACTTTGCAGCGGAGGTAGACGCTGCCCCGCCAGCGTCAGTAGGACAGTGGATACTGCTCGCCGACGATAGCGGACCCGTTGCCTGGATTGCCCTGGGGGATGCGCTGCGCGCCTCTGCCCGGGAGGCGGTGCAACAGCTGCACAGTCTCGGATTGTCCGTGGAGTTGCTCAGTGGCGATCAATCCGGCGAAGTACAGCGACTGGCGGCGCAGGCGGGCATCGACAATTTCCGCGCCGGGGCATCGCCGGAAGACAAACTTGCCCATCTGCAGCATCTGCAGCATCGGGGCGAGCGGGTGCTGATGGTGGGGGATGGCCTGAACGATGTGCCGGTACTGTCTGGTGCCGATGCCTCTGTGGCGATGATGTCCGCAGCCGATCTGGCGCAGTCCCGTGCCGATGCGATTTTGCTGCAGGGCAACCTGCAGGTCTTGCCGCAATCTATTGCCCTGGCCTATCAATGCCGCCGGATTGTGCGGCAGAACCTGGTCTGGGCACTGGGTTACAACGCCGTGGCGTTGCCCCTGGCGGTGTGTGGTCTGGTGCCGCCCTGGGCCGCTGCCATAGGGATGTCGGCCAGTTCACTGGTAGTGGTGCTGAACGCTTTGCGTCTGACCCGTTCCGGGGCGACGATCGAAAACACGCTCAGCCCGCTACGCGGGCTTGGGCCGGGTCTCACAGACTGAAAGAGAGGAGTACATTGTGGACAGTCTCTACTTCCTGATCCCCATTGCGGTGCTGTTTGTTGCCCTGGCAGTCAAGCTTTTTTTCTGGGCGGTGAACAATGGCCAGTACGATGATCTGGACACCGAGGGGCGGAGAATTTTGTTTGAGGACGACGTGCAGGACCAATCCGCAGCAGACGGTGACGAGGAGCGGTAACCAGTGCAGGAGTGGGGATTCCTGGCGGCTGCGCTCGCCATTGGCTTTTTCGGCAGTAGCCATTGTATCGGTATGTGCGGGGGCATTTCGGGTGCCCTCGGCATGGCAGTGCCGGGTAGGGATACCGCCTGGGTGCAGCTGGGCTCTTATCAACTGGGCCGCCTCGGCAGTTACACCCTGATGGGGGCACTGGCCGGCGCTCTGGGTGCAGCCGTGATTCCGGCGCTCACGCCACTGCGACTTGTGGCGGGCATTATGCTGATCGCAATGGCACTGTATGTTGCCGGTATCTGGCGCGGTCTGGTGTGGCTGGAGAAAGGGGGCAGCTATGTATGGCGTTATCTGCAGCCACTCTCAGCAAAGCTGTTGCCAGTGCATTCCGCCGGGCAGGCCGTTGCACTGGGTTCTCTGTGGGGCTGGCTACCTTGCGGTCTGGTGTATAGCGCACTGACTTTCGCCCTGGCCCAGGGCAGTGCCGGGCGCTCGGCCATGGCGATGTTCGCTTTTGGCCTGGGCACCCTGCCGGCCATGCTGGCTACCGGGGCCGCCGCGGTACAGGTGCGCAACATTGTGCAGAAGCCGGGTGTTCGCTTGGGGTTCGCCGCGGCCATCCTGCTGTTCGGTCTCTGGACAATCTGGGGTGCTCTGGGTCATGGGGGGCACGGCAGTCACAGTGGTCACGGCACGGTGGATGCAACGGAATCCCCGCAGTCGGAAGAACCGGAGCACCACCACCACTGAGAGTGGTATAAACGCCGCTTGGGTACCGTGCCCGCTGCCGGTAAACAGTAGTATTCAGAGATCGATGCGCAGGGACAGATCAATCGCACGCAGGTGCTTGGTCAGGCTGCCTGATGAGATATAGTCCACTTCGAGTGCCCCCAGCTGTTCTATGCGGTCCCGGTCCACGCTTCCGGAAATTTCTATTTTGGCCCGACCCTTTGCCAGTGACAGGGCGGTGCGGGTTTCTGAATCGTTAAACTCGTCGAGCATAATGACATCAGCTCCACTTTTCAGCGCCTGCTGCAGTTCTTCGATGCTCTCCACCTCAATCTCTACCAGGGCCTCGGGATTGAGAGCTCTGGCCCGGGCTACTGCAGTATCGATACCCCCGGCGGCGGCGATGTGGTTCTCCTTGATCAGGAAGGCATCGTAGAGCCCGATGCGATGGTTGTAGCAGCCTCCACACAGTACTGCATATTTTTGTGCACTGCGCAGGCCGGGAATGGTTTTGCGGGTGTCGAGAATTTTCACTTCGGTCCCGGCGGCCTGCGCGGCAAACTCTGCGGCGGTGGTGGCGGTGCCGGAAAGGGTCTGCAGGAAATTCAGTGCGGTCCGCTCCCCGGTGAGCATTGCCCGCGCATTGCCTTCCAGCTCGAGCACGACGGTGTTGGCGGTTATCCGATCGCCGTCGGCAAAGTACCAGTGTAGTTTCAGCTCGGCATCGAGTTGTTGAAACACTTCCTCCACCCAGGCGCGCCCGCTCAGGATGCAGTCCTCCCGGGTAGTGACGCGGGCGCGCGCGCTGCGGTCGGCGGGGACCAGCTGCGCGGTGATATCGCCGCTGCCAATATCCTCCTCCAGCGCTGTGCGCACAGCCCGTTGCAGATCGGGGATGATCTTTGGAATGGCACTGTCTCGTGGATGCATCGGGGAACCTCGTGTTAAACGCGGTGGCAGTTTACCAAAAGAGACGAAAATTTGATTGTCCAGGGCAGCGTGCCCACACTCCGTGCGGCCACCTGCACAGTTGGCAACTGGGCCGATAAATTGCTGTGACAGGTTTCTCAAATATGTCGCGAAACTGTGTAACAGTGCGTCGTAACACGAGTAGAATCGACTGGGCAAGGAATGCGGATTGCCTGATTGCCCATTGAGTCACCGGGCATAGCCTTTGGGTTTATGGCGTCGAAGCCTCGGATATCTCAAGAGCCTTTGTTGCTTTTTCCCGCAGGATAGTGAGCGTATTTTACTGGGCGGCCCCTGCACAGCCGGATACCAGCAAAAACGAGTCCGGATGTTTGCCCGGGGCTCACAGGACCGACAGGATTTCGATGTCAGCAAATACACAATAGACCGGACGGCATGAGAAGGGCCTCTTGGCAATGAGTGAATCCAGCAAGGTTGTTTCCCTTTCCGAGAAAAGCGCGGGACGACAAGGGGTGACTGCGGACAAGCCCGCTGTCCTGCCTTCGGCGGTTGTGTTGCTAAAGGAAAAGGCCAGTACCCAACTGCGCGAGCGGGTCAAGGCACTGTTTGGCAAGGTGGATGACTCTCTGTTTGCCATGGCCGAACGCGCCCATGGCCAGGAAGAGCAAGACGGCCTGTTCCAGGCTCTGCGCCTGCTGCGGGTGGAGCGCCGCAACATAGTCGATCGCTTTGTCGGCAATGTGGAGCAGGCCTTCCAAATCCGCCGGGAACCACAGCAGGAAACCGGTTTTGCCCCGGACAGCCTGTCGCTGGTGCACAATGATGACCTGGAGCAACTGGTTGCCGCGGATACCATGGTGGCCAATGCTAAACGTGATTTTGCCGAACCCCTCGCCGAGCTTTGTATACGTCTGAATACACTCTATTCGGTCAAGGTCTACGATAAGAATAATCCCCTGGGCCCCGATGTGATCTGCGATGCCTTTGTGGCATCCGCACAGACGCTGGATCTCCATATTCGTGCCCGCCTCACGCTGCTGAAAAAATTTGAGCAGGAAGTGATGCTGCAGCTGCGGGATTTTTACGAATTCTGTAATCAATTGTTGGTGGAGCAGGGAGTACTGCCCTCGCTGCGCGAGCAACAGCGCACCAGTCGGCAGCGCCCGGCCTACCCGGGGTCTTCTTTTCCTGGAAATGCTGCGGCCCCTCTCTCCGGAGGTGCGAATGCCCCTGTAAATACCTCCTCCCCAGGCGCCGCGGCCACTGCGCATTTCGCTCCTGGGCTGGTGCCGGCCGCGGCGGGATTGGCCCCCATGGCAGCCGGCGATCTGCTCTCCCATTTGGGCGCCCTGCAAAGCGGAGCCGATTACCGGGGCTCGGGTGTCGCGCAGTTACTGGATGTGAGTGCGCTGCTGCAGGAGCGACTGCTGGATGTGAACCAGAGTGCCTCCCTGGCGAAAGTGGACAGCGATGTCATCAAGCTGGTGGAAATGCTGTTTTCCTTTATTCTGGAAGACCGCAGCCTCGCCACCCCGATCAAGTCCCAGCTCGGGCGTCTGCAACTGCCGTTGCTCAAGGTGGCGATTGCGGATAAGTCTTTTTTCAGCAAGGGTGGCCATCCCGCGCGCAAGCTGCTCAACGCACTGGCGGACGCCGCGACGGGTTGGCAGTCCGGGGACAATTATGAGTCCGACCCGCTCTACTGTGAGATATCCCAGATTGTTGAGCGCGTCCTGAATGAGTTTGATCGGGATATCACGATTTTTTCCGTATTGCTGGCTTCCCTGGATGAGTTTATTGCGCGGGAGCGCAAGCGCGCGGAAATGCTCGAGCGCCGGGTCGTGGACGAGGCAGATGGCCGAGCCAAGACCCAGGCCGCACGGGCTCGTGTGGCTGCGGTGATGGATGCTTTGGTGGCCGAGCGGGATCTGCCCCCTGTTGTACAGGACTGGTTGTACAAGGTCTGGAGCAACGTGTTGTTTCTCACCTGTGTGAAAGAGGGTACCGGAAGCGAAACCTGGCGTCGGGATATGCGCACCGCGCGGGATCTGGTATGGAGTGTACGGGCGCCGATGCCGGACGCACGCAAGCAGCTGCTCACCTTGTTGCCGGTATTGCAGGAGCGTCTGCGCGAGGGCGTTGAGGCGCTCTCTTACGATACTTTCGAGGCGCGCAGCTTGTTTGCGGGATTAAAGGAAATCTATCGCGAGCGTTTTGCCCTTGCTCAAAAGCTGACCGAAAAGCGCGAGCGCCAGCTCAGGGAGCAGGTGGCGCGGGGTGTGAGAGCCGCAACGGCCGCAGAGCATTCGGAGGTTGCGGAGACCACAGTCGACCGGACTGCCGCCGCCACCCCAGAGCCCCTTCCATCACAGACCAACAGCCCCCAGCCGAAGGATGACCCTGGGTTATCGAAACTCACGCATACAGTGGATGAGCAAATAGCCGGACCAGAGGAAATTGCCATACCGCAAATGGAGGAGCTGGAGCAGGCCGTCGCACAGGCGCAGGTTGCCTCCCCCATATCCAAACAGGAGGAGCTGGCATTGCTGGATGAATCCGATCCTCACTGGCAAATGACATTCCGTCTGGCCCAGGGTAGCTGGTTTGAGCTGAAGCGTTCGGAAGAAGAACAGTTCCGCTGCCGCCTGGCCGCGGTGATCCGCGATATCGAACAGTTTATTTTTGTAAACCGCAATGGCGCCAAGGTGGCGGAGTTCGGACGCCTGGAGCTGGCGTATGCACTGCGCTCCGCGCAACTGCTGCCCCTGGATGACGGCATGCTGTTTGAACGCGCTCTGCAGTCAGTGATTGGCAATGTGCGCAAGAAGCGCAGCGAGCAGAGCTAGGGGTGAGCTCAGTTGCCCCCGTGGGAACCGGATTGCTGACGGGGGAGTGCTGTGAATCGAACCAAGCCGCCTGCAAGGGATTGGCATATCGATCAACGCTTCCATAAAATGGTATCTGCTGAACCCCTGAGACACATGACGGGGTTGGTTCTCTGGAGTGGAGATCGCAGATTGAAATACCAAGTGGATGCCGGTTGGTTGTCCGGGGCGCGCCGGGTTCCCAGTCCCCACTGCAACAGGCGGCCCGAAAACTGCCCTGTGGATCTCCTGGTGGTCCACAGCATCAGCTTGCCACCGGGACAATACGGCGGGCCCTATATCGATGCTTTCTTCCTGGGGCAGTTGGATATTGACGCCCATCCCTATTTTGCTGAGATCGTCGCTTTACAGGTCTCGGCCCATATCCTGATCGACCGCGATGGTATCGTCACACAGTATGTGCCCCTGGACCGGCGCGCCTGGCATGCGGGCAAGTCTGAATTCGAAGGCCGCAGCAATTGTAACGATTTTTCTATTGGCATTGAGTTGGAGGGGCTGGATACCGATATTTATACCGATGCCCAGTACCGTGCACTGGCAGAGGTCAGTGCGGCTGTGATGCGGGCTTATCCCGCTATAGATTTCGATAGAATTGCCAGGCACTCCGATATAGCTCCAGGGCGCAAGTTAGATCCCGGCCCCGGATTTGACTGGGAGCGCTACCTGCGCGAACTTCACCAGACTGAACAGTAACGGCTTCTTTCACCCGCTACTGGTGTATCGGCAATCAGCACCGTTACAATCCCGCTGTTATTGGGGCTGGCGCCTGCCCTGGTTGGGTATAGACAGGGGGCGCAGCACTTTCCTTGGTTCCCTGCCTTCCTCTCTGGAGGCTAAAGCGATATCGCTATGACTCTTTTAATTGTTTTATTCACGTTGGCACTGGTACAAATCTGGGGGTCCGGCGCTTCCATACACCGCGATGATTGGTTTGCCAAGTGGTGTGAACGCCTGGACAATCTGGCAGCTTTGCGGGGCCATGCCGGATTATTGCTTGTTGCCACCCTACTGCCACCAGTACTTGCGGTGGCAGTGCTCATGCTCGTGGCACAGTCCATTGCGGGTGGTCTTGGGCTGCTGGTAGCAGGCGTGCCACTGCTGCTCTACTGCCTGGGTCGGGGTGACTTTCATACTGTTTTGGCCAACTACCTCTGTGAGTGGTACCGAGGTGATCTGACTGCAGCTGCCGAGGCCGCCTCACCGCTGCTGAAAGAGCTGCACGAGCAGCCGGCGGATGGCAGGCAACTGCATGAGCAGGTATTCCGCGGTGCGGCCTATTGCGCTTTCGAGCGCCTGTTTGCGGTTTTATTCTGGTTTATTGTGTTGGGTATTCCGGGGGCGCTGCTGTTTCGCCTGAGTGCTCTGTACGCACAGCGCAGTGGCAATACGGATCGGGATGCTACTGCAAGGCGCTGGCTGTGGCTGCTTGAGTGGTTGCCGGTCAGGGTCATGGGAATCAGTTTCGCAATTGTCGGCAATTTTGCCGGGTGTTACCGTGCCTGGCGCCAGTGCCTGATGTGTCACGAGCGGGATACAGCTCAGGTGCTGGAAGCCTATCTCGAAGGTGCCCTGGGTGGGATTGATGCCAGTGAATGTGGAGCCGCTGGAGATTTGTCACAGGCCCAGCGCCAGTGTGGTGCGCAGATTGAGGGCCTGCAGGCCCTGCTGTCCAGAGCCCTTTTGCTGTGGCTGACCGCCTTGGCGCTGGTAGTGCTATTTGCCTGATACCATGGAGCCGATACAGCATTTTTATTGCCTGGGAGTTTTTCGTTGGCCGTATCACTTCAAGCTACCTTCCCACAGGATGATACCTGACAGCGCGCATCTGCTGAGAGTTTCCGGCAAGGGTTCTGCGGTCAACCCTGCCGGTATACACTCACTGATGGAAATGGCCATCGTAGTCTTATTCCGGTGCGGTTCCGGTAATATCAGCGTAAATCGCGATAGGATATTTACGCTGGCCGGGCGTCGGCTGTTTCAGGCGCGAGTAGCAGTGGAAGGAGTTCCTGCTAGGATGGGTATGGCTTCAATATCTTCAGCCACTTTCAGGCGGTGATGAAACACGGAAATATCCTAAATGCAGACTTACCTAGGCTCCCGGTACTTCTGGAAAGTTAAAATGGCTGCGGATGTTGAGGAGGTAGGTTCCAGCGCGCCTCTTTAACATCAAGCCTCTGCCCACAGATATGTCAGTCTTTCAAGGGTGTTGATCAAAGCCCTTGAATGACTTTCTGGATTGCCGGCTTGTACAACCTGTGCTGCTGGTTTGCGGGGCAATGGCTTGGTACATACGGCACTCAACTAGAAAGATAACAAGTACTATGCCCCCAGACCGAAACGACTTACCTACCAGCGCCGACGTTTTTTCTGGCGCACAAAATATAGCCGGAACAATCCACCGAACCCCACTGATACGCTCCCAGCAACTGGATCGGCTGAGTGGTGCCAATGTGTGGTTTAAATGTGAGCATATGCAGAAAGTGGGGGCCTTCAAGGCACGCGGTGCAGCCAATGCCCTGTCCCGGCTGCCGGAAGGGACGGTGGCGGTGGCCACTCACTCCTCCGGCAATCACGGCGCTGCCCTGGCCTGGGCCGCGGCGGCGCGCGGGTTACCCTGTACGGTGGTGATGCCCGAGACCGCACCCAGGGCGAAGCGCGCGGCGGTCGAGGGGTATGGTGCGGTAATCGTTCCCTGTGGTCCCAGTCTGGCGGAACGGGAATCGACCTTGCAGGCGGTGGTGCGGCAAACTGGGGCTCATGTAGTACCGCCATATGATGACAGTCGCATTATCGCCGGACAGGGCACCGTTGCCCTGGAAATTGTGCAGCAATGCCGTGAACAGGGCTTTACTCCGGACGTGATTCTGGCGCCTGTCGGTGGTGGTGGCTTGCTTGCGGGTATCGGCCTGGCAATGGCGGCATTGGCTCCGGATATGCTGGTTATTGGTGCCGAACCCGCCGGTGCGGATGATGCCCAGCGTTCACTGCGTGGCGGTGTGCACATTACCGGCCAGAAGCCGCAGACCATAGCCGATGGCCTGCGTACAACGCTTGGGCGCAGGAACTATACGGTAATTCGCCGCACTGTACGGGATATTGTGACAGTATCAGAAAATGGTATTGTGCGGGCAATGCGACTGTTATGGACCCGCACCAAACAACTGGTGGAGCCCTCTGCCGCAGTGGGTTTCGCTGCAGTACTGGAACACGGGGCTCGCTTTCGCAATAAACATATCGCAATTGTCTTGACGGGCGGCAACCTGGATCTGGACAGGGTCTCCGGGCTGCTGGCCACTGTGGGAGAGTAACAATGGGAGTTTTGGCTATGCACTTTGGATTTTGCTATTTACATTGCCGCAACCTCGCCAAGGGCCTTGTGGTGTCTGCACTTTTACTGACGGCTGTGATATCCCATGCCGGCCAGTTGGCGCTTTCATCCAGTTCCCTCAACCCCAGGCAAAAAATGCCGCTGGCACATGTCTATGGCGGTTGTGGAGGGGAAAATCTGTCTCCCCAGCTCAGTTGGAAAGGGGCTCCCGAAGGCACTAAAAGTTACGCGGTCATGGTATACGATCCTGATGCACCCACTGGCAGTGGATGGTGGCACTGGGTAGTGTTCAATATTCCCGCGGATACCACCAGCCTGCCAGAGGGTGCCGGCGACCTGAAAAACGGCTTGATCCCGGAGGCGATCCAGGTCAGTAATGACTATGGGAACCTGGGATATGGTGGTGCCTGCCCGCCCAAAGGGCACGGCGATCACCGCTACCGTTTCCGGGTATTTGCCTTAAAGGTGGAGTCATTGCCACTGGATGAAAATGCTTCTCCGGCCAAGGTGGGCTTTCATGTGAACGCGAATAAACTGGCCGAGGCTGAGCTTGAGGTACTGTGGGGGCACTAAGCGGCCCGGTGTCGAGTACGGTTCCTGAAGTTTAACAAGTGAAGAAGCGATAAATTATGACGCACGCAACGGTCAGGGAAGCGGTATTCAATCGGCGTATGCTGATCTGTATCGGCACAGGCTTTGCCTCGGGAATGCCATTTTACGTACTGATACAATTGGTACCGGCCTGGCTGCGCTCCGAGGGGGTGGACCTGGCAACGATCGGCATTTTTGCCCTGCTGGGGTTGCCCTACACCTGGAAATTTCTCTGGTCGCCGCTGATGGAGCGATACGCCTTTCCTATCCTGGGACGGCGGCGCGGCTGGATGCTGGTGATGCAGCTTCTGCTGATTATTTGTATTGGTGCAATGGGGATGTTCAATCCCCAATTCAATATCTGGACCATTGCGGTACTGTGCCTTGGTGTTGCATTTTTCAGTGCCAGCCAGGATATCGTCTTGGATGCCTTTCGCCGGGAAATCCTGCCGGATCGGGAACTGGGGCTGGGCAACTCCTTTTATGCGAATGCCTACCGGATTTCCGGACTGGTTCCCGGCTCCCTGAGCCTGATCCTGTCGGATCACCTGGCCTGGAACCAGGTGTTTTGGATCACCGCCGCATTTATGCTGATTGCTGTTTTTATGACACTGGCGGTTGATGAGCCAAAACATCCGGCCGCGCGACCGGGCACACTTCGCGACGCCATAGTGCTGCCATTTGTGGAATTTTTCAATCGCAATGGCGTCAAGCAAGCACTCCTGGTGCTGGCGTTTATGTTCCTGTACAAGCTCGGCGACAACATGGCTACGGCACTAGCCACCCCCTACTACCTGGATATGGGGTACTCCAAGACAGATATCGGTATTGTGGCTAAAAATGCCGGTCTCTGGCCAGCCGCCATCGGCGGTTTTTTTGGTGGCTTGCTGATTGTGCGGATCGGTATCAACAAATGCCTGTGGATTTTTGGCGTTGTTCAGTTTCTATCGATTTTTGGCTTTATGATCTTGTCAGAGGTCAATGGGGAACTGGTGGGAACACCGGGCTTCAACCCCAGCCTCTGGCTTTTAGCGGTCGTAATTGCCTTTGAGTATTTGGGGGTTGGGCTCGGTACAGCGGTGCTCATTGCCTTTATCGCTCGCACGACCAGTAAATTGCACACGGCCACACAATTTGCTTTGTTCAGTGCCTTGACCTTACTGCCGAGAACGCTTGTGAATGCGACAACAGGCTTTTTGGTGGAGTTTATGGGGTGGACCAATTTCTTTTTGCTGTGTGCTGCCCTGGCGGTTCCGGGAATGTTGCTGCTGTTCGCCGTTGCCCCCTGGCGAGGTAATGGCGAGGCGGCATAGAGACCCCACGGATGCTGATGGGCTTATAAGTGCCCCCTTGGGCGTAGTGCGCCAGACCTGTGGCAATGTATTTAGGGGAGCCAGCGGTACCTGGTCATATCCACCCGGCCCTTCAGGAAGGTGACGCCCTCATCTTCCAGGCGCCTGCGCTGGCGGGAGGCGCCGGGCTCCGGCAATGAGATGCGCCCCTGGGCATTGATGACCCTGTGCCAGGGCAGCCGCGTGTCCTTGGGCAGCTTGCGCAACACCCCGCCAGCCAGCCGGGCCGCCCGCGGGTAGCCGGCCATCTCGGCCAGATCACCATATGTGACCACTCGACCACTGGGAATAGCGTTCAGAACGCGACATATTCTGGAGAGCACGCTGTTTTCAACTGATGGGGTGTTGGAGGGGGTAAATGTTGGCACAAAAACCTCAAGTTTTGGCTTTTTATCGTATAGTAGATGCGGATTTGCCGTAAAGGCAACAGCAAAGTTTCCGGCACGATACCGGGATAAGCTGCTGCACCGGCGCCTGTTGCAAGGCCGCAGGTTGTGATGACGTGTCACATTATTCCGACTGTGGCATTATTGCGCTACTAAAACAGATGTTTCCTGCTGGTTTTCCCAGAGACTTCAAGGTTTCCCTGTGGTTTTATCGATACGCTTTTTCAGGTTCTGCATACACACAATCCTCTGCCTGGCGCCATTACAGGTCCTGGCAGGTGTACTCACGCTCGAAAATGGCGATCGTATCCAGGGCACATTGATACTGGTGGATAAAAACCAGGTGGTTTGGAAATCCGAGACCTTTGGTGAGATCAAGGTGGATAAAACCCAGGTTGTTTCAATGGATATTGATACCGACCTGAAGATTGCCGGGCGCGAGGGGCCCTGTACACTGGCGGGGCACAGTCAGGAGCGCTGGGAGCTTTACTGCACTGCGGGGGAAGGCTGGTTTATTGATTTCCTGGGCGTGGAACGCGCAGAGCCCTATACCTACTTTGTCAACAACCCGGTGGTTTTCCACGGCGGTGTCAGTGCTGGCGGGGTGTTTGAACGGGGCAACCGCGAGCGCGAAGATTTGGATGCAAATATCAATCTGGACGTGCGCGCCGGAGACTTTCACCATTTGATCGGCGCCCATTACCGGAGTCAGGGCAGCGAGGAGGATGATGCCCTGGAAAAATACCAGCTGACCTATGGGCTGCGTTGGATTTTTGCAGAAAAATGGTTTGCTGCGGCAAACAGTGCACTGGAGCGTGAGGAGGCCAGAAATCTGGACCTGGGTACAAAGATGGGCCTCGGTCTCGGTTATCTGTTTTACGATACAGACAAGACGGCATTCTCGCTTGAGGGCGGTGTCAGCAGCCTGAAGGAAGAGTTTATTGATGAAGCATTGAGCGAAGACCAGGATGACCGTTATGTGGCGGGGCGCCTGGCTTTGAATTACCGTTATAAATTTGCTATGGGGCCGGAAGTTTATTTTGACCAGGAGACGTTCCAATCACTGGATCACGGCGATGACTACCAGGCGAATGCCAAAGTGGGAATGCGCACTCCCCTGGTCGAAGGGGTTTTGATGGAAATTGGCTATCACTGGCAGTACGATAATACCCCATCTTTGCAGAGCCAAAAAGAAGACACCCGGGTGACTGTGGGTGTTGGATACCAATGGTAATGCCCTGCAGCATCAGGATGCACTGTGAATAGGTCCCTGTATCCTTGTAAATGGGTATCCATGCCGCATACGATGCTGGAAGAGGGGTATTCTTCCCTTCTGCCTTAATTAGAAACAACCAAACAAATCGTCTGTACAAAGCAGCGTTTAGAGAAACCGCCGCCGGTTTCAGGCTGACGCCTGACCCTGAAAGACAAGTGTTGCTGTACAGGTCAACGGTATTTCAAGGGTGCTCATCGGGCAAAGGTTACAAGACTGATTGGATCGCGGGAAATCCAGAAATTGAAAATAAGGAGTTCAACATGCAAATTGCCGGCAGCATAGTGGCGATTACTGGTGCAGGCCAGGGGTTGGGGCGTGCAATGGCCTTGTACCTGGCGGAGCGCGGCGCCCGTCTGGCGCTGATTGATGTTAATGCAGCGGGATTGGAACAAAGTGTTTCCTCCTGTAAAAAGTTCACTGCAGAAGTGCGCAGTTATGACCTGAATGTCGCCAATGAAGAAGCGGTGGATACCGGCTTCAGCCAAATTGCCCAGGACTTTGGCGGCCTGCAGGTATTGATTAATAACGCCGGGATTATGCGTGATGGCATGTTGATCAAATGCAAGGAGGGTAAAGTCACCGATCGCATGTCCCTCTCCCAATGGCAGTCGGTGATTGATGTCAATCTGACTGGCGTTTTTCTCTGTGGCCGCGCTGCTGCAGGTATTATGGCCGAGAGCGGCAAAGGCGGCGTGATGATTAATATTTCCAGTTTGTCCCGGGCCGGCAATATGGGGCAGACAAATTACTCCGCAAGTAAGGCAGGAGTTGCGGCCATGACAGTGACCTGGGCTCGCGAACTGGCCCGCTACGGTGTGCGTGTCGCGGCCATCGCCCCGGGCTTTATTGGCACAGAGATGGTTGCGCAGATGCGCCCCGAGATTCTGCAGGGCCTGGTCAAACAAGTGCCTTTACGCCGCCTGGGGGAGCAGGAGGAAATTGCCTCCACTGTGGCTTTTATCCTTGAAAATGACTTTGTTACCGGCCGTGTTCTGGATATTGATGGCGGCGCCCGGATCTGATCGCCGGAGTTTGTGATTATTTCACTTTGCAGCGTTCAAGCTACCTGACTGATGTGGCGCAGGGCAGTGTCGATGTTGATCAGGGTTCTTGGCGAAGACTGATTTTTATTAAAGCCAGTTTATGGTCGCGATCAGGATGATCTCGGTCTGCCCAAGTTTTGAGAGCTTCAAGTCGCCTTGAGTGACATTTCTGAAGAAGATTCTAATGGTCTGATCACTGCGCAGGAGTTTGCGCTTGAAACCAATCCTTTAATCCAGATACTGACGGGGATAGTGCCTCTTATGCCAGAGATGAACGGCTTACACGGCCCAAAAAATCGAAAGCCAGCGGGCAGAGTTGTCAGGGTATGGGCCCAGAGTTGCGATAAACTGGACCTTGCATTGGTCTTTCAGCAGGCAAGTCTGTTGTGTATTGATACCTGAATCGTTAAGGTTTTATAAGCGAGCGGCTTTTGCTGCAGCAGATTCTTTATTTCAATAAGTTGGATTTTCGAATATCCGGTTTTTGCGCAGCGCGGTATATCAGCGCAATCTTGCCAATTTCCTGTACCAGTTCGCAGGAGGACTGTTCACAGAGTGCGTCCACCAGCTGGTGGCGTTCCTCGCGGTTGGCGATCATTAGTTTGACCTTGATCAGCTCGTGATCCTCAAGCGCCCGATCCAGCTCCTCTCTGACGCCCTCGCTGAGCCCGTTGCCAGCTATGGTCACCACCGGCTTGAGGTTGTGGCCCAGGCTGCGCAGTGCTTTTTTGCGGTGGGCGGTTAAAGGCATACAATACTCCATTTACCACTTGTTGGATATCGATGTGGAAGCGGCCGCAGATCGCAATCCTCGCCAGCAGCTGCATGGCGAGTCAGATCGCGGCCTGGGGCCGCTTTACCATTTAGTTATGATGTGTAGGTATTGTACCCGATGGGCCGATCCAAGAGCAGCCACCGCTGGTTGCGTGAGCATTTTAATGACCATTACGTCAAGCAGTCCCTGAAGGAGGGCTACCGTTCCCGTGCCAGCTATAAATTGCTGGAGCTGCAAAACAGGGACCGCCTGTTCAAGCCGGGTATGACGGTGATTGATCTGGGGGCGGCGCCAGGGGGGTGGTCCCAGGTGGCCGCGACACTGGTGGGGCACAAAGGTCGGGTTTTGGCGTCAGACATACTGTCGATGGATCCACTGGCCGGTGTGGACTTCATTCAGGGTGACTTTACCGAGACGTCGGTGCTCAGCAAGCTCTTGCAGCACCTTGGCGAGGAGATGGCGGACCTTGTGATTTCTGATATGGCCCCCAATATGAGTGGAATACGTGATGTGGATCAGCCCGCCTCCATGTACCTGGTGGAGCTGGCCGTGGATTTGGCACGTCAGGTATTGAAACCGGGTGGTGCTTTTGTCGCCAAGGTTTTTCAGGGTGAGGGGTTCGATGCGCTGATCCGCGACCTGCGAGCCAGTTACAACAGCGTTGTGACCCGTAAGCCCGGCGCCTCCAGACCCCGTTCCCGCGAGGTATATGTGGTGGCGCGGGGATTCAAGGGCGGCTAGGGGGCGCATTTCGGGTCTGCGTGCCTGGTATGGTATAAGCAACCCTGTATTGGCGGTTCGGGCTGTTGCCCTCCGCGCCTATACTGGTTTGAACCGGTAGCGATGTTACCGGTGTTGCCGAAATAGACGGTTATTGAGTGCGAAAGCGAGAGGGCTATCCCTTTGAATGATATGGCGAAAAACCTGGTACTGTGGTTGGTCATCGCAGCGGTCCTGCTGATGGTGTTTCAGAACTTCAAACCACAATCCCGGGATGAGGCTCTCAGCTATTCCGACTTTGTTCAGGATGTGCAGTCGGGCCAGATAAAAAGTGTGGTTGTAGATGGCCTGGTGATCACTGGCGAGAAGGCCGATGGCAGCCGCTTCAAGACCATACAGCCGCAAATCATAGATGACGAATTGACCAATGAGCTGGTGCGCAGCAATGTACAGTTCATCGGACGCGAACCGGAATCCCCGAGTATCTGGCAACAGCTGTTGGTCGCCAGCTTCCCGATTTTGATCATTATTGCGGTATTTATGTTCTTTATGCGCCAGATGCAGGGGGGCGCCGGTGGCCGCTCCGGCCCGATGGCTTTTGGTAAGAGCAAGGCGCGCCTGCTGGGTGAGGATCAGATCAAGACAACTTTCGCCGATGTGGCAGGCGTGGATGAGGCCAAGGAGGAAGTGCAGGAGCTGGTGGAGTTTCTGCGCGACCCCACCAAATTCCAGCGCCTGGGCGGCAATATCCCCCGTGGGGTGCTGATGTGTGGCCCTCCCGGTACGGGCAAAACCCTGCTGGCCAAGGCCATTGCCGGTGAGGCCAAGGTCCCGTTCTTCTCCATTTCCGGCTCCGACTTTGTGGAGATGTTTGTGGGCGTGGGCGCCTCCCGTGTAAGGGATATGTTTGAACAGGCCAAGAAGCAGGCACCCTGTATTATCTTTATTGATGAAATTGATGCCGTTGGCCGACACCGGGGTGCCGGTGTCGGAGGTGGCCATGACGAGCGAGAGCAGACCCTGAATCAGCTGCTGGTTGAGATGGACGGCTTTGAGGGCAATGAAGGGGTGATCGTGATTGCCGCCACCAACCGTCCGGATGTGCTCGACCACGCCCTGTTGCGTCCCGGCCGGTTCGACCGCCAGGTGTTTGTGGGTCTGCCGGATATCCGTGGCCGTGAGCAGATCCTCAAGGTGCATATGCGCAAGGTGCCGCTGGATGACAAGGTGAATGCGCAGACAATCGCACGGGGTACGCCCGGTTTTTCCGGTGCAGACCTGGCCAATCTGGTCAATGAGGCAGCACTGTTTGCCGCCCGCGCCAACAAACGCACCGTCACCATGGATGAATTCGAACGGGCCCGTGACAAGATCATGATGGGCGCAGAGCGCAAATCCATGGTCATGAATGAGAAGGAAAAGGTTAATACCGCCTATCATGAGGCGGGCCACGCGATTATCGGTCGCCTGGTGCCCGAGCATGACCCAGTGCACAAAGTCACCATCATTCCCCGTGGCCGCGCTTTGGGCATCACCCAATTTTTGCCGGAGGAGGACAAATACAGCCTCTCCAAGCGCGCCATTGAGTCGCAGCTGTGCTCCCTGTTTGGCGGTCGCATCGCCGAAGAAATGACCTTAGGGATTGATGGGGTCACTACCGGTGCTTCCAACGATATTGAGCGGGCCACCGACCTGGCGCGCAATATGGTCACCAAGTGGGGTCTCTCTGAGAAGCTGGGGCCCCTGCACTATGGTGAAGACGAGAGCGGCCAGCCCGGACACAGCAACCCGGTATCCGGCAAGACCTCCTATGAAATTGAGGCGGAAGTGCGCCGCATTATAGATAGCTGCTATGAGCGGGCCAGTAAACTGCTGGAAGAGAACCGGGATATCCTTGAGGCGATGAAGGATGCGCTGATGGAATATGAAACCCTGGATGCCGAGCAGGTAGACGACCTGATGGCACGCCGCAAGGTGCGTCCGCCGAAAGATTGGCAGGACAATAACTTTGGTTCCGGCGGCAGCAATTCCAGCGGTGAAAAAGAAGCTAAAGAATCGCCTCCTGTGACCGACAAAAGCAACCCCGTGGGTGGCCCCCTGAACGGCCACTGAGTTTCAGGCGAAAAACCCACACGATACCGACGGAATGCCCGGCAGGAATTGAGGCGCTAGCCCGTTCTGCCCCGGTATTCCGTTTTTTTATCACTGCCTATGAATATTACCTGTGGAAAATACACCCTGGATTTGTCTGCACCCGTGGTCATGGGTGTACTGAACGCAACCCCGGACTCGTTTTCCGATGGTGGCAGCTACTACACTGCTGGGCATCTGGATCTGTCCCTGGCGCTGCGCCGTGCCGGGCAAATGCTGGGTGAGGGGGCTGCAATCATTGATGTGGGGGGGGAATCCACTCGCCCAGGGGCCACCCCGGTATCGGAACAGCAGGAGCTGGACAGGGTGGTGCCGGTGGTGGAGGCTATCTGTGCGAATTTTGGCGTTGTTGTTTCTGTCGATACCAGTACACCTGCGGTGATGCGGGCAGCTGCCGCTGTGGGCGCCGGATTGATTAACGATGTGCGGGCCTTAGAGCGTCCCGGTGCTTTGGAGGCGGCAGCTGAAACAGGTTTGCCCATTTGCCTCATGCATATGCAGGGGCAGCCGGGCACCATGCAAAGCGCCCCTGCCTACGCCAATGTGGTAGAGGAGGTGGCTGCCTATTTAAAGAGTCGGGTAAGTGCCTGTGAAGCCCAGGGCATCAACCGGCAGCGTCTGATTCTGGACCCGGGTTTCGGTTTTGGTAAGTCCGATGCGCACAACTTGGCGCTGTTGCGCAGCCTGTCACTGCTGGCTCCACCGGATATGCCCATACTGGCCGGGCTGTCACGCAAGTCGATGATTGGCCGCCTGTTGCAGCGGGAGGTGGATCAGCGCCTGCCCGGCAGTCTTGCACTGGCCATGCTCGCCGCCCAGCGAGGGGCAAGAATTTTGCGGGTGCACGATGTGGCCGAGACAGTTGATGCGCTGCGCCTGCGGCAAATGGTGGATTGCGAGGTCTAGGCGGCTTTGCCATCACAGTGACTCCGAGCCGCCGCGGTGCAAATGTGACTTTCACCAGCCGCGCAAAAAGCGGCCAAACACATAATCGGGAAGAGGTATGGAGAGAAAGTATTTTGGCACCGACGGTATTCGTGGACGTGTCGGTGAGGGCGCCATTACCCCGGATTTCATGTTGCGGCTGGGCTATGCCGCCGGCATGGTGTTAGGTAAATTGCCGGGAGAGAAACGTCCGGGGCGCCCCAATATCCTGATTGGCAAGGATACCCGGGTGTCGGGCTATATGTTCGAGGCGGCGCTGGAAGCTGGCCTGATTAATGCCGGGGTGGATGTCGGGCTGCTCGGCCCGATGCCGACACCGGCCATTGCCTACCTCACGCGCACTTTCCATGCGCGCGCAGGTATTGTGATCAGCGCTTCGCACAATCCCTACCAGGATAACGGTATCAAATTTTTCAGTGCCACGGGCAGCAAGCTTCCCGACCAGATTGAGCGGGAGATTGAAGCGGTGCTGGATGTACCGATGCAAACTGCAAAGAATCTCGGCAAGGCACAGCGCATCGATGATGCAGCCGCCCGGTATATTGAATTCTGTAAGGCTGCCACGCCCTGGGGGTTCTCCCTGGAGGGGCTCAAAATAGTTCTGGACTGTGCCAATGGGGCCACTTACCACATCGCCCCCAAGGTATTTCGTGAACTGGGTGCAGAGGTCAGTGCCATTGGCATAGATCCCAATGGGCGGAATATCAATTTGGAGTGCGGTTCCACCAAGCCCGGGCAGCTGCGGAAAGCAGTATTGGAACAGGGTGCTGATCTCGGGGTGGCTTTCGATGGGGATGGCGACCGGGTCTTACTTGTTGATCGCAATGGTGAACTGATTGATGGCGACCAGCTGCTCTTTATTATCGCCTTGCACCAACAGGAGTGTCTTGGCGGATGCAAGGGGGTCGTCGGGACCCTGATGAGCAACTATGGTTTCGAGCTGGCCCTGGGCGAGCGCAGCATTCCATTTGAGCGTGCCAAGGTTGGCGATCGCTATGTTCTAGAGAAAATGCTGGCCAATGGCTGGCTGCTTGGCGGGGAGTCTTCCGGGCATATTATCTGTGCCGACGCCTCAACTACCGGGGATGGTATTGTTGCTGCACTGCGGGTATTGCGGGCCTTGTCCGACTTCGGCGAGCCTTTGCACCAGTTGAAGGCGCGTATGAAAATGCTTCCCCAGCACATGGTGAATGTGCGACTCAGGCATCGGGATGGCGTGCTGGAGCATTCAGATGTGCAATCCGCGGTTAGTGATGCTGAACTGCAACTGGCCCAAAGTGGCCGGGTATTGCTGCGCCCCTCCGGTACCGAACCCCTGATCCGGGTGATGGTTGAAGGGCGTGACCGTGTTCAGGTGGAGCAGCTGGCAAAGCATATTGCCTCTGTGGTAGAGCGGGTTGGGAACAGCTGATACCGTCTGGGGATAACAGGGGAATCCGCTACTGCCGATGGGTAACCAGGCCGGATATTTTGGCTTGTATGTTGGCGGCATAGCCGCTAAGATTTGCGCCCCTTGAAGGAGCCCACATGCGAATATCGCTGGTAGCAGCCAACTGGAAGATGAACGGCAATCGTACCTTTGCCGAGCGTTTCTTCACCGATCTCGAGTTGGAGAGCGTTTCCGCGGATGTTGTGGTATGCCCGCCCTTTCCCTACCTCTCTCTGGCTGCCCGGGCCGCCGAGGAAAAAGGCAGTTTTGCAGTGGGTGGGCAAAACCTCAGCCATGAGCCCGATGGGGCTTTTACCGGTGAGGTTTCCGCACATATGCTGCTGGATTGCAATGTACGCTATGTCATTGTCGGGCATTCCGAGCGGCGCAGCTTTTACCATGAAACCAGTGAGCTGGTGGCAAAAAAATTTGTAGTCGCACAAGCGGTCAATTTGATCCCCATTCTCTGTGTGGGTGAAACCCTACAAGAGCGGGATCAAGGGCATACTCTGGAAGTGGTCGCCTCGCAGTTACAGGCAGTGAAAGCGGTGATTGAAGAGGATGCCTGGAAACGCTCGGTTGTGGCCTACGAGCCGGTGTGGGCCATAGGCACAGGCAAAACCGCTTCTCCTGAAGAGGCGCAGAGTGTCCATAAGTTTATCCGTACCCAGTTGGGCGATGTTGGCTCCAAAGTACAGATTTTGTATGGCGGTAGTGTAAAATCCGCCAACGCCAGTGCACTGTTTGCGCAGGCTGATATTGATGGCGCCCTGGTAGGTGGCGCTTCACTCGATGCGAGAGAGTTCGCGGGGATATGCCGTGCTGCTGTATAGTTACAGTCAGGAAGGCTGAATAACGGGTTGGCAAACCCAGATAGAGAGTTTCCAGAAAATGGAAAAATTGGTATTAATTGTACATGTTCTGACCGCGCTGAGTATTATCGGCCTGATTTTGTTGCAACAGGGTAAAGGCGCTGAAGCGGGTGCTTCTTTTGGTGCCGGTGCCTCACAGACTGTTTTTGGCAGTCAGGGAAGCGGGAATTTCTTTTCGCATCTGACAGCGATTCTTGCCACAGTGTTCTTCGTGACCAGCTTCGGCCTGGCTATTTTGGCCCGCCAGGGTGCGGATGTCGACATGGATGCGGACCTGCCGCAGATACCTGCTGCCGTTGAGCAGATTGGCCCGGCTACGGAGCTGCCTGAGATCGAAAGTGATATCCCGCAGCTTGAAGCAGACCTGGAGGCCGGTGATGTCCCCCAGGTACCCGAGCAAAGTAACGGTTCACAACAAGCGCCGGTTGATCCAAAACCGGAAACAGAGGAACAGCAGTAAGAGTTTTGCCCAGGTGGTGGAATTGGTAGACACGCTATCTTGAGGGGGTAGTGAGCTATGCTCGTGCGGGTTCAAGTCCCGCCCTGGGCACCACATCAAAGTTCAAAGAAGTCCGAAATCGTCCGCAAAGCCCCGTAAATCGGGGCTTTTTGCTATCTGCATAGTCCAAAGCCTTCCGCTCCCGTTCGTTGTCATCCGGTGCTATCTGGTGCTACATTTGGTGCTACCTGGTTCATTTTGGAATTTGGTAGCACCAATGCCCCTTACTGACACACAAATCAAACAGGCGAAGCCGGGCAACAAAGACCAGTGGCTCACCGATGGCCACGGCTTGCGTTTGCTGATCAAATCCAGCGGCGCCAGGTACTGGCGGCTTAAGTACCGATTTCAAGGCAAGCAGAAGACACTAGCTGTAGGTGTGTATCCCTTAGTTAGTCTCAAGCAAGCCCGCCAAAAGGTGGCCGAGGCAAAGCAGCTGCTGGCAGAAGGTACCGACCCTGGGGAGCAGCGGAAACATGAAAAGCGGAAGGCTTTAATTGCGGCCGGTCGCTGCTTCTCCACTCTGGCGAAAGAGTGGTGGCACCACCAGAAGGGTACCTGGACCGAGGATCACGCCGGACGCGTCTGGACACGTCTCAAAGATAATGTATTCCCCCTTATAGGCGAACAGCCACTAGCCGAAATCACTCCGCAGGAAGTGATCGCCATTGTGCACAGCGTAGAGAGCCGAGATGCTTTAGATGTGGCTCGGCGAGTATTGCAGGATGTGCGCAGGGTATTCCGTTACGCAGTACAGACAGGGCGGATAGCTAATAACCCAGCGTCTGAATTAAGTGATGTACTCAAGGGGCGCAAGATCAGCCATCGGAACTCTCTGACGCGTGAAGAGCTGCCCGCCTTCCTTCAAGAGTTGGATATTTATCAGGAGCGAGGCCGCACATTAACCAAGTTGGCAATTCAGCTGCTGATCCTCACCTTTGTTCGCCCTGGCGAATTGCGCGGCGCGCGTTGGGAAGAAGTTGAGTTTGAATCTGCACTCTGGCGTATCCCTGGGGAGCGCATGAAGATGGGCACAGACCACATTGTACCTTTGTCTAGTCAGGCATTGGCAGTACTTGAGGAACTGAAGCCTATAAGCGGGCAGTATTCTTTGCTTTTCCCCTCCGAGCGAGAAAGAGCCCGTCCAATGTCCGACAACACCATGCGCCGTGCCATCTTTAAAATGGGCTGGGATGGTACCCAGGAGGGCAAGACCAAAGCAAACCCTCACGGCTTCCGCGCCACAGCTTCCTCCATCCTCAATGAAACCGGCTTTAACCCTGATGCTATTGAGAGACAGCTATCCCACATGGAAAGGAATGGGGTACGAGCGGCATATACCCACCATGCCCGCTATATGGATGAACGCAAAGAAATGATGCAGTGGTGGGCCAATTACCTTGATCAGATGCGTAGCGGCGGAAAGGTTATTCCGATTTTTTCCCAGCCACGTTAACACAGTGGGGCACTCCCACCAGCAAAGGTTGCCCAGGCCTAGCCCGACGGGGCGAAAGGAGCGGCCACCCACCGCTCTTGGCTTGGGTTCTATTTTGGGTTCCGTAGGGGTACGGATATGTCATCTTCTTTCCAGAAAGCCGGGGAATGGTTTCGAATTGAAAACTATAAGAAACTGAATGAATGCCCAGACTTTACACTATTTAAGTTTCTGACAGATAGAGCAGATATGTGCTCTTGGTTATCCTATTTAACTGGGGGTAGATTTTTAACGTGCAGGGCAATTGCCCCGGATTTGGCACTAGAAATAGAACCTCAACTTATAGCTTTTCGGGAAAGTGCGCTCGAGTATAAGAAAATAAAATTCTTTGATATAAGCGATTATCTTTCCTGTGGGCACCTCACAGACGAAACCATGGATTCCTTGGGGTGGACTCCTGCTTGGCTAAAGTCACAAGATTATAGCTGCTCTGCGATAAGGCCGATAAGTGTAGGAGATGTGGTGCGTATGTTTGATAGCTTAGAGGATGGCGCTCCTGAAGGTTTCTCCGATGAGGAGTTCGCTGATGATGTGGCGGAGTTTAAAGCTCAATGTCGCCATAGTGAAAACCCTTTATCTGAACTGGATGCTATCTCTTTCGATCAATATTTACGTGAAGCTTTTGAATACCATGCCGGCCTTGTGTCATTGAATATTGATTTGGCAGCAAGAGACGAGCAGATACTCGCGGAACTGAAAACGTTACTTCCCAAACTTAGAAAATTACTATCGCGCGATTCTGAGCGCTCCCAAAGCCCAAGTTTGGAAGAGCAGTTGTTCTTAGGCCCATCATCACAAAAGCGTGATACTCGCCGGATTGATATGGACAAAGTGAGAGACTACCGAGTACCAGCGTTGATAGATTTGTATATCTGGTCGATCGTTGAGGGGGAAAGTTTGTCGAATGCCGATTACCTGAGACTTGCATTCCCTGGTGATACAAAGTCAGACGACCAGATGAATGAAGAGAGAATCAAAAAGGTATGCCTGCCCTACGCTTTCCGCTGCGTAAATCCCGGCTTACTTGCCGCCCTTGACCGATCACTGGAAAGGGAACGAAAGTCTCACCGGAAAAATAGTATTTCTTAAATTTCCGAAGTTTTGAGCAGCTTAAAGTTCCGGCAAGGTCTCTTCGAAATTGATTCAATCTCTACACCGCCACAGACATTCACTGTGGTGCTTTAAAGGAGATTGAAGATGACCCTCTCAAATGCCCACCCCAA
Source organism: Microbulbifer sp. MI-G (assembly GCF_030440425.1). NCBI lineage: Bacteria > Pseudomonadati > Pseudomonadota > Gammaproteobacteria > Cellvibrionales > Microbulbiferaceae > Microbulbifer > Microbulbifer spongiae. Next base: position 881,510 of record NZ_CP098023.1, read on the forward strand.
CAGGCAGGATTACGCGCCGCACCCCCTTAATGACCCTATTCTTCGCTTGCCCGAAGTCGAGCGGCAAACAGGGCTCAAGAAAACGCATATTTATGCCCTGGTGAGAAAGAGCAAGTTCCCCACCCCGATTAAGCTGGGCGAGCGCGCCAGCGGCTGGCTTTCTTCTGAAATCCGCCAATGGATACAGGACCGTATTGCCGTTTCCCGCAGCCGTTTTCCACCCCCTCCCAAATAAAGGTGTTACAGGTGTACAGGTGTTACAACTTCGCTGCAGGCCCCGTGGTTACTGGCTTTCCGCTGTAACACCTTTTTGTAACACCAAAAATGCAGCAGGAAAAGGTGTTACACCGACGAGGCTCAAATGTCGAGAAAGAATGTTTAGGGAGGAAGAGGATAGGAGCTTTGGCGATAAGGGAACGCTCATTTCCGCATACAGATGGGCAAAAACGAACGAGTTGAGCGACTACTAGGAGCTCTTGGTGAAAGGTATAGAAATGCAAAAGGCGCCTATAGGGAAAGCCTATCTACCCGGCTGACAGAGATCGTGGAAAAGGAGAGAAGGTATGAATAGTGCTAACCAATTACCGGTTATTGCCGGTGTCGAAATCACCACTGACGCTGAAGGGCGTTTCAATTTGAATGCTCTGCATAGAGCCAGTCAAGCAGGTGTTCATAAGAGCCCCACCCAATGGTTGAGGCGGGGTGAAACGAATGCTTTAATCGCTGAGCTTGAATCCCAAGATGTAAATTTACATCTTGCCCCAATCAATAAAATCCACGGTGGAAGTGCGCCGGGAACCTTCGCCCATGAACTACTGGCCGTGGAATATGCTGGCTGGATTAGCCCCGCTTTCCGCCTCCAAGTAAATCAAACCTTCATTGACTACCGCACAGGCAAGCTTGAACCAGCCCCTGGCACGACAGGTGATCGCTGGATATTCGATCTAGCCGTGGACACCCTGCGCCCCGATGAGGCATCCAAGCTATCCATGCTCAAAAAGTTCGGTGAAAAGCGGGGCCAGAATATGCAGTTCCTGCCGGACTACTCCGAGAGTAAAGGTGTTCACCACTCTCTGTCGGAACTGCTCAGGCGCCACCACTCAAATCTGTCAGCCCGTAAGGCGAATCAGCTTTTGGTTCATCTGGGCTACCTGGAAGTGCGGTCCCGTAAATCCAAAGCCAGGGGTACCAGGCAGTTCAAGTGCGTAACCGAGAAGGGCGCACGTTACGGCTGCAATCTGGTAAGCCCCTGCAATCCCAACGAAACACAAGCCCATTGGTATGACGGCCAATTCAAGCAGTTGTTGGATGAACTGAAATCCGCAGCTGGATAACGGAAAATAGATATGAACATGCAAAAGGCGCCTAGCAGTTTTCTATGGTTGACAGTAATCGGAGAACGGACCTATGCTTGTCCAGCTTCCGCAAAATCGGAAGCCGGGATTCGCAACCCGTATATTCGAAGGCGCCAGGAAGACGCCTTTAGCTGTATGCGTCTTTTTTTGTGCGCGAAACCTCCTTGTTATGGTGGGGTATTCGGGGGGCCTTTGGGCTCGCCGTTTCCTTCGAGCGGTATTGCGAACCCGTCTACCCCGCCGCCTTATCGAGATTCGCAACTCCTGGGTGGCGGACAACCCGCTATCGAAGGAGGCCATCATGCCTAACCGCGCCCCAGTTGTGCCCGCTGCTCGGGCAGATCAATTTGTTACCCAATCCCTTGACCTTGCCGGTATCAGCCTGGAATCCGTAGAAAAACTGCGCACGCTGTTCCGCACCATTGCCCACATCCCCGACAACAATCCCACTACGCAGGAGCTGGCCGCCCTTGGTGCCGAGCTCGCAGACGGGTGGGCCAATGTCATTGATTGCGAGCGTGAGGATCTGGAGCGACTCGCCGCTTCCACACCAATGAATTGAGGTAATGAATTAATTTACTAGCCATTGATGAGCCGCAAAGTAAAGCTAAGCCAAAATTCTGGCTTAGGTCAAAACGTGGTCAGCTCAGTCAAAGGCGGCACCGTACCCCGCACCTCTGTCGGAAGCTTTATGGGGCGGGGTCTTCAGGATAATTTAGGGATTTGTTATGGCGCGTTTTGATATCAAACGGGTTGCCGATTTAGCCCTGAACCAAATTGATGCTGTATTGGCCCATTGGGCGCCGGAAGGTAACTACAAAGGGGTGGAATATATTGCCCTCAATCCGGCCCGGTCAGATGACAACAAGGGCTCTTTTTCCGTGAACCGGAATACCGGTGCATGGGCGGATTTTGCAACTGACGCCAAAGGCGGCGATCTAGTGTCGCTGGTGGCATATCTTGAGGGCATGAATAATGGCGACGCGGCACAGCGCTTGGCAGCGTTTTTAAGGCTCTCTGACAGCGAGGCGGTAACATTGAACCGCAAGCCAGCGAGTAAACCGCGCGGCCCCGCCAAAAGCGGGTGGGAGGTGGTTATGCCGGTACCACTTGGTGCAGTGAAGGCCTGCCCCACACGTCATCCCCGTAATGGCCTGCCCTCGGCGGAATGGGAATACCGGAATCACGCCGGGCTGTTACTGATGAAAGTGCTGCGATTCGATCTACAAGAGACCGGCAAACGGGCCAAGGAATACCGACCACTCACTTACTGCCGGGGTACCTGCGGAAAACATGCGTGGCGGTGGAAACAACCTGAAAAAAGCCGCCCGCTGTATGGGCTAAATCGTCTCGGCACTCGTGTTGATACACCGGTATTGCTCACCGAAGGTGAAAAAGCAGCAGACGCCGCTGTAGCACTGTTACCGGATTACGTGAGTATGAGTTGGCCAGGCGGCAGCAAAGCTCTCGGTAAAACAGATTTCGGGCCGCTGCGTGGACGTCAGGTGGTGCTGTGGCCAGACAATGATGAGGCAGGTATCCAGTGTATGCAGAAGCTGGCTGCCATACTGCACGGCTTTGGCTGTGCGGTGTTTCTGTTACGGCTGCAGGCATTGGGTGATCACTGGCCAGTAAAAGGGGATGCGGCAGATGCAGAGGCTCATGGATTGACGGCAGAGCAGTTGGCAGCGCTGCTGGCTGCAGGTGAACTGCTGCAAGCATACACACCAGAAATCATCGTGGGTGGCAAGGACAATGGTCAGCAAGGCGTGCCTTGGGGGGTGTCAGGCGAGCAAAAGCGGTTTGTGGTCAATGACCGGGGTGTGTTCTTTTCGGTACAGGACGATGACGGAGAAGCTTCGCTGATGCGGATCTGTGCTCGCCTCGATGTGATAGCGCTCACGCGGGACCCCCAGGGCCGCAACTGGGGCACACTGGTACGCTTTGTGGACCCGGACGGGGTTGTGAAGGAGTGGAATATTCCCAGCGAGTACCTGGCCACGGAGGGCGGCGCAGAAGTGTTAAAGCAGCTTTACAGCATGGGGTTGCGCGCAGAAGCCGGGCAACAACCACGGCGGCGGCTGATTCAGTACCTGCAAACGGCAAAGACTCCAGACCGCTATATCCTGGTCAATA